>JBIIUJ010000030.1:0-22396 GCA_044340025.1 Caulobacterales bacterium
CGCATCGGCGATGCGCAGGTCGGCGAAGGCCTGCTCGGGCGGCAGCGCGGCCACCTCTGCAGCGGCGGCGCCGTCATAGAGCGTCAGCATGATCGCCACCAGTCCGCGCACGATATGGGCGTCTGAATCGCCCCTCAGCCGCAGAACGGGCGGCGCGCCCTCGCGGCCCGCCACGATCCAGACTTGCGAGGCGCAGCCCTTCACCTTGTTGGCGTCGATGCGCTCCGCTTCGGACAGATCGGGCAGGGCGCGGCCCAGCTCGATGATGTGGCGATAGCGCTCCTCCCAGCTGTCGAGGAAGGAGAAATCGTCTTTCAGGTCCGCCAGGCGCGCTGCGATGCTCATGGCGATGAGATAGAGGCCAGCGGCCCCTTCGTCACCCCGCCAGCGCCTCCATCTGCGGCTCGAACAGCACGTCCGAGCCGGCGGTCACGGCGGCCAGCTGACCGGGAACCTGGGCGAGGATGTTTTCGGCAAAAAAGCCCGCAAGCGCGATCTTGCTCGCGTAATAGCCGAGATCGCCGGTCTTTTCCTTCAGGTGGCGCTGGGCGGCCAGGGCTGCCTTGGCGTGCATCCAGCCGCCCGTCACGTCGCCGGCGAGCTTCAGGAAGGGCGTGGCGCCGGCCAGCGCATCGCGCTTCTGATTGCCGGCCTGCGCCCGGATCAGCCACTCCGCCGCCTCCTCGAACACGTCGATGGCCGCAAGAAGCCGCGCGCCGATCCAGCGCACCTGTTCGTTGGATGAGGCGATGGCGTCTTCCGTCGTGGCGCGCATCTCCGCGATTAGCGCGCGGACCGGGGCGCCGCCCTCCATCGTCAGCTTGCGGCCGACCAGATCGATCGCCTGAATGCCGTTGGTGCCCTCATAGATCGCCGCGATCCGGGCGTCGCGATAGTATTGGGCGGCCCCGCCTTCCTCGACAAAGCCCATGCCGCCGTGGATCTGAACCCCAAGCGAGGCGACATCCACGCCCATGTCGGTTGACCAGCCCTTGGCGATGGGCGTGAGCAATTCCTCGCGCGCTTTGGCGGCGGCGCGGTCTTCGGCCTCGGCGGCCACATGGGCGAGGTCTGCGGCCACGGCCGTGGCGTAGCAGATGGCGCGCGCCGCGCTCACGCGGGCTTTCATCGTCATCAGCATGCGGCGCACGTCGGCATGGTGATAGATCGGGCTGGGACCGGCTTCCGTCCAGCCCTCGGCCCGGCCCTGCTTGCGCTCCTGGGCATAGGCGAAGGCCTTCTGGAAGGCGGCTTCGCCCACCGCCACGCCCTGCAGCCCCACGTTCAGCCGGGCGGAGTTCATCATGGTGAACATATGGGCGAGGCCCTTGTTCTCCTCCCCGATCAGCCAGCCGATCGCGCCTTCGCCGCCCTCGCCATAGGCCATGGTGCAGGTGGGCGAAGCGTGGATGCCCATCTTGTGCTCGAGCCCGATGCATGAGACGTCGTTGCGCTCTCCGAGCGAGCCGTCTGGATTGACCAAAAATTTCGGAACCAGGAACAGCGACACGCCCTTGGGGCCCGCCGGCGCATCGGGCAGGCGGGCGAGCACCAGATGGATGATGTTGGGCGCGATCTCGTGATCGCCCCAGGTGATGTAGATCTTCTGGCCGAAGATGCGGAACGAGCCGTCGGGCTGAGGGATCGCGCGGCTGGCAAGGGCGCCCACGTCGGAGCCGGCCTGCGGCTCGGTGAGGTTCATCGTGCCGGTCCATTCGCCCGAAACGAGCCTGGGGAGGTAGAGCCTCTGCTGCTCCGGCGTGCCATGGGCGGCGAGCGCTTCCACCGCGCCAAGCGTCAGCATGGGCGCAAGGCCGAAGCTCATGTTGGCGGCGTGGATCATTTCATGCACCGCCAGCGCCACCGCGCGCGGGAGACCCATGCCGCCGTGCGCGGGATCGAACGGCACCGCCTGCCAGCCGCCCTCGGCAAACGCCTGATAAGCCTCGGCGAAACCCGGCGGCGAGATCACGCACCCGCCATCAAGTTTGGCGCCGATCCGGTCGCCGGGCGCGTTGAGGGGGGCAAGCACGTCGCTCGCTAGAGCCCCGGCCTGATCGAGAATGGCGTCTACGAGATCGAGCGACAATTCCGGGAAGGCGCCGGTCGCCTTCAGCGAATCGACAGCCACCACCTCTTCCAGCGCGAACCGAATGTCGCGCACGGGGGCCTGATATCCCATCAGCGTTTCTCCCTGGGGCCCATCTCACCGCTCTGCGGGCGGCTCTGTCTCTCTAAAACAGTGTTTCGTGAACAAGGGCTATCGCCGCTTCGCGTTCTTGCTCCGGGCGGCTACAAGGCATCTAGTGCCGCGCCGCCTCCATGGCGAGGCGGTGTGCCCAGGAGATATCTACCATGCGCGCCCTTTTGATTGCCGCGGCCGTGATCGCCGCCCCTGTCGCCGCCCCGATCGCCGCCTACGCCCAGGTCAACGCCAGCTTTGCGGCCGCGCCGGCGGGCGATTACGCCCTCGATCTCGGCCACACCAGCGTGCTGTTCCGGCTCTCCCACATGGGGCTGTCGATGTATACCGGCCGCTTCAGCGCGATCGAGGGCACGCTGACGGTGAACCCGACCACGCCCACCGCCTCGCGCGTGTCGATGGCGATCGACGCCGCCTCGGTGGACACCGGCCACCGCGACGCACAGGGCGGGCGCAGCTTCGATGAAAAGATCGCCAAGGATGCGCTCGGCGCCGGCGCTCACCCCAAGATCACCTTCGTTTCGACCAGCCTCACCCAGGCGACACCCACGACCGGGCAAATGACCGGCAATCTCACGCTGAACGGCGTGACGCGGCCGGTGACGTTTGATGTGTCCTTCTACGGCGGCCAGCCGCTGCGCTTCGCCGGCGGGCGCTATGGCCTCGGCTTTGCGGCCAAGGCGAAGATCAAGCGTTCCGAGTTCGGGGTGGAAGACTGGCTGCCCTTCATTGGCGACGAGACCGAGATCGTGGTGGAGACCGAGTTCGTCCAGAAGCCCGCGTCCTGACGGAAGGGGCGGGGTCGCGAGAGGGCAGGGCCGCAATGGCGCAAGAGACCGACCGATACACCGGCGTTGCGATCGGCCTGCACTGGCTGATCGCCGCCCTGATCGTGGGCCAGATCCTCGGCGGCTGGGTCATGACGGATGAGGCCACGCCCCGCGCGCAGGCCTTCCAGATGTTTCAGCTGCACAAGTCGTTCGGCTTCACCATCCTGGCGCTCAGCCTTGTGCGGCTGGTGTGGCGCTTCGCCCACCCGCCGCCGGCCCTCCCGCCCGGCATGAAAGGCTGGGAGATCGCCGCCGCCCGCCTGACCCATGTGGGCTTCTACGCCCTCATGATCGGCATCCCGCTTTCGGGCTGGGTGCTGGTGTCGACTGCGCCCTACAGCGTCACCACATTGTGGTTTGGCCTGTTTGAAGTGCCCAAGCTGCCCTTCCTGCCCGATCTGGAGGGCAAGAAGGCCGTCAATGAGGCCGCAGAAAGCGCGCATTCCGCCCTGGCCTGGGCGACGATCGTGCTGCTCGGCCTGCATGTGGGCGCAGCCCTGAAGCATCATTTCATCGACAAGGACGGCGTGCTGGCGCGCATGCTGCCCTTCCTGAAGGCGCGTTCGGCATGATGGTTCGATTTGGCGCGGCGGCTCTGGCGCTTGCGCTGCCCTTCGGCGCCCTCGCGCAGGCTCCCCGGCCGGCCGCTCCGCCCGCAGCGGCGCCGCAATGGGTGGTCGATCCGGCCCAGAGCCGGATCAGTTTCTCCACCCGCTGGGCGGGGGCGGCGGTGAACGGCGCCTTCGCCAGCTTCACCGCCGACATCCGGTTTGATCCGGCGCGCCCTGGCGCCTCGCGCGCGGTGGTCACGATCCCGACGGGCACGGCCCGCACCGGCCAGAAAGATCCCGACGACAATCTGCCCGCGCCCGACTGGTTCAACGCCAAAGCCTTCCCCAACGCCCGGTTTGAAACGACAGCCATCCGCGCGCTGGGCGCCAACCGCTATGAGGCGGACGGGCGCCTGACCGTGAAGAACCAGACCGTGCCGGTGAAGCTGCCCTTCACCCTCACCATCGCCGGCAATGTGGCCACGATGCGCGGGACCGCCACGCTCGACCGGATCGCGCTCGGCATGGGCCGCGAGAGCGACCCCGGCGCTGAATGGGTGGATCGGGCGGTGCAGGTGCAGGTGAGCGTGCGCGCGACACGGCGCTGAACCCGCGCTGCGTCACAGGGCGGCGAGCGCGGCCTGCAGCCTGGCCATGTCCTCCGGCAGGTCGGTCTCGAACCGCAGCCGCTCGCCCGTCTCCGGGTGGGTGAAGGCCAGCGTGGCGGCGTGAAGCGCCTGACGGCTCAGGCGGGCGGTCTCCGGCAAGGCCAGATCCAGCGCGCGGGCGGGCCGCGTTCCGCCATAGACCGGATCGCCGATCAGCGGCGCGCCGACATGGGCCATATGCACCCGCACCTGATGGGTGCGCCCGGTCTCCAGCCGGCAGGCGATCTCGCAGGCCGCAGGGCCCGCTTGCCCGCCCAAGCCCAAGGCGAAGCGCGCCACGACCCGATACTGGGTGGCGGCCGGCTTGCCGGCGGCGGCGTCTTCGCGGACCACGGCCATCTTCTTGCGATCGTGGGGATCGCGTGCGAGCCGCGCGACGACGCGATCCTCGCCCTTGGGCGGGGCGCCGACCGTGAAGGCGCGATAGAGCCGCTCGGCGGTGCGGTCGTGGAACTGGCGGCCAAGCGAGGTCATGGCGAAGGCTGATTTCGCCACCACCATCACGCCCGACGTCTCCTTGTCGAGCCGGTGCACGATTCCCGGCCGCCCCACCGCGCCGACTGCGCGCAGGCTCTCCCCGCAATGGGCAAGCACCGCATTCACCAGCGTGCCTGTCCAGTTGCCGGGCGCGGGATGCACCGACAGGCCGGCCGGCTTGTCCACCACCAGAACGTGGGCGTCCTCATGCAGGATCGTCAGGGGGATGGCTTCGGGCTGTGGATCATCCTCGGCGGCCTGCGGCGGCGGCAGATCGAGGCTGTAAAGGCTGCCGGCGCGCACCTTGGCGGCCGGATCGGTGAGGCGCGCACCGTCGCGCCAGACGCGGCCCTTCTCGATCAGCGGCTTCAGCCGCGCGCGCGACAGGGCCGGGAACTGATCGGCGAGCCATTTGTCGAGGCGCTGGCCCTCGGCCTCCTCGGGCGCGCGCACGCTGGCAGGATCGGGCTCGGTCACGCGTCAGGCTGCTACACCAGCAAGGGCCCGGCGCGAAGCCTCCCGGCTCAGAAGCTGGGGTCCAGCGCCGGCTGGCCCATGAAGACGCGCCCGGCGGCCTCATAGACCGGATGGCCCACCATCATGTGCTGGCAGGCGACCTGCGCGTCGCGCAGCCGGCGGGGCAGGGGGCTATCGAGATAGACCGCCGAGCCGCCGCCCAGATCAAAGGCGGTCTGTGCTGCAAACAGGCTTTCGCGCGTGGCGTGGGCCGCTGCCAGCCGAATGGCGGCGCGCGCCTGACCGGTCACTTCGCGTGCGGCGAGAGCGTCCTGCCAGGCCGCGTCGATCGCCTCGCGCAGATAGGCGCGCGCCGCGCTCAGGCGGGCCTGCGCGATGGCGAAATCGCGCTGGGCGTAGGCCTTTTCGCCAAGGGTCTTGCGCGACCCCTTCGGCCGCTTGGCGCCCGACAGGTCCGCCAGATCGCGCAGGGCCGCGCGCGCATTGCCCAGCGCCACGCCTGCGATCCCGATGGCGAGGCAACCGAAACTGGGGAAGCGATAGAGCGCGCCCGTGGCCCAGGGCCGGTCTGTCATCAACGACACGGAGCGCGCCTTGGGGACGCGCAGATCACGCACCGCCATGTCGTAGCTTCCGGTGGCCTCCAGCCCGATCGTGTTCCAGGTGTCGGTCAGGGTGCAGTCTTGCGTGCGCCAGAACACCATCCTGTTCTCCGGCACGCCATTGGCGCCCATGCGTGGTCCGTCCGGCCCCATGACGAGGCAGCCCCCGGCCATCCAGGTGGCGTGAGTGTTGCCGGTGGCCCAGCGCCAGGCGCCTGTGACGCGGTAATGGTCGCCCTCGTCCTCGGCGCGCCCATCCGGGGCGAAGACGCCGCCGGTGATGACGCCGGGATCGGCGAAAATCTCTTTTGCGGCCTGGGGATCGAGGAGGGCGGCGGTAAGCCCCGTGGTGGCGCCGATCATCATGCACCATGCCGTCCCGGCGTCGGATTCAGCGACCGCCTCGATCGCATCGACCAGCACCTGGGGCGCCACCTCGTGCCCGCCGATCTCGCGCGGGACGAGCATGCGAAACAGACCCGAACCGCGCAGAAGCTCCACAAGCTCCGGGCTCAGGCGGCGCAGCCGAACCCCCTCGGCGGCGAGCCGCGCAACATCGCCCCGAAGCGCACTGGCTCGTGTGACGGCGTCGAAACCAGCGGACCCAAGATCGGGCATTCAGGCGTCCTCCACTGGCGACCATTTGTGGCTCTTTTGATACAATGCCCCTTTATCGCGCGCTTGACTACCCGAGAGCACACCGCTGCTGGGGAATTGCCGTTTCCCTGCTGTCCTTTAGTCGGGAAGGCGCAAGAGACGGGCGAGATTGTTCTTCTGCATGTTGGAACTGCCGCCCACGATCGGCATGCCGAGCAGATCGCGCACGTGGCGCTCCATGTCATAGGCGTCGGAGAGGGCATAAGCGCCCATCACCTGCTGGCAGGCGAGCGCGATCTCCACCCCGGTGTCGGCGATGAAGAGTTTGGCCATGGAGGTCTCGACGGCGCATGGAGCCCCGCTCTGGGCCAGCCATGCGGCGTGGTAGAGCATATGGCGGCAGGCTTCGAGCTTGGTGCGGGCCGCAACCAGCGCATGGCGCACCGCCTGATGCGCGCCGATGGGCTTGTCGAACTGCACCCGCTCGTGGGCGTAGGCGAAGGCGTCTTCGACGGCGGCCTGGGCGATGCCGAAGGTCGCGGCCGCCACCTCGATCTTTTCCACGTCCAGCGCCCGGCCGGCGAGCAGTTTCCAGCCCTGGTTCCACATCTGCGGCCCGCCCACGATATTGGCGGCCGGCACGCGCACCTCGTCGAAATAGACGTCGCTGGAGGCGGTATAGCGCAGATTGATGTGGTTGATCGGCTGAAGGCTTACGCCCCGGGCCGATGGCGGGATCAGGACGAACGACAGGTTCCGGTAGCGCGGCGCGGCCTCATCCGAGCGGACGAGACAGAAGATATAGTCTGCGAAATCAGCGCCGGTGCACCAGCGCTTGGCCCCGGTGACCACCACCTCGTCGCCCTCCAGCCGGGCGCGGGTGGCGACGCTGGCGAGATCGCCGCCGACATCGGGCTCCGACAGGCCATAGGCGAACAGAAGCTCGCCGCGGGCGAGCCTCGGCAGAAGCGTAGCCTTCTGCTCCGGACTGCCATTCTCGGTGATGTTCATGCCGCCATAGAAGGCGCAGTGGATGTAGGGCCCGCACAGGAAGGCCCCCGCGCGGCCCAGCTCCTCGATCACGGCCACGGCGGCCACGATGTCCACGCCCGCCCCGCCATGCTCCTCCGGCACGGTCAGGCCCATCAGGCCCATGGCGGCCAGCTCCTCATAAAGGTCGCGCGGCCAGGAATGGGTCTGGTCCCAGAGCCGTCGCTTCTCGCGCGGGGCCTTTTCGGCCACGAAGCGGCGCAACTGGGCCCGCAGGGCGGTGATGTGGTCTGGTTCGGCGCTGAAATGGGTCATGGGGCGGAGTCTGGGGCGATGAGCGTCAGTTCTGGCAGATAGGCGCGGTGGCGGCGAGGATCGCGCGTGAGCAGCGGCTTTCCGCGGACAGCCGCTTCCGCGCCAATCAGAAGATCAGGCAAAATGGTCGTGCGTGGGCCGCCGGCGCCGCGGTAGGCCTTGAAGGCCTCCGCCGCCCGATGAAGCCCAGGCAGACTGGTATGAACCCAATCAACGCCCAACGCAGTCAGGCCGTTTTGCAGTGCTGCGGGGGTCGCATAGCGGCCTGCAAGCTCGGCCACGACGATGCTGGTAACCGCGAGGCCGCCGTTCTCGTGCCGCGCGAGCGCAGCGCTCGACCACGCATGCCATTCGGATTCCGGATAGAGCGCATCGATCAGCACGTTCGTGTCGACGAAAACGCTCAATCCTCGCCCCGGACGAAGGTCAGATACTGGTCGGTCGTCAGGCCGTCCTGAACGAGGCCTGCCCGCGCGGCCGCGAGACGGTCCTGGAGCGAGGTCTTGTTCTGCGCCGATAAAGTGAGCTCGCCGCGATCATTCACGGCAAAATGCGCGTGCCCGCCCGGCCCCAGCCCAAAGCGATCCCGGAAGACCTTCGGGACTGTCACTTGACCTTTGGATGTGATCGTGTGCTTCATTGGAAGCGGTATTACCAGATCGGCAAAAGTAATACCAGCCCTCACTCCCCCGTCAGCTTCGGCGCGCGCTTCTCCTTGAAGGCGGCCACGGCTTCGGCGCGGTCCTGCGTCATGTTGGAGAGCATTTCATAGGCGACGGCGGCGTCCATGCTGTGGGCGGCGATGGCCTTGAGCTGGGCGTTCATCACGGTCTTGGTCCAGCGCACGGCCCAGCGCGGATTGGACAGGATCTTGCCCGCCATCGCGGCCACCGCCGCGTCGAGGCCGCCGGGCGCGGCCACCTGATTGATCAGGCCCAGCGCCAGCGCCTCCTGCGCGGTGAGCAGATCGCCGGTCATCAGAAGTTCCTTCGCCTTGGCGAAGCCCACGAGCTGCGGCCAGATCACCGCCCCGCCGTCGCCGGCGACAAGACCCACCTTCACATGCGGATCGCCGATGCGGGCGGCCTCGTCGGCGATGATGACGTCGCACAGCAGCGCGATCGTGGCGCCAAGGCCCGCGGCTGCGCCGTTCAGCCGGCACAGGATCGGCTTTTCAAGGTCCAGCAGGCCCGAGACGATCCGTTTGGCGTCCGGGGCGATAGCGCGGAAGCGTTCCGGGTGGGCGATCTGCTCGTCAAACCACGCCAGATCCCCGCCCGCGCAGAAGGCCCGGCCCGCCCCTGTGAGGATGATGAGATCGCTGTCGGGGTCGCGCTGGAGATCGACAAACAGGTCGGCCAGTTCCTCGTGCATGCGCTCGTCCACGCCATTGACCGGATTGGCCCCGGTGATCGTGGCGGTGAGAATGCGGCCCTCGCGGGTGAAGGCGATGCGCTGATAACGCGACAGGTCGGGCGCCATGGCCTACTCCGGATCGGGGCCGAGCCGCACCACGCGGCGGCCAAAGCTGTCTGAGGAAAACAGGCCGCAGAAGGCCGGAATCAGGGCCTCCAGACCGTCAAACCGCTCCTCGCGCACCGCAATGCTGCCGGCGCGAATGAGGTCGCCGACGGCGGTCTGGGCGGCGGGGAAGGCGCGCAGATCGTCAAACACCACCAGCCCCTCCATCCTGAGCCGGTGGGTGATGAAGGGGGCGGTGTTCACAAGGCCCGCGCGCTCGGCCAGCGCCACATTGTAGTCGGCGATCTGGCCGGACACGACGATGCGCCCGCCGGGGCGCAGCCGGCCGATCAGCCGGTCGATCATGGCGTTGCCCACATTGTCGAACAGCACGTCGGAGCCCTCGGGCAGCGCGGCGTCGAGCTGGGCGTCGAGGTCGGGCGCGCGATAGTCGAGCGCGGCGGCAAAGCCCGCGGTCTGCGTCAGCCAGGCGCGTTTTTCGGCAGCGCCGGCAAGGCCAACCGCGATGCAGCCATGCGCGCGCGCAAGCTGGCCGGCCGTGGCGCCCACGGGCCCCGCCGCCGAGGTGACGAGCACCCGCTCGCCGGGGGCAAGGCGCGCCACGCGGTGCAGCCCGAACCAGGCCGTCATGCCAGGCACCCCCAGCACCCCGATCCAGTAGGACAGGGGCAAATCCCGGTCCGGGATCAGGCTGGCGTAGCCACGGCCGGGAAACACGGCCTCCTCCGCCCAGCCGCCGCCCATCGCAACGAGCGCGCCTTCGGCAAAGCGCGGATTGCGGCTTTCCACCACCTGGCTGACGGTGAAGCCGTCGATCACCTCGCCAAGCTTCAGCGCGCCGGCATAGCTCGCCCCGCCGGAAAGGCGCGAGCGCGTGCCGGGATCGGCGCTCGCCCAGATGGCGCGGGCGCGAAACTGGCCTTCCGCCAGCGGCGGGGCCGTGAACGCCTCGATCCGGAAGTCGTCCGGGCTCGGCGCGCCCGCGATATGGCGATTGAGCACGATCCGACGCGGCATGGCTGTCCCCCCATCGCGCCGACTGGCGCGGCGCTGGCGTCAGGCTAGGCGACCCCGCGCAGCGACGCCAGAGCCCCCATCCCGGCGAAGGCCGGGACCCAGATCATGGAGCGCTGCGCTTGATAATCTGGCCCCCGGCCTGCGCCGGGGGGAGGCGGCCGGGGGGAGGCGCGCCGCAGCCAGAACCCCCTTGCCAATCCAGCTCAAGCCCGAAACCATGGCGGCCATGACCAGCACCCAGTCCATCCTGCTCGATCCGTCGGGAGCGCTCACGCTTCAGGACAGCCCCTTGCCGCCGCCCGGCCCGATGCAGGCACAGGTGCGGATCGAGGCGTCGGGCGTGGCCTACGCCGATATTGTCATGCGGGCGGGCCTCTATCCGGGCGTGAAAGCGCCTGTTGTGCCCGGCTATGACTTCGTGGGCGTGGTGGAGGCGCTGGGGGAGGGAGCGGAGGCCTTCGCCCAGGTTGGCGACCGGGTCGTGGCGGTGACGGTGACGGGCTCCTACGCCCGGGCGCGCAACGTGGATGCGCGCTGGCTCGCCCCGGCGCCCACGGGCATGCCGGCGGCCCAGATCGTGGCGGCGACGATGAACGGCCTTACCGCGTGGCAGATGTTTCACCGGCTGGCGCGCCCGGCCGCAGGCGAAAGCGTGCTGATCCATGGCGCGGCGGGCGGTGTGGGCAGCCTCCTGCTCGATCTCGCCCGCGCCGCCGGCGCCAAGGCCATCGGCACCGCCTCCAAGGGCAAGCACGCCTTTCTGGAAGCCAAGGGGGCGACCCCGATCGACTATCGCGCCGAAGACTTCCTCGCCCGCACGCTTGCGCTCTCCGGCGGCGGCGTGGCGGCCGCGTTTGATCATCTTGGCGGATCGCATTTCGCCCGGACGCTGAAGGCGCTGCGACCGGGGGGCGTGGGCGTGGTCTATGGCGCCTATGACGCCACCAAGGGCGGCAAGGCCCGGCCGCTGGCCTTTCTTGATCTCCTGTTCGCCTCCAGCCTCAACTCGCTGTCGCTGTTTCAGGCGAGCAAGGGCGCGGTCGGCTATAATGTCCAGACCGGGCGCGACAGCCGGCCCGAGGCCTATCGCACAGACCTTGCCGCCCTCATGGCGGGGCTGGAGGCCGGCCTGCTCCAGCCGGAGGTGGCCGCCGTCCTTCCGCTCGCGCAAGCCGCGCAGGCCCACCGCATGCTCGAAAGCGCGTCCGTCGTCGGCAAGATCGTGCTGGCGGGGTGAGGTCTTGCCCCTTCCGGCGCCCCCCATCCCGGCATGCGCCGGGGGGAGGGAGGCCTGAAGCGGACGCCACGCCGGCCTGACTGCCGCGCTTGAGCCCGGCGCCCGGCGCGGGCTAGAAGCCGACGTGCGTTTCCCCCCACGCTTGAGGATTGGCTATGGATCTCCTGCATTGGCTGCTCGACACGGTGATCGGGCTCTACATCTGGGTGATCCTGATCGGCGCGATCCTGTCGTGGCTGATCGCGTTCAATGTGGTGAACACCCGCAACCGGCTCGTCGCCACCATCGCGGATGTGACCGATCGCCTGACCGAACCCGCGCTGCGGCCGATCCGGCGCATCGTGCCGAACCTTGGCGGGGTGGACCTGTCGCCGGTGGTGTTGCTGATCGGCCTGATGTTCCTGCAGCGCGTGCTGGACCGTTTCCTGCCGCAGTACGTCTAGCGCCATGACCGCCGCCCTGATCGACGGCAAGGCCATTGCCGAGGCGCTGGACGCCGAGATCGCGGCAGCCGTCGCCGGCCTGCCGGGCCAGCCGACGCTCTGCGTCGTGCTCGTCGGCGAAGACCCGGCAAGCCAGGTCTATGTGAAAAACAAGGTCCGCCGCACAGAGGCCGCCGGCATGGTCAGCCGCGAGCTGCGCCTGCCCGCAGACACGCCTCAGGCCGCGCTGGAAACCGCCGTGCGCGCGCTCAGCGCCGACCCGGCGTTGGATGGCATTCTCGTTCAGCTGCCCTTGCCGCCGGGCCTCGACGCGGATGCCGTCATCGCCTGCATCGATCCCGCCAAGGACGTGGACGGCCTGACAGAGGCGAGCGCCGGCCGCCTCGTGCTCGGCCGGCCGGGCCTGCGGCCCTGCACGCCGGAGGGCTGCGTGATCCTGGCGCGCCGCACGCTGGGGGCGCTCTCGGGCCGTCATGTAGTGGTGATCGGCCGCTCTATCCTGGTGGGCAAGCCGGCGGCGCTTCTGTTCCTGGCAGAGGATTGCACCGTCACGCTCGCCCACTCACGCACGCGCGACTTATCCGCCCTCTGCCGGACCGCCGACATCCTCGTGCCCGCCGTCGGCCGGCCCGAAATGGTGCGCGCAGACTGGATCAAACCGGGCGCCTGCGTGATCGATGTGGGGATCAATCGGGTCCAAACCGGACAGAACCGGACGAAACTGGTCGGCGATGTGGCGTTTGCGGAGGCCCTTGAGGTCGCCGGCCAGCTGACGCCGGTGCCTGGCGGGGTCGGGCCGATGACGATCGCCTGCCTGCTGCGCAACACCGTATTGGCGGCCTGCGCCCGGCGCGGTTGGCCGGCGCCGGCGCTCTAGTCGAACAGCTTCGAAATGCTCTCTTCATTGGCGATCCGGCGGATCGCCTCCCCGATCAGGCGGGCGGAGGAGACGATGCGGATCTTGGCGCAGGCCTGAACTTCCGCGCTCGCCTGGATCGTATCGGTCACGACGAGCTCCTTCAGGACGCTCCCGTCCACGCGCGCCGCTGCGCCCGACGAGAGAACGCCGTGGGTGACATAGGCAGAGACCGAGACGGCCCCCTTATCAATCAAAGCCTTGGCGGCGTTGCACAGCGTGCCTGCGGAATCCACGATATCGTCGAACAGGATACAGCGCCGCCCCGCCACATCGCCGATGATGTTCATCACCTCGCTCTCGCCCGGCTTGGGGCGACGCTTGTCGACGATGGCGATATCAGCGCCCAGCCGCTCGGCGAAGGCGCGCGCGCGCACCACGCCGCCCACGTCCGGCGAGACGATCATCAGCTCGCCCGTCGGCTGGTAGTGCATCCGGATGTCGGATTCGAGCGTCGGGGTGGCGTAGAGATTGTCGGTCGGGATGTCGAAGAAGCCCTGAATCTGGCCCGCGTGAAGGTCTACCGTCAGCACCCGGTCTGCCCCGGCGGTGGAGATCAGATTGGCCACGAGCTTGGCTGAAATCGGCGTGCGCCCGCCGGTCTTGCGATCCTGCCGGGCATAGCCGAAGTAGGGAATCACGGCTGTGATCCGCCGCGCGGAAGCCCGCCGCAACGCATCAATGCAGATCAGCAGTTCCATCAGGTGATCGTTGGCGGGGGCCGAGGTCGTTTGCAGCACGAAGACATCTTCGCCGCGCACGTTCTCGTCGATCATCACGAAGATTTCCTGATCGGCGAAGCGCTTGACTTGCGTCCGCGTCAGCGGCGCATCCAGATAATCTGCAATCGCACGCGCGAGCGGCAGATTGGCGTTGGCCGACATCAGTTTCATGGCGCCCGCTCCCCCGAGACAGCGCCTGCCCGCTTACGGGGAGCCCACAGCCCGCGCAAGGGGGCTGTCTGTGACGCTCAGGCCGCGATGCGCATCCCGGTCGACGGGGCGCCGAACAGATAGCCCTGCAGCATGTCGACCCCGATGGCCTTCAGCGCCTCGGCGGCCTCCGGCGTTTCAACCTGCTCGGCCACCGTCTCCAGACCAAGCGCCACAGCCAGCTCGTTCAGCGCCCTTACGAAGGCCGCATTGGCCGGGTTTTCAGCAACATCGCGGGCATAGGCCCCATCGATCTTCACTTCATCCAGCGGCAAGGCCTTCAGGGTGCGAAAGCTCGTGTAGCCGGCGCCGAAGTCGTCCAGCGCCAGGCGCGCGCCGGCGGCTCGCAGCTTGTTGGCGAAAGCCGCACAGCGCTCGATGTCTTCCAGCGCGAAGGTCTCGGTGATTTCCACCGTGAGGCGGCGCGCCGTCATGCCGGCATGGACCACGCGGCGCGCATAGGCTTCGGCGGCGGAGGCGTCCGCGATCGTGCCCGCCGAGACATTCACCGAAAGCTCAACATCTTCGCGGGCTTCCAGCGCGCTCAGTCCCAGATCGAGCGCCACCAGATCGAGCGCCCCAACAAGGCCCGCCCGTTCGGCCGCCTCGATGCGCGCTCCCGGCGCCGAAAGCCGCCCGTCCGCCTCGCGAAAGCGCAACAGCGCTTCATGGCGCACGATCCGGCGGCTGCCGGCGAGCACGACCGGCTGAAACATCAGCGCCACCCGGCCCTGGGCCAGCGCGTCGGCGACGCCCTCGGCGTTCTGTTCTGCATGCGCCACGGGCGCGCGCCGGCCGGTCGGGCGGAAGACGCAAAGAGGCGCAGAGGCTTCATCGGAGAAGTCGCCGCGCTCTTCCACCATGCGCTCTGGCGCATGGGCGAGGGGCAAAAGCACCCGATAGGGTCCGCGCGCCGCCCGCGCGGCTGCGCGCAGGCGAGTGCGTGCGGCCAGAACATCGGCGGAAAAGAGCGTGTGCAACGGCCGGCCGCGCATGTCCTGACCGAACACGGCGATTGCACGGCGTGGATCGGCCCAGGTGAGCCGATCTGGCGCGTCCTCACGCGCGACCGCCGCATCGAGCAAGGCCAGCGCTGCTTGCGCGCCTTCCCGCTCGTCCCGGCCGCCAACTTCTTTAGCGCCCATCATGGGGACAGTGTGTGACACGCCTGCCTTAAAGAAGCGGCAAAGCGTAGGGTTGCCAGAGCCTTAAGTTCCGGCCCACGGCTTGCGCAGGGCGGGGTATGGGCGCGCTCATACCCCTTTCCGGCGCTGCAAGCGTCTCCTTCCGGGACAGGCGGGTCTCGCCTGTCGTGCGGGTTCCCGCTTCGGGCGATCCAGCCCCAAGGGCCGCCCTGAGGCGCACGCCCGCCCGCGATGGCGCTGTGCGCATCAGTGTCGCGCCTCCACCGTACATGGAAGCCGGGTCCACGAGCCGCCGTGATCCCGGTCAAGCCGCCGCTGCTTACGCCGCCGCCGCCCGTCTGATCGCGCCCGCTTTCCTGGCGCGCGTGCGGATGACGGCGTGATTGGCCGCCTGATCGATTTCGCGATTGCTTTCAGCCTGTTCTGGACGCTGCTGTAGCGCGCCCAAATTGGGATCGCTTCAGGCCAAATCGTCCCAGCACAGCGGCGTGCCACGGGGCAGGGCGCGCGCCGCGCGCCGGCCCAGGACCGCCGGCAGATGCTTGGGCGCCAGACCCAGGCCCGGGCGGATCGATCGGACGTTCGCCTGCGTCAGCGTTTCCCCGGCCGCGATATCGCTGACGACGTAGAGCGAGCGGCGATGGTCGGCGGCGGCGCGCTCAGAGCCCAGTTCATCAAAATGCACCCGGCCCAGCGCCCGCCATGCTTCCTTGCAGGCGCGGGTCATGGCCGCGAACTCGTCCGGTTCCAGGCTGAAGGCGGCGTCGGGCCCGCCGTCTGCGCGCGCGAGCGTGAAGTGCTTTTCCACGATCGCTCCGCCCAGAACGATGGAGGCGACGGCCGCAGCTGCCCCGAACGTGTGGTCCGACAGGCCAGCCACGCAGCCAAAGCGATCGGCCAGCGCCGGCACGGTGCGCACATTGGCGTCCTCCACTGGCGCGGGGTAGGCGCTGACGCAATGCAGCACCGCCAGCTGGGTGCAGCCGCCGGCGCGCGCGGCCGCGACCGCCTCGCCGATTTCCTCCAGACTGCACAGCCCGGTAGAGATGATCATCGGCCGGCGCTTGCGCGCGACATATTCGATCAGGGGCAGATCAACCGCCTCGAACGATGCGATCTTGAACGCCGGCGCGTCGAGGTCGGCCAGAAGATCGGCTGCTGTCTCGTCAAACGGGGTGGAAAACACCGTCACGCCAAGCGAGGCCGCCTTGGCGAACAGCGGTCCATGCCATTCGAACGGCGTGTGCGCTTCGCCATAGAGGTCGTGCAGCGTGCGTCCGGCCCACAGCCCCTCCTCGATCCGGAAGCCCGGGCCGTCATGCGCGATCGTGATGGTGTCGGGCGTGTAGGTCTGCAGCTTTATGGCGTCCGCCCCGGTGGCGGCGGCAGCCTCCATCATGTGCAGCGCGCGCTCCAGGCTGCCATTGTGGTTGCCCGACAGCTCGCAGATCACATAGGGCTCGTGGTCTGCTCCGATCTGGCGGCCGGCGATGGCGATTTCTGGGCTCATGCGGATCGCCTTTCCCGTGCTGCAAGGTCTGCAAGAAGGCTCGGGCGCAGCTTCCACCATTGGCAAGCCGATAGAGACAGGCGCACCGCATCGGCCCGCGCTGGTCGATCCTGGCCTGGCTCGAACCCAAACCGCTCATGGAGCGCGATCACGCGCGAATTGATGGTCAGCACCTCGCAAGCCAGGCTCTCGAGCCCGATCGCGCCAAACGCATGGTCGAGCGCTGCAGCCTCCATGCGCGAGCCAAGGCCCTTGGGCGCATCCGGCGCGGCGTAGAACGCCCAATCGGCGGAACGGGCGGCCCGGTCGATCCGGCTGAAAATCACCACGCCGCGGACCTCGCCGCCCTCCTCGAACATCAGGAGCTGGCGTGTGGGATCGCCCTCAAGGCCCGCCCACCAGAGGGCATGCTCTTCGGCGCTGATTTCGTGGGTGGAATACATCATGGCGCGCACGCCGGGCGCATTGCGCCAGGCGCGCACAAGTTCGCGCTCCTGCGGCAAGGCGGCGCGCAGACGACCGGTCATGCTGCGCGCCTCCGCCTGGGCAGGGCCTCGATCGCATCGGCCACGCGCGCTGCGCCGGCCCCATCACAGACAGCCGCGGCGGCCTGCGCCATGTCGGTCCGCGCCGCCTGATCGGCCATCAGGCTGGCGAGCATGCGGGCTGCACCGGCGGGGTCATCGGCCATGCGGGCTGCGCCGGCGTCCTGAAGCCGGTGGGCGGCGAGACGCTGATTGTCAGCAAGCGTCAGGATCACGCTTGGCAGGCCGAGACAGCAGCGTTCCCAGCTTGTGGCGCCGGCAGCGCCAAGCGCCACGTCTGCGGCCGTCATCAAGGCGGCGATGTCGGCTGGATCGATGTGCAGCCTGAACCGTGCGTCTTGCGCGCACAGCGCCTTCAGCGCGGGACGGCTGGGCGCAGCTGGGCCGATCACCAGATCGCAAGCCGCATCGCCCAGCACGCGAGCCAGAGCATGCGCTACTGCAGCCGTGATCGCGCCCACATCGGTATAGCCCAGACTGACCAGCACGCGCCGGGCTGAGCCCGGGGCGGCGCGCCGGGCGAGCGTTGCGGGGCGCGCCGCTGCAAACGCCGGCCGCAAGAGCGCAAACTGAGATCCCGAAAGGATCAGCGCATGGTCGGGAACCAAACCCTGATAGGCGTCTGGCGTGCGCGCAAACGTCTGATCCAGAAGCAGATCCACATCATGGCGGCGGTCGGCGAGGTCGTCGATCGCCATCAGGCTGGCGGTCTGCGGCCGGCATGACGTCTCATGCGCCTGCCCCAGCCCGTAATGATCGAACACGATCAGATCCCAGCCCGATCCCGCTGCGGCGGCGAGAGCTGCGCCGTCGTGGGGCGCGGCGAGCACGATGTTCTGAAAAGGGCTGCGGGCGAGCGCCGGCGTGGTGGCGGCGGTCTCGCTTGTGCTGGCGAACGCGCATGTCCAGCCCCGGGCGGCCAGGGCGTCGGCAAGCGTCAGGCAGCGCATCACATGGCCTGCGCCGAGCGTCGGGCTTGCGTCGCAGCGAAACAGAGCCCTTTTCATGCCGCGCCCGAAAGCGCGGGCCGTGCTGCAAGCAGAGCGCAGAGCGTATCGGCCGCGCGCCGCTGCTCGGCTTCGGGAAGGCCGGGAAACAACGGCAGGGATAGAGCGCAGGCGTAATAGGCCTCGGCCGCCGGGAAATCCTCCCGCCGGAAGCCCTGTCTGGCGTAAAAAGGCTGACGATAGACCGGGATGTAGTGAAGCTGGACCCCGAAGCCCACCGCGCGCATGCCCTCAAACACCGCCCGGTGAGAGAGGCTGATCGCCTCCAGCTTCAACTGCACGATGTAGAGATGGAACGAAGACACAGATCGCGGATCGCGCCGGGGCGTGATCAGCGGCTGGCCCTTCAAAAGCCCATCGTAGAGATCGGCCTGGCGGCGCCGTTCGGCCACGAAGGCGTCGAGCTTGGCGAGCTGGGACAGGCCGAGCGCGGCTTGCAGATCGCTCATCCGGTAATTGTAGCCGAGGCTCTGCTGCTCATAGCTCCAGGGGCCGTCGGGCGGGCTCTCCATCTCGGCGGGATCGCGCGTCACGCCATGATTGCGCAGGCGGCGCATGGCGGCGGCAAGCGCGGGATCATTGGTCAGCGCCGCGCCGCCTTCCCCGCTCGTGATCATCTTCACGGGATGGAAGCTGAACACCGTGACCGCGCTGTGCGCCCCCGCGCCGACCGGCCGGCCGGATCGCTCTGCGCCCAGCGCATGGGCCGCATCCTCGATCACGTGCACGCCATGGCGGGCGCAGAGCGCCCCGATCGCCTCCATGTCGGCGCTAGCGCCGGCCAGATGCACCGGGATCACCACTTTGGGCAGGCGACCGGCTCTGGCGGCGGCGTCCAGCTTGCGCTCGAGGGCGCGCGGGCACAGCGTGAGGCTGCGCGGATCGATGTCCACAAAGTCGACCGTCGCGCCGCAATAGAGCGCGCAATTGGCGCTGGCGAGGAAGGTGATGGGGCTGGTCCAGACCACATCGCCGGGCCCGACGCCCAGCGCGAGGCAGGCCAGATGCAGCGCAGCCGTCGCGCTGGTCGTGGCCACCGCCTCGCGCGCGCCGCAGCGCCTGGCGAGAGCGGCCTCGAACGCGGGCACGGCCGGCCCCATGGTGAGGAAATCCGATTTCAGCACCGCGACCACGGCCTCGATATCGTCGGCGTCGATGGTCTGGCGTGAATAGGGCAGCATGGCTCAGGCCGCCTGACGCATGGGCTGGGGCGGGGTCTGGCGTTCTGCCTGCTCGGCGCCAATGAGGCGGGCTTGATCGATCCAGCGGGCGTTGAGCGCCGGGATGTCGGGCCGGCGCAGGCATAAGGCGGCGATATCGGCGGCGCTGGCGGTGGCGGCGGCCTCGCCCATCGCCTCGAATACGGCTCGAAAGAAGGCGAGATCGTCGGCCTGATCGAGCGTCCAGCGCAGGCGCTCAAGCCCGCCGCCGGGCCCCATCAGACAGGCGCGCACCAGTCCCGGCGCGCTGCGCATGAAGGGGGTGACGTGCTCGCGCTCGAAGGGGTCCTGGGCTTCGGCTTCGGCGCGATAAAGCAGACTGGCGGGAAAGGCTTCGCAGTCGAGCCCGTGCGGCCAACGCGCCGGCATCGCCAGGGTGGCGTAGTCGGCGTCGCTGTCGTGAAGCAAAGCGAGGGTGCGCGCGCAGATCGCGGGATCGATCAGCGGACAATCGCTCGTGACGCGCATCACAGTGGTGGCGCGCACCGCGCGCGCGGCCTTGGCATAGCGTGCGAGCACGTCCTGAAGCGGGCCGCGCACCACCGCTGCGCCGCAGCGCGCCGCCTCCAGCGCGACGGGGTCGTCGGCTTCGCCTTCCGGCACGGCGGCGACCACGATATCGGCGCCGGGGATGGCCTGGCAGCGGTTGAGACAGCGCGCCAGCGCGGTCTTGCCGGCGATATCCATCAGCACCTTGCCCGGAAGGCGGGTGGAGCCCATGCGGGCCTGCACGATTACGGCGAGCGTCATGGCGCACAGACTGAGCCGTCGTGGTTAGGGCCGCGTTAAGCCCGCCGCCCCCTTCCCCCGCAGGCGGGGCAAGACGCCAGCACCAAGCCTTGAAGGCAAACATCCTCCCCCGTTTAGGGGGGAGGTGGCGCGGAGCGCCGGAGGGGGCCTGCCCCGCTCGCAAACCACAGCCCCGCCAGCACGAGCCCCAGCGCCGCCCAGACCGTGGGGTCCAGCGCTTCGCCCATCAGGCCCGCACCCACCGCCGTCGCCCAGATCGGCACAAGATAGGTCGTGTAGGAGACAAACACCGGTCCGCGCCGCTGGATCAGCCAGAAATAGCCGACCGAGGCGATGGCCGTCGGCCCCACGCCCAGCGCGATGCAGGCCGCCAGAGAGTCGCTGCTGACCCCCGTCGCCCAGGGCGTGGTCAGGAGCGCGAGCGCTCCGGCCCCGACAAACCCGCCAAGGCAGCCGATCGCAGCCGCCGCTGGAGCGGAAATGCGTGGCGCTTGCCTGGTGGCGATATTGGCGCAAGCGAAGCAGACCGCCCCTGCGATCGCCGCGGCTGCGCCCATGGCGCTCGCCGTGGCGCCTGCCAGCAGCGTTGGCGCAACGAGCACGGCCAGCCCGGCAAAACCGCAGATCAGGCCCAGGAAGCGCCGCGCATTGATCCGCTCGCCCGCCACCAGAAAATGCGCGAGCGCGGCGGTGACGAAAGGCGATGCCCCGTTGCAGATGCCGACGATGGCGCTGTCGATCCGCGCGCTCGACCAGGCAAACAGAAAGAAGGGCAGCGCCGTGCCCATCAGGCCCACGCCGAGATACGCAAACCAGACGCCCCGCCCTTCATGACGCCGCAGCGCCGGCGGCGCGGTCTTGAGCAGCGGCAGCAGCGCGAAGGTGACGGCGGTGGCGACGCCCAGGCGGATCACCACCACCCAGAGCGGCGGGATGGTCTCGACCGCGATCTTGAGCCCCGCAAACGCCGATCCCCAGAGCGTGACCAGCCCCAGCAGAACCACCCATTCGATCACGCCTGCGCGTGTCGCCCTCATCCGATCAGCGCAAGCGCGAGCGGCGGATAGAGACTGACCACCACCAACCCGAGCAGCATGATGGCGATGAAGGGCAGCACCGCCTTGCACACCTCCAGAAACGGCTCGCGGAAGGCGGCGGCCGCCACGATCAGGTTCAGGCCCATCGGCGGGGTGAGATAGCCGATCTCCAGATTAACCGTCATGATGATGCCGAAATGCACGGGATCGATGCCTTGAGCCTCGGCCAGCGGCTGCAACAGCGGCGACAGGATCAGGATCGCCGAGCCCACATCGATGAGGCAGCCTACGACCAGCAGAAAGACGTTCGTGATGACGAGGAACATCGCATTGCTGTCGATCACGCCTTCAAGCGCGGATACCAGCATCTGGGGCGTCTGCTCCCAGGTGAGGAACACGTTCAGCGAGGTGGCGAGCGCCAGCACGGGAAACAGCGAGCCCAGAAGCTTGGACGTGTCGATCGTGACGTCCCACAGCTCCGGCAGCTTCAGTTCGCGATGCAGCAGAAGCTCCACGACCAGCGCGGTCACCACCGCCACGGCGGCGGCCTCTGTCGCGGTGAAATAGCCCGAATAGATGCCGCCAAGGATGATCAATGGCGTCGCCAGGGCAAACACCGAGCGCCGGCCCGCGCGCAGGATCTCGGCCCCGTCCCAGCTCTGACCGCGCATTTTCCAGTTCCGGACGAGGGCGTAGAGCGCAAACAGGCTGGTCAGGAACAGGCCCGGCAGGATGCCTGCGAGAAAAAGGTCCGAGATGGAGGTGTTGGTCATCACCCCGTAGAGGATCAGCGGGATCGAGGGCGGGATGATGATGCCCAACGTGCCGCCGGCGCAGATCACGCCGATGGAGAAGGCCTTCGGATAGCCCGCCTTCAGCAGCGCCGGATACATGATCGAGCCGACAGCCAGCAGCGTAACAGCGCTGGATCCTGAAATCGCGGCGAATCCGGCGCAAGCCAGAACCGTCGCCACAGCCATCCCCCCGGGGATGGGGCGCGTCAGGCTCTGGATCAGATCGATCAGGCGCTGGGCGATCGTGCCCTTCGACATGATGGCGCCGGCCAGCATGAACAGCGGAATGGCGAGCAGGATCTCCTGATTGACCGCGCGCCAGATGTCGTAGGCGACATAGAGCGCATTGCCGTCCTGCCAGACAAGATAGGCAAAGAGCGCCACCGCCCCCAGCACGATCACGATGGGCTGGCGGAGCGCCAGAAGCAGCAGGACCAGCCCGCCAAGCGCGAACGCGGCGGTCATGGCGCGCGCTCCTTCAGGGCGGTCTCGGGCTCCAGATCTTCGCCGGGCCGCAGGGCAGGGTAGATGAAAAACACAAGATAGCGCAGCGTGTTGGTGAGGAAGGCGAGCGCGATGATCGCCTGCATCGGCCAGATCGGCCAGCGTAGAACGCTCGTCACATCGCCCATCGCCGCGCTTTCACGCGTC
>JBIIUJ010000031.1:0-22377 GCA_044340025.1 Caulobacterales bacterium
AGGAGGGGGCCGTCGGCGTCGAGACGATCGACGCGGCCTGCCGGCGCATCCTGAGGACGCAATATCGCTTCGCCTGCGCGCAGGATCCGTTGCCGGCCTATGATGCGGACATGGTCGCATCGCCCCGGGCCCGCGCCCTGGCGCTGGAGGCGGCCGAAAAGGGCGCGGTGCTGCTGGAAAACAACGGCGTGCTGCCGCTCGCGCAGGAGCGGATCGGGAGGCTCGCGGTTCTTGGCAGGCTCGCCCGGATCGAGAACACGGGCGATTTCGGTTCCTCGCGGGTCCGGGCGCGCCATGTCGTCACCCCGCTGGAAGGGCTGCGCACGCTGCTGGGAGAGGATGCGATCCTGACCGGGGACGAATCCGATCTGGAGGCCGCCCGCGCCGCCGCCGCATCTGCTGACGCCGTCGTCGTCGTGGTCGGCACGACCGCCGACGAGGAGGGCGAGTTCATCCCTGGCGACATCGCGCTGGGTCAGGAGGCGGGCGAAGCCGAGCGCGACGCCGCCGAGCGCCAGAACGAGATGATGAGCAAGCGATCGCGCGGCGGGGACCGCTCCCACCTCGGCCTGCCATCCGCCCAGATCGCGCTGATCGAGGCGGCGGCAGCCTCCGGCAAGCCGGTCGTGGTCGTGATCGTGGCAGGCTCTGCAATCCTGACCGAGGGCTGGCGGGAGAAGGCGGGCGCTATTCTCCAGACCTTCTATTGCGGTCAGGAAGGGGGAACCGCGCTTGCACGGCTTTTGTTCGGCGCCGTCAGCCCGTCCGGCAAGCTGCCCTTCACCGTGGCCCGCGATCCCGCAGACTACCCTTTCTTCGACAAGGACGCCGACGCCATCACCTATGATCTCTGGCACGGCTACACAAAGCTGGAGCGCGACGGGATCGCGCCGCGATACGCTTTCGGCCACGGTCTGAGCTATGCGCGGTTCAGCTATCGCGCGCTCACGGCGCGCCGCGCCGGCGATGCGATCCAGGTAAGCGTAGCGGTGACAAACGAAGGCGCGGTGGCGGCCGAGGAGGTGGGCTTTTTCTTCGTTGCGCCGCCGGGCAAGGCTGTCGAGCGGCCGAAAAAGCTGTTGAAAGCGTTTGGACGTGTCAGCCTGGAGCCGGGCGAAACCGCGATCCTGCGCCGCACGATCCCGCTTTGCGATCTTGGATGGTGGAATGAGGCCGCCCGCGCTTTCGTGCTGGAACCTGGCGCGCATCGCATCCTGGCGGGCGGGTCGAGCGCGGGGCCGCTGCTTGAAACCGTCGTGACGCTCTAGGCTGGAAGCAGGCCTACTGTGGCCCGCCAGCCGCAGATTGGCGCCTCCCGCAGCCTTCTGGCGGGTCCGGGCTTGCAAAGAGGGCCGGTACGGATGCAATTTGTCCGGACAAAGCTGCGCCGTCGGGCGCGGCGACAACGGGGGAGTCCCATCTGATGTCCATGCGCGCCGCTCTGTTCCTGAGCGTTTCTGCTTTCGCGGCAACGGCTGCTTCCGTGCCTGTTTTCGCCCAGACCGCACCCGCGGCAGGCGCCGAAACCCGCCGGGTCGAGACGATCGTCGTCACCGCCCGCAAGGCCGAAGAGACGCTGCAGGACGCTCCCGTGGCTGTGACGGCCTTCACCGAGGAGTCGATCCAGAACCTCAACATCACCTCGATCGACGATGTGGCGCGCTTCACGCCCGGCCTCAGCTTCTCGCGCATCTTCGGCCGGGTGGGCGAGCGCCCCGTGGTGCGCGGCCAGGCCAACATCCTCGCCGGCGTTCAGCCCGGCGTGGAAGCTGGAGCGGCCTATTTCATCGATGGCGTCTATTTCGCCGGCGACATCCAGTCGCTCGACCTGCAGGACGTGCAGCGGGTGGAAGTGATCAAGGGGCCGCAATCGGCGCTCTATGGCCGCAACACCTATTCCGGCGCGATCAACTTCATCACCAAGGCGCCGTCCGACAGCTTCGAATGGTCCTTCAAGGCCGAGGTGGCCGAGCACGAGCAGCATGACGTGACGCTGCGCTTTGCCGGCCCGCTCATGGAAAACCTCTCGGGCTCCGTCTCGGTGCGCAGCTTCGCCTATGGCGGGGAGTTCTCCAACAGCCGCATCACCATCCCCACCGATGTCGCCGCGCGCCTGCCCGGCCCGCTTGCGCCGACCTATTCTGCGCTCGGCGGCGAGACGGTGGGCGACGAGAGCACGTTCGCCATCTCCGGGGCGCTCGACTGGACCCCGATCGACAGCTTCCGCCTGCGCGGCCGGCTCGCCTTCAATCAGGATCGCGACGGCCCGCGCGCGTTCGGCTTCCAGAAGTCGGATCTCAACAACTGCTTCCCCGGCTTCCGCTCCAACGCCTTCCGGGGGCCTGCCGCAACCACCGACAACAACCCCAACCAGTATTTCTGCGGCGTCCTCCAGCCTGCCTCCAGCGTGGCGATCAACACCGGCGTGGGCGGCACGTTTGCAAGCGCGCCCTTCTACGGCGTGGAGCGCGACCTCTGGACCGGCTCGCTGATCGCCGAGATCGAGCCCTTCGCCGAACACACCCTGACGCTGCAGGGCGGCTTCCGCACCGATGATCGCAAGGTCGGCTCCGACAGCGACTTCCAGAACGGCGCCAACCCGGCGTTCCAGTCGTTCAACCCCGTCCTGCCGCGTCCGGCCGGCTTTGCGCCCACCACCGTGATCCAGCGCGTGGACGCGCCCTTCTATAACAGCCAGTTCCAGGAAGCCGGCTATTCGGAAGTGAACGATTACTCGCTGGAAGCGCGGTTGCAGAGCCCGTCCGACCGCCGGTTCCGCTGGCTCGTGGGGGCCTATTTCTACGATCAGCGCGAGGAGAGCTTCGGCCTGAACTGGGCGTTCCCGGCCGATCAGGGCTATCGCGGCCCGCGCAGCCGGATCGCCACCACGTCCAACGTCTCGGCCTATGGCCGCGTGTCCTACGACATTCTCGAGACGGTCAGCGTCGATCTGGAACTGCGCAGCGCAGTCGAGACGCGCCGCCGCACGGAGTTCGAAGTCGGCGTCGCCGACCTCGGCGGCGCTGCGGGCTTTGACGCAGCCAACAACCAGCGCCGCCAGAACGGCGCCATCGTCTATGATGACAAGCGCGAGTTCGAGAGCACCACGCCACGCGTAACCCTGACGTGGAAGCCCAGCGAAGACATGACCATCTATGGCATCTTCGCCCAAGGGGTGAAGCCGGGCGGGCTTAACGGCCTCACCGGCCTGCTCAACGGCTTCCCGACCTTCGAGCAGGAAGAGAGCGACAATTACGAGCTGGGCGTGAAAGGCGTGCTGTTCGATGCGCGCGTCAGCTACGCCATCTCGCTCTACACCACGGACGTGGGCAATTATCAGCTCACCACCAACGCGGCCAACTCGCTCACCGGGGCGCTCACCTCTGTGGTGACCAACCAGGGCGTGGCGAAGGTGGACGGGGCCGAGTTCGAAGGCCGCTGGATCATCAACGACCTGCTGGACGTGGGCTTCACCTACGCCTGGACGGACGCGCGCTTCGAGGAAGGCTGCGATCCTGATCAGTACATGCTGACCTCGGGCGGCTTCCTCATGGGCCTGCCCAACCGGCCGCGCGTGCCGACCGCAGCGGTCCTGCCGGGTGCGAGCTGCTCCATCGCGGGCAAGAAGATCCCGCTGACGTCGGAGCATCAGGCGAGCTTCAACGTGAACTATGAGCAGCCCATGTTCGACGACGGGGCGTTCTATGTCCGCGCCGATGTCAGCTACGAATCGGAGAAGTTCGATCAGGTCCACAATGGCGTCTCCACCGGCGACGCCACGACCGTGGGCGCGCGCGTCGGCGTGAAGCGGGGCGCGTGGGACCTCTCGCTCTTCGGCCGCAACATCAACGACGAGGACGCCATCACGGCGGCCACCCGCTGGTTCGACCTGTTCCAGGGCGGCGCCCCCGCCACGGGGCCGGGCTCGGCAGCCACCGGGGCGGATACGGGCTCCCCGCGCGGCTACTTCTACGGCCTGCGCAAGGGCAGCCAGTTCGGCCTGGAGTTCCGCATTCGCGGCTGATCCAGTCCTTAGCTTGACGAAGACAAGCGCGCCGGGCCATCCCCGGCGCGCTTTGCTTTTCGGGGAGTGACCCATGCCGACCAATCCGCCGCCAGGTTTCACCTGGCCAAACGGCGCCGCGCTCGCGCTCTCGCTCGTGGTGAATGTGGAGGAGGGGGCCGAGCGCTCGGTCCGCGACGGCGACAAGGGCCCCGAGCCGGTCGACGAACTGGGCGCCGTGCCCAAGGCGCCGATCCGGGTGCATGGCAACGAAAGCAACTACCAGTACGGGATCAACGCCGGCGCTCCGCGCATCATCCGGCTTCTGGATCGCTATCAGGTTCCGGCCACCTGGACGGTGTGCGGCCAGGCGCTGGAGCGCGCGCCCTGGCTTGGCCGGGCGATCGCCGCGCGCGGCGACGAGCCCTGCAACCATGGCTGGCGCTGGGCCTTCACCGCCTTCATGGACGAGGAGAAGGAGCGCGCCTTCATCGAGAAAGGCACAGCCTCGATCGAGGCGACCTGCGGCCGGCGCCCTGTCGGCTGGCTCTCGCGCTATCTTCATACCGATATCACCCGGCGGCTTCTGGCCGAGCAGGGCTATCGCTACCACATGGACGACTATTCCGACGATTTCCCCTTCTGGAATCTCGTGGAGATGGCCGATGGGACGCGCAGGCCCATGGTCATCCTGCCCTATGCGATCGACAGCAATGACATGAAGTTCTGGCTGGCGCCCGCCTTCACCGCCAAGGACTGGTTGACCTATGCCATCGACACGTTCGAGTGGCTGCTTGCCGAAAGCCAGGAGCAGGGAGCCCGGATGATGAGCCTCGGGCTGCATCTGCGCATCATCGGCAGACCCGGACGCATCGGCGCCTTCCAGGCCTTTCTGGAGCATGTGACGGCGCGGCCGGGCGTCTGGATCGCCACCCGCGAGCAGATCGCCGAAGCGTTTGCTGCGGCCGTGCCCGCGCCGAGAGGCTGAGACCTTGGCGACGGCGGAAGCCCCGACGGTGCGCTCGCGGCTGCGGGCGCTCTATTTCGGCCACGAGCCGGAAGCGCTGCGTTTCCAGGGCGTGCTTGTCGCTCTCGATGTGCTGATCGTCGCTTTTTTCATCCTGCAAAACTTCCTGCGCGATCAGCCGTGGTTCCTGTGGCTGGACTACGCCATCGCGTCCTTCCTTGCGCTCGATATGGGGCTGAAGCTCTATGCGCTCGGCAGCTTCAAGCGCTGGATCAAATATCCCACGACCTGGGTGGATCTGATCGTGCTCGCCACGTTCCTGCTGCCGCAGCTCCTGGCCAACTTCGGGTTCCTGCGCATCCTCAGGCTCTGGACGCTGGTGCACCGCGACCGGACCTGGCTGGTCCTGGGCGGCGGGCGCTGGGACAACACCCGGGTGGAGGATCTGACGAAAGCGATCGTGAACCTGATCGTGTTCGTTTTTCTGGCGTCTGGTTTCGCCTTCGCCTTCTTCGCGGGCCAGCATCCAAAGCTCGTGACCTTCGTGGATGCGATGTATTTTTCGATCACCGCGCTCACCACCACAGGCTTTGGCGACATCGTCATCGACACACAGGCCGGGCGCATCTTCAAGATCGTGCTGATGGTCACGGGGATCACGCTGTTCTTCCGCATCGCCCAGACCGCGTTCTTGCCGCATCGGCGCAATATCGAATGCGACAAGTGCGGCCTGTGCGAGCATGAACCTGCAGCGCGCTATTGCCGCGCCTGCGGCGCCAAGCTGCCGGAGTAGGCAGAAGAAACGCTTGGCGCCACACTGGGCGAGCTCGCTCTCGTCCCGGAAGGAGATGCGCCCATGCGCGCCTGGCATGCACTCCTCGCTGTCGCGATCCTGCTCGCCACGCCCAGGCAGGGCGCGGCCCAGCAGCTATCGCCCGCGCCTGATTCCCACGCCAGAGACGCCGTGGCGGCTCAGTTTGCGGCCTATGTCGCAACAGTTGACGAGGCTGCGCGCCTTGCCCGCGCGGCTGCGGTCACCGCGGAGGAACGATCGCTTGTCGAGGCCGAACTGGCTTTCGCCGCCGATGCGCGCGCCCGGGGCCTCGCCGCCGCCTTTGCTGCTCATTGGGCTCGCGATGGGGTATTCTTCCTGCCCGGCGCCCCGCTCGCGGTAGGGCCGGAAGCGGTGGCCAAAGCCTTGGCGGGCGATCGGTCGGATGTGCGCTGGGCGCCGTTGCGCTTTGTTGTTTCCGGCGACCTCGGCGTCACCTGGGGCCCGACGGCCTGGTTGATCCCGCTCCCCGGGGGCGACCATCGTGCAATGCAGGGGCGCTTTGTCACAACCTGGAAGCGCAACGAAGCGGGTGTCTGGAAAGTCTGGACCGATATCGGCAACTTCGGGCCGGTCACTCTCTCGCCCGCACCCTGACGATCCGCGCCCGCAGCCCCGCCGGCCGGCCTGACGTGGGCCGCGGCCTGTGGCAGACAGCGCCCATGACCGCTCCCTTGCGCCTTGCGCCTTATGTCTCGCCTGTCCGTCTGAGGCAGGAGCGTCGCGCCGATGGCGCGCTGCTCCTGACCAATCCCCACCCTTTGCGTCCGGCGGAGCGCACGCTGCTCTGTGCGCTCGCGCGTTGGGCCAAGAGCGTTCCCGATCGGCTCTGGCTTGCCGAGCCGGAGGGCAAAGGCTGGCGCAGGCTCAGCTATGGCGAGGGCTGGGAGCAGGTGCGGGCGGTGGCTGGCGGGCTTTCTGCGCTGGGTCTGCCGCCGGGCGCTGCCATCGCAATCCTGTCGCGCAATTCGCTCGCCCATGCGGTGATGAGCTATGCCTGCGCGCTCGCAGGGCTTGCCGCGTGCCCCGTAACGCCCGCCTACAGTCTCGCCGCGCCCGATGCGCGCCGGCTGAAGACGCTGTTCGAGGTGGCGCGTCCGGCCGCGATCTTTGTGGAGGACGGGCCGGCCTTCCAGCGCGCGCTCGACGGACTCGCCAGGCCGGACCTGCCGGTGATCCATGCCGGCGCCCCGCCGCGGGCGGCCCGTCTGATCGATTTCGCCGCGCTGTGCGCTTCCGCGCCGGCCGCCTTCGACCCGGCTTCAATCGACCGGGCCGTCACCGCAAAGCTGATGCTCACGTCCGGCTCCACCGGCCTGCCGAAGGCCGTGGTGATGACCCACGCCAATCTCTGCGACAACGCCGCCCAGATCCGCTCCGTGTTCGACCCCGCACTGGAAGCGCAGTGCTGGCCGGAGGGGATGGTGATGGTCAACAGCCTGCCCTGGAGCCACTCGCTCGGCGGCAATGCGGTGCTGCATATGCTCACCACCGCTGGCGGAAGCCTGCATGTCGACTGGGGCGCGCCGACCCCGGAGCGCCTCGCCCCGACGCTGACGGCCCTGCGCAGCGTGTCGCCCGACTATCATATCGCGGTGCCGGCCGGCTGGGCGCTGCTGTGCGATGCGCTGGAGCGCGACGCAGATCTTGCCCGGCGCTTCTTCGCGCGGCTGCGCATCATGCAATATGGCGGAGCATCGCTGCCGACCGATCTGGTCGCGCGGCTTCAGGCGCTGGCCGAGCAGGTCACGGGCGAGCGCATCACGCTGGCCGCCGGCTATGGCGCGACCGAGACCGCGCCGACCGTGTGCAACGTCCATTGGCCGAACGAGCGCGCGGGCCTCGTCGGCCTGCCGGTTCCTGGCCTTGCGCTCAAGCTCACGCCTTTCGCCGGCAAGCTGGAGGCGCGGGTGAAGGGCCCGGGCGTGACGCCGGGCTATCTGCACGATCCAGAACGCACCGCGGCAGCCTTTGACGAAGAGGGCTATTTCAAGCTGGGCGATGCGTTGCGCTTTGCAGTTCCAGAAGAGCCCGAAGCCGGCCTCGCCTTCGACGGGCGCATCGCGGAGGAATTCAAGCTTGTCTCCGGCGCCTGGGTGAATGCGGGCGCGGTGCGCACCGTGCTTGTGGCCGCCGGAGAGGGGCTGTTTCAGGATGCGGTGATCTGCGGCGAGAACCAGGCCCAGCCCGCCGCCCTTATCTTCCTGGCGCTGGAGCCGGCGCGCCGGCTGGCGGGGGCCAGCCTCGACCGGGCGGGGCTTGCAGCCCACCCTGCCATTCGCGCGGCGGCCGCTGCGGCTTTGGCCCGCCTTAACGCGCAAGAGCCGCCCTCTCGACAGATCGCGGCGGCGATCCTGCTGGAGGACGCGCCAGACGCAGGCGCAGGCGAAATCACCGACAAGGGCTCCCTCAATCAGGCTCTGTGTCGCGCCCGCCGGGCGGGCTGCGTGGCGATCCTGTTTGCGTCCCAAGCCGATCCACGCCTGATCCTGCCGGCCTGATCGGGCTTGAATTCCACAATCGCGCGAACAGCCTCGCCAAAGCGCGCGGAGCACCGTAACGCAGTCAGGATCCACGAGGGGATGGACCGCGCCGGTGCTGACCTATCTGCCCATTGCAGAGATGGCCGTGAATCCGCTGCTCATCATTGGGCTCGGGGCGCTGGTGGGCGTTTTGTCGGGCATGTTCGGGGTGGGCGGCGGCTTTCTCACCACCCCGCTCCTGATCCTGTTTGGCGTGCCGGCGCCAGTGGCGGTGGCCACGGGGGCCAATCTGGCGGCCGCCTCGGGCGTCTCGGGCCTCTTGAACCAGTGGACCCGGCGGGCGGTGGATCTGCGGCTGGGCATGCTGCTGGTGATCGGGGGGATGGCGGGCTCGCTCATCGGGGTGCGCCTGCTGGCCGCCCTGCGCGAGGCGGGGGCGGCCGAGGCTGTCATCTCGCTCGCCTATATCGTGCTGCTTGGCTGGCTCGGCGGGATGATGACGCGCGACGGCTATGTCGCCTGGAAGGCCCGTGCAAGCGGGGCTCCGCCGCCTGTGCGCCGCCGCCGCCATGGGCTCGGCCAGAGCCTGCCTGGGCGGATGCGCTTTCCTGCAAGCAATCTCTACATGAGCGCCATCCCGCCAGTCCTGCTGGGCGTCGGGGTGGGACTGCTGTCTTCGCTGATGGGCGTCGGCGGCGGGTTCCTGCTGATCCCCGCCATGATCTATCTTCTCAACATCCCGACCAATACCGTTGTTGGCACCTCGCTTTTCCACGTCGTTCTTGTGGCCGCCTTCGCCACCTTCCTGCAGGCGGCGGTGAACCATACGGTGGATATGGTGCTGGCCGCGCTTTTGATCCTTGGCGGGGTCGTCGGGGCGCAAGCAGGCGCGATTCTGGGTCGGCGGCTGCAGGGCGATCAGATGCGCGCTGTCCTGGGTCTGATTGTTCTGGCGGTGTGCTTCGCCCTGATCACCCAGAGCGCGCTGCCCCCTGCCGACGCCTTCACCTTGAGCGTGCAATGATCCGGGCCGCGCTGTTCCTTCTCTGCGCGGTTTTCGGCGTTGGGCCGGCGCAGGCCCAAAGCGGCGGGCGTGGCGGCGATGAGAGCCCGCTGTCTGCTGCGCTGATCCAGGATTTCGTGGCCGTGACCTCGGGCTTTTCGGGGGCGAGCATCACGCTTTTCGGCGCCACGCGCACGCTCGCGGCCGATCGCGGCGATATCGTGGTGGTGGTGCGCGGGCCCAATCGTGCGACCAGCGTGGCCCGGCGCTTTCCTGTCGCGGGCCTGTGGCTTGGCCGCGAGACGATGCAGTTTCCCACCGCGCCGGGCTATTTCGCCGTGGCGAGCGCGCGGCCGCTGTCGGAGATCGCCAGCCCGCGCACGCTGGAAGCGGCCGGCATCACGCCCGATCCGCTGGTGAGGGCCGCCGCAAAAGACCCAAACGACCCGCGGCTGGAAACCTATGTGGCCGCGCTTGTCCGGCTGAAGCAGCGCCAGAGCCTCTATCTTGCCGACCCGCGGGCCGTGCGGCGGCTGCAGGGGGGGCTGTTCCGGATCGATCTCTCGCTGCCAGACCGCACGCCGCCCGGCCTCTACACCGTGCGGGTGGTGCTGTTCCGGGATGGCCGTCCGACTGCGACGGTCACCAACACGCTGCTCATCTCCCGACAGGGTCTTGAGCGCACGATCGCGCGCTTTGCAGATGACGCCCCCCCGCTTTATGGCCTTGCTGCGGTGGCGCTGGCGCTCCTGTCGGGCTGGGCGGCCTGGGCGGCGGCGCGCAGACTGGGGCCGATGTGATGGACGCAAAGCGCATTCCCGTCTGGCCTTTGGTCTTGGGGCTCGCGGGCCTTGCGCCTTTTTATCTGTCGCTGGCGATGAGCCTGTCTGGCGATTCGATTCTCGCCATGTTCGGCCCGCTGAGCTTTGTGAGCTATGCTGCTGTGATTCTGTCGTTTCTGGGCGGCGCGCGCTGGGGACTGGAGCTTGCCCGGGCGCCCGATGCGCCAAGCCCGTGGCGGCTTTGCGCGAGCGTCCTGCCCTCGATCGCGGGCTGGATCGCGGTGGTGATCAATATTGCCCCGGCGGCCTCGATCGGGGTGCTCATGGCGGGGTTCCTCGCCCAATTCGCCTGGGATTGGCGTGCAGGCCAGACTGGCCGCGCCCCTGCCTGGTATGGCGCGCTGCGGGCTCTCCTGACGGCGGGAGTGCTGCTCGCCCTCTGCGTGGAGTTGTGGCGCGTTCTGGGCGGCCTCGCCCCCTAGTCGGGCAGCAGGCGGTCAGCGGCCAGCCGATAGACCTTCGACGGCCCGAGCGCGAGCGCCGTCAGACCTGCGGGAAACAGCGGGCCAAACGCTGCATCACAGACGTTCAGCCCGCCGGCATAGGCTCCGAACGCCGGCAGGATCAGGCGCGCGCCATCGGTGGCGAAGCATCGCCGCCGCACCCGCCGCCCCCCGCCGCCCGCCACTTTGGCGCAGGGGTGAAGATGGCCCGCGACTTCGCCCGGATCCGCCGATGCCGTGGGTTCATGGCGAAAGAGAAGGCCGTCCACCCGCATGCTGGCCGTGCGCAGCCCGGGCAGACGCGCCGGCGGGGCGGGATCGTGGTTGCCCTCGATCCAGACCCAGGCGCATCGGCTGGCAAGCTGATGCAGGCGCTCGAAGTCAGCCCCCGCCATCCGCCCGCCCGCCCGCAGGTCGTGAAAACTGTCGCCCAGCGCAATCACCCGGTCCGGCTGCAGTTCGCCGATCAGGCGCTCCAGCCGATCCAGCGTGGCGGCAGTGTCGTAGGGCGGCAGGAAGACGCCTTTCTCGGCAAACGCCGATCCCTTCTCGAAGTGCAGATCGGAGACGACGAGCGTGCGCGTCTGCGCCAGCCAGAGCGCGCCGTCGGGATGGGCGAAGACGGTCTCGCCGGCCACGGTCAGGGCCGCCAGGGGCCGTTCGGCATCGCTGCGGCGTGGGGCCGGCATGCCGGCGCCGGCGGCGTCGAACCGCCAGGCGCGTCCACCAGCTCCAGGCATCGCGCCCCTCCTCATGCCCCCATGGCCTCGGCGACAAGATCAAGGGAGGCGTCTTCAAGAATCGCCTCGGCGCCGTCGCCTGTGACGCTTTCCTTGCCAATCTCCAGCAGCAAGGGAACCGCAAAGGGCGAGACCCGGGCCAGATGCATCGGCTTCAGCCGCCCCTTGATCCGCTTCAACAGAGCGCCGAGGCGATGGATATCAAGCAGGCCTGCGCCCGCATCGGCCCATGCGGCCTGCAGCAGCACATGATCGGGCTCATGCGTGCGCAGCACGTCGTAGATCAGGTCGGTGGAGAAGGTGACCTGTCGGCTGGTCTTTTCCTGCCCGGGAAAGCGCCGCTCGATGAGGCCGCCGATGATGGCGCAATAGCGGAAGGTCCGCTTCATCAGCATGCTTTCGGCGAGCCACGCGTCGAGATCGTCGCCCAGCATGTCCTCGTCGAACAGAGCGTCGAGATCGATCCGGTCGAGCGGCTCGAGCCCCCAGATCGCGAGCGCATAGTCGTTGGCGACAAAGCCGAGGGGCTGCGCCCCCATCCGCTCCAGCCGGCGGGTGAGCAGCATGCCGAGCGTCTGGTGGGCGAGCCGCCCCTCGAAAGGATAGGCGCACAGATAGCGCCGCGCGCCGCGCGCAAACGTCTCCACCAGCAGTTCGCCCGCCTTCGGGATCGCGCTTTTCAGCCTCTGCATCGCCAGCCATTCGCCCAGCTGGGGGTGAAGGTCGGGCCAGCCGGCCTGGTCCTGGATCATGGCGCGCACGCCTTCGGCCAGGAAGGTCGAGAGCGGGAACTTGCCGCCTGCCCAGGTGGGAATCTTGGGGTCCACGCCGGGCGCGCGGCTGACGAGGGCCTCGCCTTCGCTCACGCCCTCCAGGCGCAGCACCTCGCCGGCGAACAGGAACGTATCGCGCGGCGCCAGCGTCTCGATGAAATACTCCTCGATCTCGCCCAGCACCCGGCCGGATCGGCCGCCGCCGGCGCGCGCGGCGCCATTCGGGTCGCGCCGGGGGGTGGACAGGCGGACCTTCAGGGTCGGGTTCTCGATGATGGCGCCGACATTCATGCGCCAGCGCTGCACCTGCTCGCGCGAGCGCGGATACAGCAGACCATCGCGGCCGAGGCCCAGCCGGGCGAAGCGGTCGTAGGTTGCGAGCGCATAGCCCCCGTCGCGCACGAAGCTCAGCGTCCGGTCGAACAGCGCGCGCGGCAGGCTGGCGTAGGGGCCTGCGCTGGTCGCCTCGGCAAAGATCTGGTCGGGGCTTGCCGGCGCGCCGCAGGCCCGGCCCATGATGAACTGGGCGAGCACGTCAAGCGCGCCCTCGCGCGGGCCTGCCCCATCCTGGGCGCCGGCCGCGACGGCGGCTTGCGCGGCCCGGCACTCCAGCATCTCGAACCGGTTGGTCGGCACCAGCAGCGCGCGCGAGGCCGCGTCGAGCCGATGGTTGGACCGGCCGATGCGCTGCATCAGGCGCGAGGCGCCCTTGGGCGCGCCCAGCTGGATGACGAGATCGACATCGCCCCAGTCGATCCCGAGGTCGAGCGTGGAGGTGCACACGATCGCGCGCAGCTTGCCGGACGCCATGGCGGCCTCCACCTTGCGGCGCTGCTCCACCTCCAGCGATCCATGATGCAGCGCGATGGGCAGGCCATCCTCGTTCAGCCGCCACAGCTCCTGAAACGCGAGTTCGGCCTGAAACCGGGTGTTGACGAACACAAGCGCGGTGCGTGCGCCTTTGATCGCCTGATAAACCTCGCCCATCGCGTGCCGGCCCGTATGGCCAGACCAGGGGATCCGCTCCTCGCTCAGCAGCACGTCCACCTGCGGCGCGGCGCCGGGGGCGCCCTTCACGATGCGCGCCGGCCGGCCGGCCGGGCCGATCCAGGCGGCGAGCGCTGCTTCATCCTCCACCGTGGCCGATAGCCCCGTGCGGCGCAGGCCCGGCGCCCAGCCCTGAAGCGCGCCGAGGCAGAGGCTCAGCATGTCGCCGCGCTTGACCGGGGCGAGGGCGTGAGCCTCATCCACGATCACGGCGCTCACGTCGGCGAAGAACAGGTCCGGCCGATCCGAGCCGACAAGCAGCATCAGCTGCTCGGGCGTGGTGAGCAGGATGTCGGGCGGGCGGACGCGCTGGCGGGCGCGCTTGGCGGCGGGCGTGTCGCCGGTGCGGGTCTCGATCGTGACGTCGAGGCCCATTTCCCGCACGGGCGCTGCGAGATTGCGTGCGATGTCGGTGGCGAGCGCCTTGAGCGGGCTGACATACAGGGTGTGCAGGGCGTGATCGCGGCGGTTTTCTCCCGCCCGGCGTTGGGCCAGCGCAAGCAGGCTTGGCAGGAAGCCCGCCAGCGTCTTTCCCGCCCCGGTCGGCGCGATCAGGAGCGCGTCCTCCCCGGCCTGCGCTGCGTCGATCAACGCCGCCTGATGCGGGCGAAGCGCCCAGCCGCGCGCTTCGAACCAGCGCTGAAAAACCGGGGGCAGGGCAGGCAGGGACACCCCCCCGACATAGGACGCCCGCTTGCCTGCGTCACGGGCGAAGGCGTGGCGCAACGGCCGGCCTGTCCCGAACTGGCACGCCGCCGGCCCCCGCTGGGCCGCGCACGGCGGGGGAGGGGGCTAGATCGCGGCTGCGGCGGCGGACGGTCTGGCATGCGCCCTGCTTGGCGCAGCGACAGGCGAAGCCGGCCCCTCCGGCGAGAGACCAGACTGATGATCGAAACGCCAGCTCATCCCGCGTCGCGCGCCTTCGTCGAATGCTGGCGGGCGCTTGGCTCCAAAGGGGCCGCCGCCGCCGAAGCGCGCGAGACGCCCGCCCCGATCGAGCGCTTGTTCGTGCTGCATCGCGAGCCAGCGGGCGGCTGGGCCTTTCAGGTTGCAGGCGCGGTCCTGTCGGCCTCGTTCGGACGTGATTTGCGCACGCAGGAGGCGGCCGGCCTGTTCCGGTCGGAGGATCGCCCGCTCGTGCGCGCCTTGCTCGATCATGCCGCAGCCGGCGAGGGGGCTGCATGCCTGACCGCCGTGGCCGAAACGCTGGGGCGGCGTGCGCTGGAGGTCGAGATGGTGCTGTTGCCTCTGGCCTTCGGCCGCACGGGGGCGCGCCGCCTGCTGGGCCTGTTCCAGCCGCTCGACGCGCTGGGCGTGCTGGGCGGGCGCTCCATCGCCCGGCTCAGCCTTGCCGCGCTGCATCCGGCCGCGCCGCCGCCGCTGGGCGGGCACTTGAGCCTCGTCTCCTCCCAGTGAGCTTTCCGCAGCGCGACATTGCGATGCGACTGGTCGCCGACTAGGGTGCGCGCCATTTCAGACTCAAAACACCCGTCCAGCCCCGTCGTGGGGTCCCGGGGCGGGTCTCAGTGGAGACGCCGATGAAGGTGCTCGTGCCCGTGAAACGGGTCATCGACTATAACGTGAAGGTGCGCGTGAAGCCCGATCAGACGGGTGTGGACCTCGCCAACGTCAAGATGTCCATGAACCCGTTCTGCGAAATCGCAGTCGAGGAAGCCGTGCGCCTGCGCGAAAAGGGCGTGGCGAGCGAGATCGTGGTGGTCTCGATCGGACCTGCCCAGGCGCAGGAGACGATCCGCACCGCACTCGCCATGGGCGCCGACCGCGGCGTGCTGATCCAGACCGACCAGGACGTGGAGCCGCTGGGCGTGGCCAAGCTCCTGAAAGCGGTGGTCGAGGCTGAAGCCCCCTCGCTCGTCCTGATGGGCAAGCAGGCGATCGACGGCGACAACAACGCCACTGGCCAGATGCTCGCCGCTTTGCTGGGCTGGCCGCAGGCCACCTTCGCTTCCAGGATCGACGTCGCCGCCGACAGCGTGAGCGTCACGCGCGAAGTGGACGGCGGCCTCCAGACGCTGAAGCTTTCTCTGCCGGCGGTGGTCACGGCCGATCTGCGCCTCAATGAGCCGCGCTATGCCTCGCTGCCCAACATCATGAAGGCGAAGAAAAAGCCCATCGACATCAAGGCCCCAGCCGATTTCGGCGTCGATGTCGCTCCCCGCCTGAAGGTTCTCAAGGTCGCCGAGCCGCCGAAGCGGCAAGGCGGCGCCAAAGTGGCCGACGTGCCCGAACTCGTCGCCAAGCTCAAAGAAGCCGGAGTGATCTGACCATGGCCGTGCTCGTAATCGCCGAACATGACAATGCGTCCGTGAAGGACGCCACCCACAAGACCATCACCGCCGCGCTGGCGCTTTCCTCCGACGTGGACGTTCTGGTGGCCGGCTCCGGCGCTGGCGGCGCGGCTGCGGCGGCTGGCAAGATCGCCGGCGTGCGCAAGGTGCTCCATGCCGAGGGTGAGGCCTTCGCCAAGGCGCTCGCCGAAGCGATGGAAGCGCTCGTGACGCCGCTGATGGCGGGGTATGACGCCGTGCTCTCGCCCGCGACCGCCTCTGGCAAGAACGTGATGCCGCGCATCGCCGCCAAGCTCGATGTATCGCCCATTTCCGACATCGCAGAGGTTGTCAACGCCACCACGTTCGTGCGCCCGATCTATGCCGGCAATGCGCTCGAGACGGTGGAAACCTCCGACGCGAAGAAGGTCATCACGGTGCGCACCACCGCCTTCAAGGCCGCCGCCGAGACCGGATCAGCCCCGGTGGAGACGATCGCCGCGCCGGCCGCCCCGGTCGGCGTCGCCTTTGTGGGCGAAGAGATCGTGAAGTCGGACCGGCCGGAACTCGCCAGCGCCAAGCGCGTGGTCTCCGGCGGGCGGGCGATGGGCTCGGCTGACGAGTTCCACGCCGTGATCGAACCGCTCGCCGACAAGCTGGGCGCAGCCGTGGGCGCCAGCCGCGCCGCGGTGGACGCCGGCTATGCTCCCAACGACTATCAAGTCGGCCAGACCGGCAAGGTCGTGGCGCCGGAGCTTTATGTGGCGGTCGGCATTTCGGGCGCGATCCAGCATCTCGCGGGCATGAAGGATTCCAAGGTGATCGTGGCGATCAACAAGGACGCAGACGCGCCCATCTTCCAGATCGCCGACGTCGGTCTGGTGGCCGATTACAAGACCGCCGTGCCTGAGCTGATGGCCGAACTCGGCAAGGCCGGCCTCTAGCCTCCAGGCATCCCCAGGACCGGGCCCAGGACCGGGCGCGTGCGACCGGCGCGCGCCCGGCCTTTCTACCGCGTGGCGTCTGCGCCCCGTCGAGCCAACATTGTGGCAAGACTGGCGGCCTGGGCCCGGATCTCCGGCGCGCCGGTAGTCTCATATGCTGCGCCAAGCAGGACCGGACCAATCCCAAAGATCGCGCCGAACGGCGCCGTGGCGATGACCCCGCCCGCATCCGCCGCCAGCCCCCAGCCCAGCGGCCCGGGCGCCGCCACCCCGTCCGCCACCAGTTGCGCAAGCAGGGGATTGTCCCGCCAGGCGCTGGCAAGGCCGCGCGCCTCGATCACCAGCTCTGCAGGGATATCGCGCACGCCGCCTGCCAGGCGGACCTGAACGCCGGCGTCCCCGATCGTCTCGATGCATCCAGTCAGCACTTCGGCTTTTCCCGTGTCGATCCAGCGCTGCGCCCGGTTCAGGCTTTCGCCCGGCGCGCGATGGCGCAGCCGGTTCCATCGATCGCCCCAGCGGGCCACGAGCCGGGCCTTGGCTTTGTCCGGCAGCGCGCGCCAGAGGGCGGGGGTGTCCGGGCGCAATGCGTCCACCGCCGCCTGCCATGGCGCGCCCATGGCGCGGGCCTGCCGCAGCAGGGCGATGAGCCGGGCGCCTGGATCGGCAATCGCTGCAAGCGCCGGGTCGGGCGCGAGCGCCACGCCGCTTTCATCATGGGGCTCTGGAAAGCGGCCGTCGCGCGAGACCAGAACAATCCGCCCCGGCCAACCGGCCTCGTCCAGACTGGCCAGCGCATCGAGCGCCGAAAGCGCTGTTCCAAGCACGACGCAGACGCTGTCGCGCCCGGCGGCGCGCGCTACGGCGTCGTAATCGAGGCGGGCGGGATCTTCTGCATAGGATGCGGGAGCCGACCGCTGGCGGCGCAGCGCCAGACCGGTGCAAAGCGCAATCTGGCGCGCCCGAATCGGCCCCTGCGTCGTCTCGATCCGCCAGGCGGCGACCTCCTGGTGAATAGCGCCCGCGTGCGCCGCGATCAGCACGAAGGGCAGGGCAAGCGCGCGCGCCTGTGCGGCGAGATATTCCCGGTAGAGACCGCGCGGGGTGAAGGCGCGGGCATCGGTGGGCGCGCCCCAGCGCGCCGCCGCCGCCGCCCCCTCGGCCCCGGCCAGCCAGTGCGCATAGCCCTCCGGCGCCGAGTGCAGCAGCCCCATGCGCCTGGCGCGCACGTTCAGCAGATGCTCCGGCCGGCATGTGGCGTAGGCTACCCCCGCCGGCAGCGCGCCGGCCGGCTCCAGCATGGCCACAGACCCGCTCACGCGCGCCTCGTCGAGATGCGTCAGCAGGCAGAGCCCGGCAAAGCCGCCTCCTACAATGACAAGATCATGGATCAAGCAGACGGCCCTCAGAGCCCCATCTGGCGGGCGGCGAGATCCTTCATGATCTCCTCCGACCCGCCGCCAATCGCGTTCACGCGCACTTCGCGATAGATTCGTTCCACGCGCTGGCCCCGGATATAGGACGCCCCGCCGAGAATCTGGCTCGCCTCGCGCGCGCACATCTCCATCGTCTGGGTCGCCTGCACCTTGAGGAGGCAGAGATCGGCCACCGGCGTCTCGCCCTGGCTGACGCGCCAGGCGCACAGATCGAGATAGCTGGTTGCGGCCGCGATGGCGCGGCGCATGTCGGCGATCTTGTGGCGGATCACCTGATGATCAGCGAGCCGCTGGCCGAACGTGGTTCGTCCGCGCGCCCAGTCGATGGCGTCGGCAAGACAGGCCCTGGCCGCCGCCAGCGCCCCGGCCGCCATCCCCAGCCGCTCGCCGTTGAAATTCGCCATGATGCCGGCAAAGCCGCCGTTTTCCGGCCCGATCCGGCGATCCTCGGCCACGACCACGCCGTCCAGCCAGATCTGGGCGGTATCGGAGGCCCACCAGCCCTGTTTCTTCAGCGGCGCGCGGGTCACGCCGGGGGCTTCGAGATCGATCAGCAGAAGGCTGATCCCGCCTGCGCCGGGACCGCCCGTGCGCACCGCCGTCGTCAGCCAGCGCGAGGTCATGCCGCCCGTGATATAGGTCTTTGCGCCCGTGACGCGGTAGCTTGCGCCATCGCGCACCGCGCGCGTGGTGAGCGCGGCGACGTCGGAACCGCCGCCCGGCTCGGTGATGCCGAGCGAGATCTGGGCGGCCCCCGACAGGACCAGCGGCGCGATCTCGGCCTTGAGCGCCTGCGAGCCCAGCGCCAGGATCGGCGGCAGCCCGATGCCATGCACCATGAGCGCCGCCGTCACCCCGCCGGCGCCCAGAGCGCCCAGCTCCTCGCTGGTCACGATGCCGTGGAAGATGTCCCAACCGTCCGCGTGGCCGCCATAGGCTTCCGGATAGCCCGCGCCGATCAGGCCGAATTGCGCGGCCTTCACAAACAGATCGCGCGGCACTGCGCCCGCCTCATCCCAGGCGTCGAGGTGGGGCGCCACCTCGCGCGCCAGCCAACCGCGCAGCGATCGCCGCCACGCCGCATGGCTTTCGCCGAAAAACGGCGAGGGCGGGCGCAGGCTGTCGGGATCGATCGGCTTCACGAACTTGGGTTGGGCGTTCATCTATCGCGCCTTTCTGCGGGACACTATGTGGACAGGGCGAAAGGGTCAAAGCGATGCGTCTTCCATATATCGTTCTGTTGGGGGGGCTTGTCGCCCTCGCGGCCTGTGGTCAGCCGGCGGCGGAGGGCGAAGGGGGCGGCGCTGTCAGCGCGCTCAAGGGGGCCGCCGTCGAGCATGCGAGCGCGGCCGCCACCGCCGCCATGAGCCTTGTGGACACGCGCACCGCCTGTCTTGCCGTGGGGCAAAGCCCGGTCACGTGCGACTGCATCGCCGGCGAGCTTGGCAACGAACTCGACGGCAAGGTGATTGATGCGCTCACCGGCGTGCTGAAATCATCCGTCCAGGGCGAAGCGGCTGCGGCGGCGGAAGCCGCAGAAGGCGTTGATCCGGCCACGACGCAGGCGCTGGTGCGCTGCGGCATCCTGGGCGCGGTGGCGGGCGGGTAGGGCTGGGCAAGACATCAGCGCGCAGTCTTCCCCCGCTCGCGGGGGAAGTGTCAGCGGAGCTGACGAAGGGGGGGCGACGTCCCTGACGCCTACGCCTCAGGCATTGCTGGCGTCTCTTCGCTAGAGGGCGCCGTTGCATGCCCCCTTCCCCTCGCTCTGCTCGGGACTTCCCCCGCAGGCGGGGGAAGAGACATCAGCGCGCAGTCTTCACGCTGAGCGAGGGGAAGGCGGCGCGCCCATCACGAAGTGCGGCGAATTGTTGCAGGATGTGACAATGCCGCTACAGTGGCGTTCGGAGGAAACGCGGGCAGCGTCGCCATGGCGCCGCCCATCGCCAGCGGGAACACCCGCGGCCCAGCCCTGGAGATCTCATGGCCTTCGACGTCACGCGCACACGCCGCAGCCTGTTTGACGCCCTTCTGGACGCCCGCCGCACGTTTGGCGGCCGGAAGGAAATCCTCGAGGACGCCGATCGCGCGCCTCTGACCTATGACAAGCTGGTGCTTGGCATCCTGATCATGGGCCGCAAGATCGCAGCCCTGACCCGGCCGGGCGAGACAGTGGGCGTGATGCTCGCCAATTCAAACGGCGCCATCGTCGCCGTGTTCGGCCTGTCCGCATTCGGGCGCACGCCCGCGATGATCAATTTCACCGCCGGGCCGCGCAACATCCGGGCGGCGTGCGCCGCAGCGCAGGTCACGAAAATCATCACCGCCCGCCGTTTCATCGAGCAAGCCGGTCTTCAGGAGCTGGAAGCCGATCTCGCGCAGGATTTCGAGATCATCCACCTCGATGCGGTGAAGGAAACCATCTCCACCATGGACAAGGTGCGCGCGCTCGCCGAAGCCGCCGCGCCCGCCTTTGTTGCCGCCAGGCCCGACCCCGACAGCCCGGCGGTGATCCTGTTCACCTCCGGCACGGAGGGCGCGCCCAAGGGCGTGGCGCTCTCGCACGCCAATCTCGTCGCGAATGTGGAGCAGACCCGCAATCACGTGGAGCTGCGCGCAAGCGACGTCGTGTTCAATCCGCTGCCGGTGTTTCACTGCTTCGGCCTGACGGGCGGCACGCTCCTGCCCATCCTGAACGGGATGAAGTGCGTGCTCTATCCCTCGCCGCTGCATGTGAAAATCATCCCGAAGCTGATCCAGGAAACGAAGAGCACGATCGCTTTTGCAACCGACACTTTCCTTGCCCAGTACATTCGCGCCGCCGGGGGCGAGGATTTCCGCTCGCTGCGCTTTGTGGTGTGCGGCGCCGAGAAAGTGAAGGACGAAACCCGCAACGCCATGATGAGCCGCTGGGGCGTGCCGATCGTGGAAGGCTATGGCGCGACGGAGGCTTCCCCGATCGTCGCGGTCAACACGCCCGACGCCAACAATCGGCCAGGCACCGTGGGGCGGTTCCTGCCCGGCATCACCTGGCGGCTTGAATCCGTGCCCGGGATCAGCGGGGCTGGTCGGCTGTTCGTGAAGGGCCCCAACCTGATGGTCGGGTACCTGCGCGTGGATGCGCCGGGCGAGCTTCAGCCCCTGCCTGGCGGCTGGCACGACATGGGCGACATCGTTGAAGTGGACGCCCAGGGCTATGTCACCATTCGCGGACGCCTGAAGCGCTTCGCCAAGATCGGCGGGGAGATGGTCTCGCTTACGGCGGTGGAGGCCAACGCCTCGGCCCTCTGGCCCGAGCAGAACCATGTCGCAATCGCAGTGGCCGATCCGAAGAAGGGCGAGCAGATCGTGCTTCTGACCGAAAAGCCCGACGCCGCGCGCGCCGAGCTTTTGGACTGGTGTCAGGCGCAAGGCGTGGCCGAGCTTTCGGTGCCGCGCAAGATCATCCCGATCGAGGCGGTTCCCCTGCTCGGCACCGGCAAGACCGATTATGTCACGGCCCAGAAGCTTGCGGAGGCCAAGCTGATCAAGGCGGCGGCCTGACAGATTAGCCAAGAGGTTGGCTGAGAGGTCAGGCGTCGCGCCCGATCCGCACGATCGCGCGCACCTGCCGCTTGCCTTCAGCCCGATCGAGCTGGACGATCACGTCGATCACGCTCTTGGCATAGGCGATCAGATCGGCCTGAGAGAGGCCCGTGCCGGCCTGCAGCGCCATGAGCGCCAGCTGATCCAGCGCGCGCTGCGGGCTGTCGGCATGCAGCGTCGTGACCGAGCCCGGGTGGCCGGTGTTGATCGCCCGCAGATAGGTGAAGGCCTCGCGCCCGCGCAATTCGCCCACGATGATCCGGTCGGGCCGCATGCGCAGCGCCGCCTGCAGCAGATCGCCCACATCCACCCGCGCTTCGCCCGTCTCGCCCTTCACCGCGATCAGTCCGACAGCGTTTTCGTGCGCCAGCCGGATTTCGGGCGCGTCTTCGATCAGGATCAGCCGCTCCGCGCGCGGGATCTCTTTCAGGAGCGCGTTCAGGAACGTGGTCTTGCCTGAGCCCGTCCCGCCCGAGACAACGATGTTCTTGCGCGCCGCCACGGCGGCCTTGAGGAAGCCCGCCACGTCGCCGGCGGCGTGGGCTGCGTCCATCACCGCTTCCAGCGGGTGGGCTGGCGCGGCCTCGCCGTCGCGGCGCACCGCTGTGGGCAAGGCGCCGCCTGTGAGATAATCCTCGAGCGTGAGGTCGGCCAGGACATGCTTGCGAATGGCGATCGCCACCTCCCCGCGTGTGGCGGGCGGCAGGGCGATCTGGATGCGCTCGCCCGTGGGCAGGGATGCCGCCAGAAGCGGGTGTTCGCGGCTTACCCCCTGGCGCGAGATTCGAGCCACCTGACCCGCCAGCCGGCTGAGCGTGATCGCGGTCACATCCGCCGCCGCATGGCGCTCCATGCTGCCGCCCAGCGTCTCCACCCAGACTTCGCCCGGTCGATTGACCAGAATGTCGGTCACATCAGGGCGGGCCAGCCAGGGGGCAAGCGGGCCAAGAAAGGTCGCAAGATACACCCCGCCTGCGGGCGGAGGCGCCTCTGC
>JBIIUJ010000142.1:0-6075 GCA_044340025.1 Caulobacterales bacterium
GCCGGGTCGGCCCTGCAGGAATTGCTCGACCTGCCCGAGCCTCTGCGCGAGGTCGCGCTGGACGCAGCCGGCCGCAAGGGCTGGAAGTTCGCCGGCCCAGGCCTGCGGGTGATGACGCTCGATGTCGGCGGCGACGAGCATGTGGACCTTCTGCGGATCGAGCCCGGCCATGGCGCGCCCAAGCACGACCATGGCGGCGTCGAATACACGCTCGTGCTCACGGGCGCCTTTGCCGACGAGCGCGGCTGCTATGGGCCAGGCCAGGTGTCGGTGAAGCAGCCGGGCCAGGTGCACCGCCCGATCGCTCAGCCCGGCGAGGTCTGCTTTGCGTTGGCCGTGACCGACGCGCCGCTGGCGTTCACGGGGGCTCTGGGCCTGGTGCAGCGGCTCTTCACTCGCCACTGAACGACGCAGAACCCGCCTAGCTGGCGCGCCGGACGAACACCGTCCCCGCCGAATAGCCCGCCCCGAACGAGCAGATCAGTCCGGCGGCGCCGTGCGCCAGATCGGCGCGATGCTTGTGGAAAGCGATGATGGAGCCCGCCGACGAAGTGTTGGCGTATTCGTCCAGCACGGTGGGGCTCTCAAGCGGGGTCGCCTCGCGGCCCAGGACGCGCTCGGAAATCAGCCGGTTCATGTTGGCGTTCGCCTGATGCAGCCAAAGGCGCGACAGGTCGCCTGCGGCTAGGCCCAGCGCGCCCATGTGATCGCGGATCATCTCCGACACCATCGGCACGACTTCCTTGAAGACCTTGCGCCCTTCCTGAACGAACAGCTTGTCGGGCGCGCTGGCGCTGCCGGGCGCGGTGCGGTTCAGGAAGCCGAAATTGTTGCGGATATTGTTGGAGAACACCGTCTTCAGCCGCGTGCCCATGATCTCCCAGGCTTCGCCGGTCGCGCGGTCGGCGCGCTCCACCAGAATGGCGGTGGCCACGTCGCCGAAGATGAAGTGGCTGTCGCGATCCTTGAAGTTCAGATGGCCGGAACAGATCTCCGGGTTGACCACCAGGACGCTGCGGGCGTTGCCGGCGCGGATGAAATCAGCCGCCGTCTGGATGCCGAAGGTCGCCGAGGAGCAGGCGACATTCATGTCGAAGGCGAAGCCCTCGATGCCCAGCGCATGCTGGATCTCGATCGCCATGGCGGGATAGGCGCGCTGCATGTTGGAGGCCGCGCACAGCACCGCATCCACTTCCCCGGCCGCCCGTCCGGCGGTCTCCAGCGCCTGACGCGCGGCGATCACGCCGATCTCGGCAAGCACCGAGAGCTCCTCGTTGGAGCGCTCCGCCATCAGCGGATGCATGACCGCAGGATCGAGGACGCCCTCCTTAGAGACGACATAGCGGCTCTTGATGCCGGATGCTTTCTCGATGAACTCGACCGAGGAGGCGGCGAGCGGCTGGGCCGCGCCGGCCGCAATGGCGTCGGCGTGCTCGGCGTTGTGACGCTCGACATAGGCGTTGAACGCCGCGACGAGCTCCTCATTGCTGATCGTGTTGGGGGGCGTGTGCAGCCCGGTCGCGGAAATGACGACATCAGTCACGGGAATGGCTCTTTTGTTCATCGATGGATCGGGTTTGTCCTACGCCCATGCGCTGAAAGCGTCGAGAGTGGGCGGCGCCTGGGCCTCTCACCGCCCCTGCTGCTGCTTGATGATCGCGCCGAGCACGTTCTGGTAGTCGTCTGTCCAGACCCGCTCGCCCGGGGGGGCCATCCTGGTCCAGTCGGCGGTGGCGATGAAACGCAGGATGCCGCGCTCGTCCTTGGACATCAGAACGGCGGTGACGGTGCTGTCGGTGTACATCTCGGCTGGATCGTCCGGGTTCATCGGCTCCAGCGGCACATGCTCGGCCAGGCGGGCCGGCGCGCCCACGGCGTCGGCGATATCGGCCAGCGGATCAACCAGCGACATGTTGCGGTTGGAGATGTGGAGCAGCACGGCCCCATCGGGCTTCAGCTTTGAAAGATAGAGCGCAATGGCTTCCTTCGTCAGCAAGTGGGCGGGGATTGTGGCCGACGAAAAGGCGTCGATCAGCAACAGGTCATAGGCGCCGTCGGGCTCCTCAGCCAGCGTCAGGCGCGCATCGCCCAGCACGATGCGCGCGTCAGGCGCGCAATTGCCGAGGAAGCCGAACAGGGCCGGGTCCTGCGCGATCTTCACGACGGCGGGGTCGATCTCGAAATAGCTCCAGTCCTGGCCAGACACCGCATGGCAGGCTGTGCCCCCAGCCCCCAGGCCCACGACCCCGCTCTTCGCGCCGGGCGTGGAGCGCAGACGCGCCAGCGTGCCGCCCAGCGGTGTGCCGACGTGGTAATAGGTCACCGGCTCGCGATCCCGCCCGGGCGTCGTATTCTTCACCCCGTGCAGCGTGGTGCCATGGGTGAGAAGCCGCCACATCGCATAGTCACGCACGCGGTGAACGCCGAAGAAGCTGCGCGCTTCATAAACGGCGCCCGAGGGCGGGGAGGCGAGCGGATCGGCCAGGAAAGCCAGACCGGCGAGCCCGGCGGCCGCCGGGGGCCAGGCCCGCACCCAGAGCGCCGCAAAACCCAGCGCGATCACGGCCACCGCAATGGCTGGCGAAGGCGCCCAGTCCTGCGAAAGCTTCAGGAACGCAAGCGTCCCGCAGGATGCGACCGCCATCGCCCCCGCCGTGAACAGCATCGCGGGGCTGATCTGTGCCCGGCCCCAGGGCGCAATCAGAAGGCACAGCGCCAGCGCCAGCGGATACTCATAGATGCGGGCGAAAATCTGGGGCGCGACCAGGCCTGCAAAGGCGCCGCCGAGCGCCCCGCCGATCGACATCCAGAGATAGAATTCGGTCAGGCGCGCGGGCTCCGGCCGGCGGCGCGCCAGCTCCAGATGGCAGGCGAGCGTGACCACGAAGAACACAAGGATATGCACCACCAGCTCGCCAGCCCAGTCGAGCCAGACGTCGCTGGCCTGGAGCACGGCCACGGTGAAGACCGCAAACACCCGCGCATAGAGCATCGCCTCCGCGCTCAGGAAGGGCCTCGCGGAGAAGGCGATCACGAAGGTGAGCAGATACAGCGCCAGCGGAACCGCCCAGAGCAGCGGCATGGCCGCCACATCGGTGGTGATGTGGGCCGTAACCGCCGCCAGCAGCAGGCTGGGCCCCGCCGCGCAGCCCGCCCAGACCGCACGCTCGGTCCAGCTCGTCTTGCGCTCCGGCGTCAGGACGGCAGGCTCGGCCGCCGCTGCGCTCGACCGGGCCGAAAGCAGGCCGGCGGCAAGAATCAACACCCCGGCAACCGCGAAGCCAACCGACCAGCCAAGGCTCGTGTCCCGCCCGCCCAGCAGCGGTTCCACCGCCAGCGGGTAGGCGAGAAGGGCTAGAAAGCTGCCCAGATTGGAGGCCGCATAGAGCGGATAGGGATCGCGATCGGGCGCAGCGCGCGCCACCCAGGCCTGCACCAGCGGGGCGGTGGCGGCCAGCGCGATGAAGGGCGGCCCGACCGAGACGGCGAACACGCCCAGAAGCCAGGCGACTGGGGCTCCCGGCGGCGGCGGGCCGAGCAGATCGCTCACCGCCAGCGGCAGCGCCAGCAGGGCTGCAACCACCAGCACCACGCCATGCACGCCAGCCTGCACCGCCAGCCGCTTCTGGCGTTGCAGGGCGTCGGCATAGAGATAGCCGGCCACCAGCGCGGCCTGATAGAAGGCGAGCGCTGTGGTCCAGACCGCCGGCGATCCGCCCAGCAGCGGCAGCGTCAGCTTTGCAAACAGCGGCTGGACCGCAAACAGAAGGCAGGCGGAGGCGAAGATCGCCGCCGTCGCGACGGGGATCAGCGCTCCAGCGGCGGGCTTGCGCGCAGCGGCGACATCAGACGACATGGCCCGCTCCTAACCGCGCCCGGCCTTCCGCGAAAGGGCCGGCGCCAGAGCGCGCGCTCAGGCCACGATGCGGCTGTCTCGTCCGGTCCAGTATTTGTCGCGCAGCAGGCGCTTGTAGAGCTTGCCCGTCGGGTGACGCGGCAGCTCCTCCATGAAATCAATCGTGCGCGGGCATTTCACATGGCTGAGGTGCGCGCGGCAGAAGGCCAGAAGCTCTGCTTCCAGATCCGGCCCCGCGTCGGCCATCGAGATCGGCTGCACCACCGCCTTCACCTCCTCGCCGAAATCCTCGTTGGGGATGCCAAACACCGCGACATCGGCCACCTTGGGATGGGTGACGAGAGTGTTTTCAGCCTCTTGCGGGTAGATGTTCACCCCGCCGGAGATGATCATGAAAGCCTTGCGATCGGTCAGGTAGAGATAGCCTTCCGCGTCCACATAGCCGACGTCGCCAAGCGTGGTCCAACCCTTGCCGTTACGGCTTTCGGCGGTCTTTTCCGGGGCGTTGTGATACTCAAACTGTGGGCCGTTGGCGAAATAGACCGTCCCCGGCTCGCCCACCGGCGCCTCCGCTCCGTCCTCGCCCACGATCTTCAGTTCCCCCAGCAGCGCCTTGCCCACCGTGCCCTTGTGGGTCAGCCAGTCCTGCGGGCCGACGAAGCAGAAGCCATTGCCCTCTGTGCCGGCGTAATATTCGTAGATGACCGGCCCCCACCAGGCCATCATCTGCTCCTTGACCGCCACGGGACAGGGCGCGGCGGCATGCACCGCCATCTTCAGCGACGAGACGTCATAGGCGGCGCGCGCCGCTTCGGGCAGCTTCAGCATGCGCACGAACATGGTGGGCACGAGCTGGCTGTCGGTTGCGCGATAGCGCTGGACTGCGGCCAGATACGCCTCCGGCTCGAACTTCTCCATGCACACGACCGTGCCGCCGATCTTGTGCACGCTCATGCACCAGCGCAGCGGCGCGGCGTGATAGAGCGGCGCGGGCGAGAGATAGATCGCGCTCTCCTGAATGCCGAACACCATCTGCGCCATCATCTGGAGCGGATTGGGCGCATCGATCGGCGCGCCCGAAAGCGGCGTCCGGATGCCCTTGGGCTTGCCGGTGGTGCCAGAGGAATAGAGCATATCCGCCCCGCTCGACTGATCGGGGATGGGCGTGGCCGGCGCTGCGTCGCGGGCGGCCTCATAGGCGGCAAAGCCCGCAATCGGCCCGCCCACCGCATAGGCGCCCGCGATCCCGGCGAGCGCCTTCGCCTCGACGGCGGTCGCGGCGAGCCCCGGCGTCGCGAACAGGAGCTTCGAGCCTGAATCGTCAAGGATATAGGCGACCTCGCCCGCCGTCAGTTTGGTCGAGATGCAGGTGAAATAGAGCCCCGCGCGCTGGGCGCCCCAGGCGATCTCGAAGAAGGCCGGCGTGTTCTCCATGAACAAGGCGATGGCGTCGCCGCTTTTCAGCCCCTGGGCGCGCAGAAGCTGGGCGACCTGATTGGAGCGATCATCCAGCGCCTTGTAGCTGAGCGTCTCGCCCGAGCCGGTCATGATAACGGCGGGCTTATCCGGCGCCGTCTGGGCGTGGATGGATGGATGCATTTGTCTCTCCCTGGGCTCTTGTCGTTGCCGGCAGTGATAAGGCGCGCAGGCAAGGCCCGGCAAGCGGCTTCACAGAGGCGTTGGCGCGTGTGACGCCATCCCCGCCGCAATCCCCGCCCCCACCGTCATCCTCGCGAAAGCGAGGATCTCCTGCAGGCACACGCTGCCGGCGCTCCAGCCGGAATGACCAGGCGGCGCGGGGTGTTCCGGCTGGCGCGCAAGCCTGCTAGAGGGCGGGCATGTCTCCCGAACACGCCCTTGACGAGTTTCGCGCGGCCGGCGCGCTGCTGACGGGCCATTTCATCCTGTCGTCCGGCCGGCGCTCCAGCGTGTTTCTGCAGAAGGCTTTCGTCTTTGCCGATCCGGTTCGCACCGAACGGCTGTGCAAGGCGTTGGCGGAGAAGGCGCGCGCGGCCTTTGGCGCAATCGACGTGGTGGTGAGCCCGGCGGTCGGCGGCATCGTGCCGGGCTACGAGACCGCCCGGCATCTGGGCGCGCGCGCGCTCTATGTGGAGCGCGAGGATGGCGCCTTCCGCCTGCGGCGCGGCTTCGCCATCCAGCCCGGCGAGCGGGTTCTGATCGTTGAGGATATCGTCACCACGGGCCTGTCGGCGCGCGAG
>JBIIUJ010000143.1:0-6052 GCA_044340025.1 Caulobacterales bacterium
GTTGGAGCCGACGCCGAGCACGGTGACGGGCACGTCGTCCGGGCAACCGGCTAGGAAGGCGGCGAGATCCTCCTCGTCTGCGGGCTGGACCAGCGCATCCGCCGGCCCGCCAACGCGAAACCAGGTGTAGGGCGCAAGCGGGGCGCCATACTCGACCTTGCCGCGTATGGCGGGAAGCCGGCCTTCCAGCCTCACGCCCCCGCCTCCAGCGCCGCCTGAAGCCCGTTCGCAGCGGTGGTGATGTCGCCCGCGCCCATGCACACGACATAGTCGCCGGGCCGGGCCTCGGCGCCGATCACGGCTGCGAGGCTATCGAGGCTTTCAAGCTTCACAACCCGGCGGTGGCCCGCCGCGACCAGTCCAGCGGCCAGATCATCGGCCTCTGCGCCGGGGATGGCCGCCTCGCCAGCGGCATAGACGTCGGCGATCACGGCCACGTCCGCGTCGTTCAGGCAGGTGACGAAGTCGGCGAAGAGATCGCGCAGCCGCGTGTAGCGATGGGGCTGGACCACGGCGATCACGCGGCCGGGCGAGACCTGGCGGGCGGCCTTCAGAACCGCGGCGATCTCCACCGGGTGGTGGGCGTAATCATCGATGATGGTTGCGCCGTTCCAGCCTCCCGCATGGGTGAAGCGCCGCTTCACCCCGCCGAACCGGGCGAGCCCTTCGCGGATCGCCTCGTCGCTGGCGCCCAGCTCGCGCGCGACCGCAATGGCGGCGATCGCGTTGGAAACATTGTGCTGGCCGGCCATGGGCAGGTGCAGCGCCTCGATCCGGTGGCCGGCGAGGGCGCCGCGCGGGCGGAAATCGACGCTGAAGCGCGCGCCGTCACGGTCCATCACCAGGTCCAGCCCGCGCACGTCGGCCTGCGGATTGAAGCCATAGGTGATCACGCGCCGGTCCTGCGTGCGGCCCACCAGCGCCTGCACTTCGGGATGATCGAGGCACAGCACAGCAAACCCATAGAAGGGGATGGAGGAGACGAAGGTCTCGAACCCCTCCTTCATCTTCTCGACCGTGCCGTAATGGTCGAGGTGTTCGGCGTCCATGTTCGTGACGATCACGCAGGTGGGGCGCAGGCGCGTGAAGGTGCCGTCGCTCTCGTCGGCCTCCACCACCATCCAGTCGCCGGCGCCGAGCCTAGCGTTGGAGCCATAGGCGTTGATGATGCCGCCATTGATGACCGTTGGGTCGATGCCGGCGGCGTCCAGCAGCGTGGCCACCATGGAGGTGGTGGTCGTCTTGCCATGGGTGCCGCCCACCGCAACCGTCCATTTCAGGCGCATCAGCTCGGCGAGCATCTCGGCGCGGCGCACCACGGGCAGACCGCGCGCGCGGGCGGCGTCCACCTCCGGATTGCCGGCCTTGATGGCGGTGGAGATCACCACCACCGCCGCATCGCCCAGGTTTTCAGCCCTGTGGCCGATCATCACCCTCACCCCGCGCGCTTCCAGCCGCGCGGTGTTGGCCGATGCCTTCGCGTCCGAGCCCTGCACCCGATAGCCCAGATTGGCCATCACCTCGGCGATGCCCGACATGCCGATCCCGCCCACGCCGACAAAATGCACGGGGCCAAGGTCGAAGGCGATGGGGCGGGTCTGGGTCATGGAAGGCAGGTGGATGCCAGCTTAAGCGCGGAGCAGCGTGGGCGCTAGGGGCGTCAATCGACCTCACCTCACCATCCAAAAAACGTGGCTGACTTTGCACTGGAAATGTAGTTTCATCAAAGGGTCAGGGAGTTCGAAATGAAAGCAACCCTTGCCGACGCACTATCTTTCATTATCCATGCCAAATTTTTCGGTAATGAAGCAGATCTTACAACAGAGTTTGAGAAGTTTGTTCGACCATTCGGCGTAAATATTTTCTCCTGCACGGAGATCGCCAGACCCGGACAGCCGGCTTCTTTCCAACCGCTATTCGGACGGCTCCGTCCAGAATGGATGAATCATTATAGATTACAAGATTATGGCAGGATTGATCCAGCCGTTCGATCCGTGCTGTCTCAAACGAAGGCTTTTTGCTGGACAGATGTTGATCAAGGGGACGACCCGTCTCTGAAGCGTCTTTTCGGTGAAGCACGCGAGTTTTTGGGCCAGGAAGGAATCGTCGTGCCGATTCACGGGCCGCGTGGTCACATCCACGTCGTGCTTTTGAATGGCGACAAAATTGACAAATCCCCGGAGACTTTGCCACTCATCCGTATGGCATCAGTATACTTCGCCGAAATTGGTGTGGAACTGCTAGAAGAAGCCCAAGACGAACCCAGCGCCTCGTTCCTGAGCAGCCGCCAGATCGAGTGCTTGTCTTGGGCAGCGGAAGGCAAGTCAGATTGGGAGATCGGCGCCATCATCGGCATTTCAGAAAATACTGTCCACCGCCATATCGAGAAGGCTAAGTCGATCCTGGGCGTTCGAACTCGGATGCAGGCCGTGATCGCCGCATGGCGGAGACGGTGGCTGAATATTCACTAGCGGAGACGGGTTCAATGGCCTGATCAGGTCATCGCCTCAATTACTTCAAGCATCAATAATCACCTCCATTCATACGCACTGGAGGTATGTAATGCTTGTTCACATGATAAGGCCTCACCAGAGAAATCAGTATGAAGACGCCATTGATACAGTTCACCGAATGCGACACGAGTTCTACATCGGCGAACGCGGGTGGAAGGCGCTAAACAGTCTTAACGGGCGCGAGTTTGATCAGTTCGACGATGAGCGCGCTTTGTATTTCATCGCGTTCGACGAGGCCGATAGTCCGATCTGCAGTGCCCGCCTTCGCCCGACCGACGACAAAAGCCTTTTGAGGGATTTGTTCCCCCATCTTGCAGCGCCGTCAGAAAACCCCAGTTATGGGGCTGACGTCTGGGAACTGACCCGGTTTCTCGTCGCCGATGGATGGCGGGGCACGAAAGGGTACAAGTATCGGGAATCTTTGCTGATCGCGATCATTGAGGCGGCCAGGGCAGAGGGAATCCGCCATATCAATCTGGTGTGTGACACTTTTTTTCTTCCCGGCCTGCGCACAATTGGATGGCGCTATCGACACCTGGGGCTGCCAGCCGCCTATGACGAGGGGGAAGCGATGGCGGTCGAAATCCGGTGTGAAGGCGCAGATGTGCAGATGATGCGGGAGCGCACTGGCATTCATGGACTTGTGCTTTTCTGCCTCGACCAGCTGCCGGCCATGGGGAATTCTTCGCCATATGATCTGGCGCGGTTTGTGGAGTGTCTAGCTAAAGTGCCTCAACACCGCATGCCTGAGCTAATGAAGGATGTAAGAGCCCTAAAGAGTCCAAATTAGATTCCGGCCGCGCCCGGCATCGATCCAGCGGCGTTGTCAATGCGCTGCTCGCTAACCACCCATCGGTCACGCGCAGGCGCGTGAAGCGCGCGCGGCTGCAGCGGCGCTAGCTTTCGCGCTCATCGCCTTTCCGGAGAGCGCCGCCATGGCTTTTGACGTCCCCGCCCTTAGCCCAAGCCAGGAGATCGCCATCGCGTTTCTGGGCCGCGCCGCCCATGCGCTCCACATCGCCGGCAAGCGGGTGGGCGCAAGCGGCGGAGCGACCTTCGCCAGCGTCGATCCCGCCACCGGCCGCGAGATCGCCCAGATCGCACGCGCTGGCGCCGCAGATGTGGACGCCGCAGTCGCCGCGGCGCGCGCCGCTCTGACAGCCGATGCCTGGCGCGGCCTCACGCCAGGCCAGCGCGGCCGCATCCTTTGGAAGATCGGCGACCTGCTGGAGGAGCGCATCGACGCCTTCGCCGAGGTCGAAACGCTGGATCAGGGCAAGCCCTTCTTTGTCGGCCGCTGGGCCGAAATTCCCGGCGCGGTTGAGCAGTTTCGCTATTTCGGCGGGATGGCGAGCAAGATTGAAGGCACGACCATCCCCACAGGCGTCACCTATCAGCCGCCGGGCAAACAGGTGTTCGCCTACACCACCAAGGAACCCGTGGGCGTGGTGGCCGCCATCGTGCCGTGGAACTCGCCGCTGGTGCTCACCGCCATGAAGCTCGCGCCCGCACTGGCGGCTGGCTGCACGGTGGTGCTGAAGCCTGCGGAAGACACCTCGCTGACCGCGCTGATGCTCGTGGAGCTGATGGAGGAGGCGGGCCTGCCGCCGGGCGTGGTGAATGTCGTCACCGGCCTGGGGCATGAGGCGGGCGCCGCCCTCGCCGCCCATCCGGGCGTGGACAAGGTGGCCTTCACCGGCTCCACTGCCACGGGCAAGGCGATCCTCGACGCCGCAAAGGGCAACCTCAAGAAGGTGACGCTCGAGCTGGGCGGCAAGAGCCCGGTCGTGATCATGCCGGACGCGGATCTCTCGCTCGCCATCCCCGGCGCGGCCAACGCCATCTTCTTCAACGGCGGCCAGGTCTGCGTTGCTGGCTCGCGCCTTTATGCCCACGCGAGCATCTTCGATCAGGTGGTGGAGGGGATCGCGGCCTACGCCAAGGGGATCAAGCTCGGCCACGGACTGGACCAGACCACGCAGATGGGGCCGATCGTCTCGAAGAAGCAGGCCGACCGGGTGGCCGCCTATCTCGCCGCCGGCAAGGCAGACGGCGCCACGGTGGCGGCAGGCGGCGAGCGGATGGGCCCGGCCGACACCTTCATCGCCCCTACCGTGCTTACCGATGTGAAGCCCGCCATGAGCGTGGTGCGCGAGGAGATCTTCGGCCCGGTTCTGGTGGCGGCCCCCTTCCACGACGCCGAAGAGGTCGTGGGCTGGGCGAACGACACCGAATACGGTCTCGCCGCGAGCGTCTGGACCGAGAGCCTGTCGTCCGCCCACCGTCTGGCCGCCCAGATCCGGGCTGGCACGGTCTGGATCAACACGCACTCCATGTATGATTGCTCGCTGCCTATCGGGGGCATGAAGCAATCGGGCTGGGGCCGCGACAGCGGCTGGCGCGCGGTGGAGAATTACCTCGAAACCAAGACCGTGTGCGCCGTCCTGTGAGGCTCTCGCGCCGCGCCTTCGGGCTCGCCGGGTTTGCCGCGCTCGCTGCCGGCGGGCCGGCGCTTGCTGCTCCCCCGGCCGCTTTCGCCGCTGCGCTGCGCACCGCGCGGTCTGGCCGCTTTCGCTTCATCGATACGACGCTGCAGGCCGCAGACGGGCGCACGGTGGCCGTGCGGCTTGCCCGCCCGGCCCGCGCGCGCCGCGCCATGGGCTTCATCGCCTTCAGCCATGGGGCCAACAGCGCCGGCACGCTCTATGACGCCATGATCGGTCCCATCGCCGCGGCGGGCTATCTGGTTGCGGCCCCCACCCATGTGGACTGGGAGGGCAACCCCGGCCGCGCGCGCTTTGATGCGGCTGCGGTGCAGGCGACGCGGCTTGCCGATATGGCGCTGGTGTTTGACGGCCTCGTCCCGCTGGCGGCCGCCGCCGGCCTGGCGCCGGGCGCGGTGGACCCGGCGCGCATGGTCGCAGCCGGCCATTCCTATGGCGCGCTTGTCGCCCAGCAGCTCGGCGGGGCTGAAGTCCGCCGGCCGGGGGCGGAGCCGCTGCGCCCGCGCGATCCGCGCGCCAGGGCGATCCTTGCAGTCTCGCCGCCGGGGCCGGTGCCTGGCTTCCTCGACCCTGCGATCTGGGATGGTCTGGATGCGCCCATGCTCGTCACCACCGGCACGCAGGACACGCTGCCCAATTTCCGCGCCGACTGGCGCCAGGTGCTCGCCTCCTTCGAACGCGGGCGGCCGGGCCAGACGTTCGCCGCCATCGCGCCCGGGGTGGACCATTATTTCGGCGGCGCCATCGGCCGGCTCACCCTGCCCGGGCCAAAGCAGAGCGCCCAGCTCGACGCCACCAACGCCGCCGCGATCCTGTTCCTCGACGCATTCGTGAAGGGCGACGCAAGCGCCCGCCGCGCCTTGACCAGCTTTGGCTCCCAGCCTCTGGCGGGCCTGCAGGAACCGTTCGAGATCCGGACGCGCTAGAGCGGTTTGCGTTCAGTCTGCATCGTACCCACAACTGGTGAAGTAGTTTCGGCACTCGTTGGGCTCGAACAGGTCGATCAGGTGACCGATTGCGGTCCATAGGCCCTCG
>JBIIUJ010000144.1:0-6037 GCA_044340025.1 Caulobacterales bacterium
TAATCAGATGCGCCGCTTTCGGAGTTACCCAGTTCACACGCGTCATTGTTGATCCATGACCTGAGCAGCCCGGACGAGCGCTGCGCTCCGAGAGTTGCTATCGGCGGAATGTTTCAGCCTCATGATTTCGGCCCATAACCCGGTCGCCACTCGCCGCGACGCGCCCAAATCTCAGGCCATGCGGATTTTGTACTCCCGAGCAGTGTGGTGAACACCGCGCGTGACCAGGGCCAGGCGATGAAGAGCCCCACCGCGATGGGTCGCCGCCATGGGTCGAAATGACGACGAACCACGGTCATTTTGCCCTTTAGCAATCTCACCATCTTGTCAACGTGAATACGCTCCGAGGCACCGCCTACATGCATGATGGCAGCATCCGGCGTCATGAGGGGCCGGGCCCCGAATGTCTGAGCCCTAAGGCAGAGATCTGCCTCCTCGCCATACATGAAGAAGGCTTCATCGAAGCCGCCAAGCTTGTCCCACATCTTGCGATCGATTAGCAGGAAGCAGCCCGTGATGATGTCGACCTGCCGAACGCTGTCGCGCATCCATCCGCCGTAGCGCTCGGGATTGAAATAACTGGAGCGTTTAAACGCTTGGTCTAGCCCTAGAAAGCGGCACGCGAGTCCCCACAGCGTCATGCGGGCGTAGCAGGAGGTCGGATCGACAGCGCCGGAAGGATCAATGTTTCGCCCCCCCCAGATCTTCGCGTCCCGATGCTGATATGCGAACTTGAGCAAACGATCGACTGCACTGTCCAGCACCAAAGTATCGGGATTGAGCAGCAAAAGGGCTGGAGCACGAGCGTGCGACGCTCCGACATTCACCCCTTTGGCGAAACCGATATTCTCTGATTGAACCAGCAAGCGCACCTCCGGAAACCGGGCCCGTATGGCATCAACGCTGTCATCGGATGAGCAATTATCAACAACGATTATTTCGAATGAGGCACTAGTTTGAGATATTACGCTTTCAATGCACGCAATCGTCAAATCACGAGTATTGTAACTAACAATTATTATTGAAACGTCACAAATACGCTCTTCGCTCATCAAACCCTCCCGGCCCCACTATCGGGGCGGCGCGCCAATCTACGGCCCCGTCGCAACATGTATGCCCACCTCTTCCATTGCGCTCAGATTTCCTTATATCGCGTGAGCCGGGCTGTCGCGGGCCTTGACCCTGCGGGAGAGGACCCATGCTCGATTTCGCCACAGCCCCGGCGCGCAACGCCGCTGGGCTCAATTCTCTTGGCTTCGCCAAACCGCCATCGGAAACGCGCGTGGTCGTCGCGATGTCGGGCGGGGTGGATTCCTCCGTCGCCGCCGCGCTGCTGAAGGCGGAGGGCTATGAGGTGGTGGGCGTGACGCTTCAGCTCTACGACCATGGCGCGATGCTGGCCAAGAAGGGCGCGTGCTGCGCCGGCGCGGACATCCACGATGCGCGCGCAGTCGCAGCGCGGCTGGATATTCCCCACTACGTGCTCGATTACGAAAGCCGCTTTCGCGAGGCGGTGATGGACGATTTCGCCGACACCTATCTCGCCGGCGCCACTCCCATCCCGTGCGTGCGCTGCAATCAGAACGTGAAGTTCAAGGATCTGCTCGAAACCGCGCGCGACCTCGACGCCGATTGCATGGCCACCGGCCACTATATCCAGCGCGCGCTTGGGCCTGGCGGGCCGGAGCTGCGCCGCGCGGCAGACCCCGACCGGGATCAGTCCTACTTCCTGTTCGCCACCACGCGCGCGCAGCTCGATTTCCTGCGCTTTCCGCTGGGCGGGATGAAGAAGCCGGCCGTGCGCGCGCTCGCCGCCGAGTTTGGTCTGGCCACCGCCGAAAAGCCCGACAGCCAGGACATCTGCTTCGTGCCGTCGGGCAGATACGCCGCCGTGGTGGAGAAGCTGCGCCCCGGCGAGATCGTCCATGTCGATGGGCGGGTCATGGGCCGCCACGAGGGCGTGATCCACTACACCGTCGGCCAGAGGCGCGGCCTTGGCGTGGCGACCGGCGAGCCTCTGTTTGTCGTCAGGCTCGACGCCGCCGCCCGCCGCGTGATCGTGGGCCCGCGCGAGGCGCTGGGCGTGCGCGAGATCGTGCTGAAAGAGGTGAACTGGATCGGCGATCCCGTCGGCGGCGAAGACGCGCTGGATGGCCTGGCGGTGTTGGTTCGCGTGCGTTCGACACGGCCGCCGGTTCCTGGCCGGCTGTCGACTGCGCAGGGCTGGCGCGTGCTGCTGGATGCGCCGGAAGAGGGCGTGGCGCCGGGGCAGGCTTGCGTCCTTTATGAGACCCCGGACGCAGACCGCGTGCTTGGCGGCGGCTGGATTGCGGCCACAGCATGAGGCTGCGCGCGCGGCGTGCCGCATCACCGCCGCATTCGCATCCAAACCGCCCCGAAATCAACATCGCCACATCTTGACCCGGACGCGTTTGCATGGTTTTGTCCGCACGCTCGACTATTGGAGTCGAGAAGAGGAGTGGGGCATGAAAGCCAAGTTATTCGCGGCCGTCGCCGCGGCGTTGATTACGTACGCTGGGGCGGCCCACGCCGCAACACCAATAGTGATGATCTCGAACTGGGATGACGCGCCAACGGGCCTGGCGGTTGCCAACCCCGTGGTGAGCGGAATCGGGTCCTGGACAGGGACGCCGCTGATCGACGTCGTGGCGGACAACACATTCGCAATCCGCTGCGCCGGCAATGCTGGAAAGTGCGTCGACCTTGCGGGCACGCCCGGCGCCGTGGGGGGCACGTTCACCTCGAATGTGCTGAACGCCGCTAACAGCACCGTGACGGTGCAGTTCCTGTATTCGGGCGCTCAGCGTGGCATAGCGGGGGCAATGTTTCTCGCCGAACTGGTGAATGCGAGTAACGGAGCGGTGGTTTCCTCCTGGGCTTCACCAGCTTTGGCGGCAACAGCGCCGTTCACGTCACAGTCGCTCACGGGCAATGTTGGCTCGGCGCGCCAGTTTCAGGTGCGATTCACGCATCTGGGCGGAACGAGCAACGTCGTCTTCGGCGCGATCATTGACAACGTGTCGTTCTCCACCGTGCCGGAGCCTTCAACCTGGCTGCTCATGATCATGGGCTTCGGGATGATCGCAAGCCAGTTGCGCCGGCGTCATGTGGCCCTGGCGGCCTGAGGCATTGTGCCAGGTCTTGACGGATCGGATGCCCCGCTGGCTGCAGGCCGGCGGGGCTTTTGCCGTTTGAAATCAGGGCCGGTTGCCCTCCAGCGGCTCGCGCGTGACCGAATAGCCCGCTTCGGCGGGGATGTGCAGGAAAAGGCCCTCCGCTTCCTGCACCACCTCAGGCTCCACCCGCACGATGCGGCGCGCGCGTGCTGCGGCAAGCAGGGCGTCCACATCGCGATGCTGGGCCACCCATTCGAGATTGAGACGCGTGGGAAAGATGATGGTGCGCGCGCCCCGCCCTTGCCTGTGCAAGCGCTTCGGCCGGCCGGACCCAGACGGCGTCGGCAGCTTCCGCGCCGTCGCAGGCAGCTTGCTGACCCTCCGGCGCGCGGGCTGCGTAGAAGAACGTGTCGAACCGCTTTGGCATGCCCTTGGGCGTGACCCAATGGGCGAATGGCGCAAGCGCCTCGATATCGAGGTTTAGCCCTTCCGCCTCAAGGACCGGGCCGAAAGCTGAATCATCGGGGGCAATGGCCGCCCGCCGCGCGACCACTGGGGCGCAGGCCGCAGGCGGGGCAGCCGCATCGCCCTTGCGGGCGAGCAGGAGACCAACCTCCTCGAAGACTTCCCGCAGCCCGGCGATCCGCGCTGCGCGCTCCTCTTCGGCGAAAGGCCCAGGCGCGCGCGCCTGCCAAGCGGGGTCAAAGTCCGCCGCGCTCGCCTTGCCGCCGGGAAAGACCAGCGCGCCAGCCGCGAAATCCACCTGCCTGTTGCGCGTGATCATCAGCACTTCCAGGCCATCGGCCCCATCGCGGGCGAGCACGACAGTCGCTGAAAGGCGCGCAGGCTGCGGGGCGGAGCGGGATGCTGTGTCCATCCAGTGGTCTGTGGGCCGGGCGGACGGCGAGGGCAAGCCGGGACGGCGCCGGATGTTTAGAATGCTGGGCTATCGCATCGGGAATGATCAACCGCTTTGCCCGCGCAGAACTCGCCGCCGCCCTTTCCGCTCAGGCGATCACCCTCGCCTATCAGCCGCAGGTCGATCTGGCCGGAGGCGCGGTCGTGGGGGTGGAAGCGCTTGCGCGGTGGGTCTGCCCACAGCGCGGGGCCCAGGCGCCTGCCCAGTTTCTGCCGGCCTTTCGCGAAGCCGGGCTTAGCCAGAGGCTCGCGCGCATGCTGCTGGCTCAGGCGGCGGTGGCGTCGCGCAAGGTCGGCGTCGCGGTGTGGGTAAACCTTGATCTCGCCGACGCGCTGGACCCGCGGTTTGCGCGCGAAGCGCGCCTGATCCTGGCCGAAGCCGGCGCAAAGACAGAGGATCTGGTGATCGAAATTGCCGAAGACGATCTCGCCACGCTTGGCGCGCCCGGCTGGGCAGCGGCCGAGCGCCTGCGGGCGGCGGGGCTGCGCCTTGCGCTGGATGGGCGCGGGGCCGCCCGGATCGCGCTCGATGGCCGGGCGCGGGCGCTGTTCTGCGCGCTCAAGACGGGCGGGCCAGCGATGCTGGCGGCCGCGCGCACGCTGGAAGCCGCGCCGATCGCAGCTCCGATCCGCAGACTGGCCGCCGCCCAGGCGGCGGGCCTGATCACGGTGGCCGTGGGCGCAGAGACGGAGGAAAGCCTCGACCGGCTCGCCGCCTGGGGCTTCGACCGCGCCCAGGGCGCTGCCATTGCCGCCCCCGCCCCGCTGGCGGAGATGCAGCGCCGCGCCGCCTAGCCGGCGACGGACCGCCAGACGCCATCGTCGCCATAGACCTCCAGTCCGGCCGGTCCGTCGCGCAGATAGGCCGGCGTGAGAGGCGCCTTAGAGACGCCGCCGGGAATATCCAGAACGTAAGTCGGCTGGCACAGACCAGAGGCGCGTGCATGCAGCCCCCGTGCGAGAGCCTGTCCTTCGGCGATCGTGGTGCGGAAGTGGCTGGTTCCGGGCGCGAGATCGCCCTGGTGCAGATAATAGGGCTTAACCCTCGCCTGCACGAAAGCGCGCATGAGCTCTTCGAGCGTATCGGGATCGTCATTGACGCCCTTCAGAAGCACGCTCTGGCTCACGACGGGCACGCCTGCATCCAGCAGCCGGTCGATTGCGGCGATCGCCTCGGGCGTCAGTTCGCGCGGGTGGTTGGCGTGCAGCGCCACCCAGGTGGCGACGCCCGGCGCCCGCAATGCGCGCGCAAAGGCCGGCGTGACGCGCGCGGGGTCCACCACCGGCACACGCGTGTGCCAGCGCACCACCTTCACATGCTCGATCGCGGCAAGCCGGCGCGTGAGCGCGCCAGCGCGGCGCGGGCTCAGCACGAACGGGTCGCCTCCGGTGACGATCACTTCCCAGAGCGCGGGCGTGGCTTCGATATAGGCAAGCGCGGCGTCCAGCTCCGCCGGGCTCAACGCGCCCTCCCCCTGCGGCCCCACCATCTCGCGGCGGAAACAGAAGCGGCAATAGACCGGGCAGACATGCACCGGCTTCAGCAGGCAGCGATCACGATAGCGATGCACCACGCCTTTCACCGGGCTGTGGGCGGCGTCCCCGATGGGGTCGGCGCGCTCAGCCGGCGTCTCTTTCAGCTCGCGCGCATCGGGGCGGAACTGGGCCGCGATGGGATCGGCTGGGTCTTCCGGATCGATCAGCGCTTCCATCGCCGGGGTGATCGCCACGGCATAGCGGGCGGCCACAGCCGCAAGCGGATCGAAAGGCGCGTTCATCCCGGCCTCTTTAGGGCGGGCAGGCTCCGGCGGCAAAGGCCGGCCTGCGCCCGCACGGTCAGGCCGGAGCCAGCGCCTCTTCGCGCGCCGCTTCCGCCCGCGCCGGTGCGGCCCTGCCAAGAATCAGGTCGGCGGCCTTTTCCGCGATCATGATCGTGGGCGCATTGGTATTGCCCGAGACCAGCGTAGGCATCACCGAGGCGT
>JBIIUJ010000165.1:0-5070 GCA_044340025.1 Caulobacterales bacterium
GTCTTGGACGGTTCGATGTCGTGTTCTGCCGCAACGTGCTGATCTATTTCGATGCGCCCACCAAGAAACTGATTCTGGAGCGCGCGGCTCGCCAGCTTGAAGACCCCGGATTTCTTTTCCTGGGCGCGGCCGAAACCGTGCTTGGCGTGACCGACGCGTTCAAGCCCTCCGGCGAGTTGCGCGGTCTCTACGTGAAGGGCCAGCCCAGCGTTACGGCCGCCCGCGCGGTGGCGTAGCAACCGTCCCTCGTCATCCCGGCCGAGCAAAGCGAGAGCCGGGACCTCACGCAAGATGGGTTTCAGGAGGTCCCGGATAGCTGCTTTGCAGCTTCCGGGACGACGCTTACGGGCAAAAAAGCCGCCCCGGTCGCCCGGAGCGGCTCTTTCGTCATCAAGCCAATCCGCGCCTACCGATAGCCGGCGAAGCGCAGGAAGCGGTCCTTCAGTTCCGCGTCGGTCTTGAAGACGCCGGTGAACTGGGTGGTGATGGTGGCCACATTGGGGTGATGCACCCCTCGCGTGGTCATGCACTGGTGCTTGGCGTCGATCAGCACGGCCACGCCCGCGGGCTTCATCGCTTCGGTGATGGCGTCGGCGATCTGGGCGGTCATGGTCTCCTGCGTCTGGAGTCGCTTGCAGAAGATTTCCACCACCCGCGCGATCTTGGAGATGCCCACCACCTTGTTGGTCGGCATGTAGGCGACGTGCGCCTTGCCCAGGATCGGCACCATATGGTGCTCGCAATGGCTCTCCACATCGATGTCGCGCAGCATCACGATATCGTCGTAGCCCTGCACGTCCTCGAATGTGCGCGACAGTTCCGCCACCGGGTCCATCTCGTAGCCGGCGAAGAATTCGCGATAGGCGTCCACCACGCGCTTGGGCGTATCGAGCAGGCCCTCGCGCCCGGGATTGTCGCCAGCCCACCGCAGAAGGGTGCGAACCGCCTCCATCGCTTCTTCGCGCGACGGGCGAGCGGGGAGGTCCTCCGTCAGGAGGGCGCGGTCGGTCAGGGCATCCATGAAACGTCTCGTCCTTGCTCAGAGGAGCGGTGGTCGAGCCGGGGGCCCCGGACTTAACGACCGCTCGCATGCGTCCTCTCGGACTATCTACTGGTCCTTTCGGACCTCCCCATACTTAGAAGCGCGATCGGGAGTTTCCAGAGCCCCCGGTCGAGGTGGACCAAGCAGAGCCCATTGACGTATGGAAGGCAAGCGCCCGTTGCTCGGCGGTTTCGCCCCTTCCCGGACCTCTTCCAACGCCATGACAGACATCACGCTCTATAACACGCTCAGCCGCCGCAAGGAGCCGTTCACGCCGCTCGATCCGGATCGCGTGACGATGTACGTCTGCGGACCGACGGTCTGGAACTATGCTCACATCGGTAATGCGCGCCCGGCGGTGGTGTTTGACGTGCTGTTCCGGCTTCTCCGGCAGGTATTTGGCGCAGATCATGTGGTCTACGCCAGAAACATCACCGATGTGGACGACAAGATAAACAAGGCGGCTGCCGATCAGGACGTCGACATTTCCATCATCACACAACGCTATACAGAGATTTATCGGCAGGATGTGGCGGCGTTGGGCGTTTTGCCGCCGAGCCTCGAGCCGACCGTGACCGGCCACATGGGCGCCATCGTCGACATGATCGCCCGCCTGCTGGACAAGGGCCATGCCTATGCGGCCGAGGGTCATGTGCTGTTCGATGTGGCGAGCTTTGGCGCCTATGGCGCGCTGTCTGGCCGCAACCTCGACGACATGATCGCCGGCGCCCGGGTGGAGGTGGCCCCCTACAAGCGCAACCCGCACGACTTCGTGCTGTGGAAGCCGTCGAAAGCACATGAGCCGCGCTGGCCGGCTCCGTTCGGAGAGGGCCGCCCCGGTTGGCATATCGAATGCTCCGCCATGATCGAGGCCAATCTCGGCCGCACGATCGACATTCACGGCGGCGGGCATGATCTCGTCTTCCCGCACCACGAAAACGAGATCGCGCAGGGGACCTGCGCCCACGATGGCGAGCTCTACGCCCGCTACTGGATGCACAACGGCTTTCTGACCATGGATTCCGACAAGATGTCGAAGTCCCTGGGCAACGTGCAGCTGATCCATGATCTGGTCGGCCTCTGGCCTGCCGAGGCGCTGCGCCTGGCGCTGCTGACCGCGCACTATCGCGCGCCGCTGGACTGGACGGAGGATCTCTTGCGCCAGAGCGTGCGCACGCTCGATCGGCTCTATGGCGCGCTGGCGCGTGTCTGGGGCGCAGACGCCGCCCCGGGCGATGCGGGTAGTGTGCTTGCCGCCCTGTGCGACGATCTGAACACGCCGGAAGCGCTGGCTGCGTTGTCCGCGCTCGCCACCGAGGCCAACAAGGCCAAGCCCAAGGAGTTTGCGCGCGCGCGCGCCGACCTCCTGGCCGCAGGCGGCCTGCTGGGCCTTCTCGGTCAGAGCCCGCATGCCTGGTTCGAGGCGCGCAAGCCGAAGGATGCCGGCGTCGTCGCCGAGATCGAAGGTCTGGTGCAGGCGCGCGCGGCGGCCCGCGCGGCCAAGGACTGGGCGGAGGCCGATCGGCTGCGCGTAGAACTCACCGCGCGCGAGGTGGAAGTGCAGGATGGGGTGGAGGGCTCGGCGTGGCGCTACGTCGGCTAGGTCTGGCTCTGCTTCTGGCGATCGCCGCCTGCAGCGCTCCTTCAGACCCCGAGGCGCCCGAGGCGCTGATCGATCTCGACCCTGAAGCCACCGCCGCGCTCCAGGCCTCGGTGAAGGCCCTGCCGACAGGGCCGGACGCCGCGCCGCCCGCACTGACCGCGCTCGGCTTTGCGTGCGCCGACGACCCCACCCGGCCGGGCGAGATCGCCTGTCAACGCACCCGGATCGACGGTGATTGCGCAGTGACCGATGTTGTGACCACGCCGGCCGGCGCGCCCCTCTCGGCCCGGGCCTTCCGCGCCTGCTGGCCTGGGGGCATTCCGGCCGAGGTCAAGGCGTCAGCGGGCGGCTAGGCCTGCTTCAGCCGTTGGGCCATGCCGCCCGGACTGCGCTGCCCACCCCGGCGATGGCCGCATCGCGGGTGGCGTCGCTCCAGTCGGCATCCTTCAGAAGGACCGCTATTGCGACCGTGCGCCCGGTACGCCGGTGGATGGCGAGCGCTGCCTGATTGGTGGAACTGCGGCGGCCCTCAAACTGCACGCCAGTGCCCGTCCGGCCCTGCACCCGCCAGTCCGGCCCAAGGCCAGCGGTGAGCCGTGCTGCGCCCACCGTGGCCTGTTCCATCAGAGCGCGCACCCGCGCATCCGCCGCCGGCCCGGCCAGTCGCCCCCGCGCCAGCCGATCCAGCGCCCGGACAAAGCCGCGCGGCGTCGCCTGATCGCGCGGATCGGCCAGGAAGGCGTCCCACGCGGCGCGTGTGCGCGGCGGCTCGGCATAGAGGGCGCGCATTGTCCGCGCGATGCGGACTGACTGCGGCAAGCGCAACGCCTGCCCGATGGCGGCCGGCGAGGGCGCAAGGCTGATGAGGCCGTCGGTCGCGGCGTTGTCGCTATCGAGCAGCAGCGCCTCGATCATCTCCCCCACGGTGGGCGAAAGAACACCTGCTGCGGCAAGCGCGCGGTCCACGCGGCCCGGCCCGGTGGGCGATGTCTCGCGCCGCAGCGTGACCGTGCGCGCGTCGGAAAGCCGTCCCGCCGCGACTTCGCCCGCCGCCCACGCCGCCACAAACAGCTTCACAGCCGAATGCATGGGCGCGCGCTCATCGGCCCGCACGCCGGCCTCCGCCCCGGTGGAGAGATCGCGCACCAGGACCTAAAGCCGCCCTGGCGCGGCGGCGGCGGCGGCCTCGAGCCCCGCCTGCAACCCGGCGGGCGCACGGGCGCGGGCAGGTGCAGCAAGCGCGGCCAGGCTCAGGCCCGCCACCGCCGCGCGGCGCGTCGGGCTCACCAATGCGGCGGCTTCTGGCTGGCGGCGGGCGCGTTTGAAAGCGCATCGCGCTCGGCTTCGCGCTCCAGCACGCCCTCCAGCGCGCGCATCAGCCGGCCGATCGTGCGATCCTGCCGCGCCACCACGTCGGAAAGCTCCTCAACGGTGCGGCTGAGGTGGGCGAGGTGGGTTTCAAGATCGTCGATCCGGTCTGCGTTCATGGAGAGCCTGCGCCTCAGCCGTTCTTGCCCAGCCGCTGATCGCGCCAGGCCGCGATGCGCAGGCGCAGGGCGTTGAGCTTGATGAAGCCTTCCGCGTCCGCCTGATTGTAACCGCCGGCCGCGTCGAAGCCGACGAGGTCCTTCGAATAGAGCGAATTGGGGCTGGTGCGGCCCTGCACATAGACGCCGCCCTTGTAGAGCTTCAGCGTCACCTCGCCGGTCACGTCGGTCTGGCTTTCATCGATGGCGGCCTGAAGCATCCGGCGCTCGGGGGTAAACCACATGCCGTTGTAGATCAGGCTGGCGTAGCGCGGCATCAGCTCGTCCTTAAGGTGCATCGCGCCGCGATCCAGCGTCAGGCTCTCGATCGCACGGTGCGCTTGCCACAGGATGGTGCCGCCGGGCGTCTCGTAATAGCCGCGCGACTTCATGCCGACATAGCGGTTCTCGACGAGATCGAGCCCGCCGATTCCATGCTTGGCGCCGAGCCGGTTGAGTTCGGTGAGGAGGGCCGCGGGGCCGAGCGCCTGACCGTTCACGGAGGCTGCATCGCCGCGAATGAAGCCGACCGTGATGATCTCGGCCTGATCGGGCGCTTCCTCGGGCGTGATGGTGCGCCGATCTGCGCGCTTGCTCACGATGTCGGGCACGGCTGTGTCGGGGTCTTCCAGCACCAGGCCCTCCGAGGAGGTGTGCAGGAGATTGGCGTCGATCGAGAAGGGGGCGTCCTGCTCCTTGCCCTTGGCGATCTCGATGCCGTGCGTCTTGGCGTAAGCGATCAGGTCCGGCCGGCCCTGGAAGCTCCACTCCCGCCACGGCGCGATCACGGTCACATCGGGCTTGAGGGCGTAATAGGACACCTCGAACCGGACCTGATCATTGCCCTTGCCGGTTGCGCCATGACAGACCGCATCGGCGCCGACCATGTTGGCGATCTC
>JBIIUJ010000145.1:0-5956 GCA_044340025.1 Caulobacterales bacterium
GCCGATCTATGGCTTTGACACGTTCACCGGGCTTGCCGGCGTGGGGGCGGCCGATGGCGCCTCGCCCGCCGCGCGCGAGGGCGCCTATGGCACCGCGCCGGCCTATGCCGAGACCCTGGGCGACATTCTCGCCTGCCACGAAGCGCTCTCGCCCATCGCCCATATCCAGAAGACCCACGTGATCGCCGGCGACGTGACCGCGACGCTGCCTGCCTTGCTGGAGCGCCAGCCCGAGACGCTGATCGCGCTCGCCTATTTCGACATGGATATCTACGCCCCCACCAAGGCCGCGCTCGATCTGGTGTTGCCGCGCATGCCGAAGGGGGCGGTGATCGGCTTTGACGAAGCCATGCACCCCGACTTTCCCGGCGAGACGCGCGCCATCCTCGAGACCTTCGACCTGCGCGCCACGCGCCTTCAGCGCTTTCCCACCTGCCCGGACCTTTCCTTCATCGTCCTTGAGTGAGGGACCTGCCCATGAGCCTTCGCCCTGCCCTGCACCAACCCGCCGCTGACCCGCCCGACCACCCCGCCGTGGCGGCTCTGACGCAGACGGGCTGGATCGGCCTTGGCCCTGTCGTGCCGGCTTTAGCGTGCGGCGCGGCGCTGACCGGGGCGCGCACCACGCGCGGTTTCGGCGCCGACCTGTTCCTGAGCGAGGCGGACTATCTGGCCGACCCGCAGCACAAGGGCGTCAATCCGCGCCCGGGCCGCAACCTCGCGGACGATCTGGCGGGCCTGATTGCGCCGATCGAGGCGACGCCTGCGATCCGGGAGGCGCTGGGCGCGCTGCTTGGCGAGGGCTGGACGATCCTTGACCGCAAGTTTGTCTGCGGGGTCGCGGAGGCAGACATTCCGGCCTGGGTGCTCGACCGGATCCGCGGCAAGGGCGTGAACAATCTGGGCGCCTATATCAAGCCGCAGTATCGCGACGTGACCTACTTCTGGGGCATCGACTACCATCAGGACATCATCGACTGGCCCGGCCGGACGGCGGACTTCGTGACGCTCTACATCTATCTCCACGACGTCAGCGCGGCCGACGCGCCGCTGTTCCTGCTGCCGGGAAGCCATGCGTTCGGCGCGACGCAATTCCCCCACGCGCTGGAGCGGCTTGGGCCCCAGACCTGGGCCTATGGCGACGGGGCCGGACGGCAGGCGGCGCTGCACGAGACCAGGCTGCTCGGCCCGGCGGGCACGGTGGGTCTGTGGCACCCCTTCACGCTGCATGGAACCCAGCCCACCGCTGGCGACGCGCCTCGGCTGTCGCTGCGCTATCTGGTGGCGCGGGGGCCGGGGCCGGCCGGGCTGGATCGGGTCAACGCCGGGATTGAAGGCCCGCTCGCCAGTGCAGAGGTGCGCCGCGATCTCGACCCAGCGGGCCGGGCGCAGCTTTCGGGCAACGCCATCACCTCCTAGCCCGCGATTCTTCGGAGCTGGGCGGGCTCAGATCGGCATGCGCTGGATTTCCTGATAGGCCTGCACGACCTGATCGCGGATCGCGATCATGGTCTCCAGCTGGATTTCGGCGGCCGCGATGGCGGTGACGACATCGACCAGCTCGGCCCGGCCTGTCGCCACGGCGGAAGCCTGGGTCTCCACCGCGCGGGATTGCTCGGCCACCTGGGCGAGCTGGCTCTCGATCAGGGCGCCGAAGTTCTGCGGCGCGACGGCGCCGGACGCCTCGCGCGCGCCGGCGGCCTGGCTGACCGCGGCGCCATAGGCGCGGCTGGCGACAAGGGCGGTTGCATCCATGGCCTAGCCCCTCACCGGCGCAGCAGATCGAGCGTGCGCGTCATCATCGATCGCGCGCTTTCGATCACATTGAGATTGGCCTCGTAGGCGCGCTGCGCCTCGCGCATGTCCATCATCTCCACCAGCGAGTTCACGTTCGGCAGCTTGACGTAGCCGCGCGCATCCGCCGCGGGATTGCCCGGCTCGAACCGCTGGCGAAAGTCGGACCGGTCAGGCGAGACGCGCGACATGCGCACCCCCACCGCGCCGGTTTCGCGATCGGTCTGGACGTCGAACACCGGGACCTGCCGGCGGTAGGGATCGCCGCCGGGCGTGTTCGCCGTGCTTTGCGCGTTGGCGATGTTCTCGGCGATGATCCGCATCCGCGCGGTCTGGGCGCGCAGGCCCTGGGCGGAAACAAGCAGCGAAGAATTGATGTCGCTCATTGGCTCTTCCTGTCCTTACCGGCCCGGCGGGCGCGCTGCGAGGCGCATGAGCTGCAGCCCCTTCTGATAGAGGCCGATCGCCGCGTCATATTGCATGCGGGTTTCAGCCACCCGGATCATCTGCTCTTCCAGCACGACCTGGTTGCCATCGAGCGTGGTTTCCGAATCGGCCCGCTCCACGACCCTGGCCGACACCCGTTGCAGGCCGCCGGCATGACCTGCGCTGGTGCGCGCCACCGCCAGCTTGCCCGAGGCAGGCGAGGCCCGCTCCATCGCGCGCTCGAACGCACGCAGATCCACATCGCGCGGCGTGAAGCCCGCCGTGGTCGAATTGGCCACGTTTTCGGCCAGCACGCGCTGGCGATCGCCCATCAGCCCCATCCGGGACTGCAGCTTGGCGAAAAAGGGGATGCCTGTGAGGTCCAAGCCGGCTCTCCGGAAAGCGCGCGCTGGGCAGTTTTTACCGGCCATAGGGTTAAGCCGGTCTTAAGCGTGGCGGCCGCGGGCTTAACGATGCGTTAACGCGCATCGCGCCATTTCCGGGGGCCGTTAACGACTCAGAAAGGGTCGCGCCCGACCGATGGACTGGCAGAGCATCGCCCGCGCGCTCGCCGCGCTCGCCCTTACGGTAGGGCTGATTCTGGCCTTCGCCTGGGTGGCGCGCCGGTATGGCCTCATCCAGCAGGCTGGTCAGGGCGGCGGCAAGCGCCTGAAGCTGGTCGAGCACTTGTGGCTGGACGCAGGGCGCACCCGCGCGGCCATCGTGCGCTTTGATGATCAGGACCATCTGGTGATCCTGTCGCCGACCGCGGCGCAGGCTGTGGCGGTAAAGCCTGTCGCGGCGGAGGCCCATCCATGAAGCGGCGTCTGATCCTGGCCGCCATCGCTGGCGCTGCGGGTCTGCTCGTGGCGGGAGCGGCGGCGGCGCAATCCATCAACCTGAACCTCGGCGAGGGCGCCGGCCTGACCGAGCGGATCGTTCAGACGATCGCGCTCATCACGGTGCTGAGCCTGGCGCCGTCGATCCTGATCATGACGACCTGCTTCATCCGCATCATCGTCGTGCTGTCGCTGCTGCGCACCGCCATCGGCCTGCAGCAGGCGCCCCCGAATGCGGTGATCGTCTCGCTGGCGCTGTTTCTGACCGCCTTCATCATGGCGCCGACCTGGCAGGCGGCCTATCAGGCCGGGGTGGAGCCGATGATCAGCCAGCAAATGCCGCTGGAAGAGGCCTGGCCGCGCGCGAGCGCCCCGATCAAGACCTTCATGTTGCAGCATACCCGCCAGGAAGACCTGGCCCTCTTCATCCGGCTCGCCCGGATTTCAACGCCCGCCAGCGCGGAAGAGACGCCGTTTCAGGTGGTGGCGCCGGCCTTCATGATCTCGGAACTCAGGCGGGCGTTCGAGATCGGGTTTCTGATCTTCGTGCCGTTCCTCGTGATCGATCTGGTGATCGCATCGCTGCTGATGGCGATGGGGATGATGATGCTGCCGCCGATCGTGATCTCGCTGCCGTTCAAGCTGATCTTCTTCGTTCTGGTCGACGGCTGGGCCCTGATCGCGGGCAGCCTGGTGCAGAGTTTCGCCACCGGGCCGCCCGCATAGGGGCTATCACATCGGCGCTTCGCCGCGCAGGAAGCGCAGATAATCGATCGTCTCCATATTGAGACCTTCCCACTTGTCGACGTCGAGGATCTTCGGCGTGACCTCGCGGAAACCGTCCAGGATCGGCTTGGGCAGCGCTTCGAGCGACGCGATCTTGGAGCCGAAGCCGCGCGCCACCGTGCCGCCCGGCCGCTGGCCCATCTTCATCCAGGGCGGCCAGTTGAACTTGTTCTGGATCTGCATGTGCACGGCTGCGCTGGTGATCTCGGGATTGAAGACATCCTGGGCCAGCGCCGAATAGGTCATGAAGGAATTGAGGAAGATCTCGTTGCCTGGGCTTTCTGCGGGATACTCCTCCGGCCGGATCATGCTGGGCGCCACCCCGATCGACTGGGAAGCGTAGAACAGCCGGTCCCCGATCTGCTCCAGCGGCAGCGCCTGCGGCGCCAGCGCCATCGCCTTCACCCCATCCGGGGTGTATTCGCGCGTGATCGGGCCCAGGAGGAACGGAAACAGATCGATCTGTTCCTTCGTGAAGGGGTTCTCCAGCGTCTTGATCACCTCGAAGCTATCGAAGCGGGTTTTCACGCCCGCCTCGTATTTCTTCATCACGAAGGTGTCGCCCTCCACCGTCCAGTCGTCGATGATGAGGTTGTTCATCGTGAACAGCGGCGTGTAGGGTCCGGTGTTGGCGTCGCCGTAGATGTTCATGCGCATGAAGGAGAAGACGCGCCCACCGGCGATATTGCCGATCATCTTCACCTTGGCGCGGTTGGCCACGACCTTGTCGGCAAGATCCCACGCGGGGAAGACCTGCGGGGCGGGGGCCGCGCACGCGGCGGCGCCAGCGCCCAGACCGCCAAGCGCCAGGGCGCCAAGGGCCTTGCGGCGGGAGAAGGGCGAAGCGGTCATGGGGGCGTGTCTCCTGTCTTGCCGGCCCAGCAAGACCGGGCAGGCCTGCTCCGTCAAATGGCGGGCGGCCAAGACAGTCGCGTGGTGGTCATTTTGCGCATGTTTGGGCGCTCGAGCGGCTTGCAGCACTGCGGAATCGCTGCTCGGAGGGCGACCAGCGGCAAATCCTTCCTCACCGCACAGCGATTGACAGACTCGTGTTCTCCGTCATCTGATGTGAGCGTGGCGTGATGCAGTCACGCTCCAAGGCCCGGCGCAAGATCGGGTCAGGCAATGAATGGTGCGGCTCAGCCAGACGGCGGGCCGCGCGAGGGGAGGAAACGATGCGATTCACTACACGCTCGACGTGCGCGCTTCTCATGGGCGCGTCTGCTGCGGCGCTGGTCTCCGGCGCTGCGCTGGCCCAGACCGCCACATCCGAAACCGCCGCCCGGCGGATCGAGACGATCGTGGTCACGGCCCAGAAGCGCGAAGACGCGCTTCAGGACGTGCCGATCGCGGTCTCGGCCTTCGGACAGGACAGCCTCGACAAGCTTCAGATAGACGGCGGCCCCAACCTCCAGCTCGCCATCCCGAACGTGACCTTCGCCAAGGGCAACTTTACGGGTTCGAACTTCCAGATCCGCGGCATCGGCACCAAGCTTGTGTCCGCAACAGCCGACGCGGCAGTAGGCGTGCACCAGAACGGCGTGCCGCTGACCCAGAACCTGCTGTTTGAGGCCGAATTCTACGACATGCAGCGCGTGGAAGTGCTGCGCGGGCCGCAGGGCACCCTCTATGGCCGCAACGCCACCGGCGGCGTGATCAACATCATCACCGCCAAGCCCGATCCCGCCGCCTTCTCCGGCAGCCTGGAAGCGACGCTGGGCAACTACAGCACCCGCAAGCTGCGCGGCGCGATCAACGTGCCTCTGGGCGAGAGTTTCGCCATCCGCGTCGCCGGCACCACGACCCAGCGCGACGGCTTCGGCGACAACCTCGTCACCGGCAATGACGTGGACAACCGCGACCTCTACGCTTTCCGCATCACGGCGGGCGGCGAGCTGAACGAGCGGTTCCGCGGCTGGGTGATGTATGAGAAGTTCGAGGAGGACGACAATCGCGTCCGCGCCTCCAAGCAGCTCTGCCGCACCGATCCGACCCGGACCTCGGTCGGCGGCGTGCCGATTCTCAATCCGCTCCTTGCCGGCCTGATCAATCAGGGCTGCTTGCCGGGATCGCTCTATGCGCCGGAAAAGCGCGGCGTGGTGAATTCATCG
>JBIIUJ010000033.1:0-21823 GCA_044340025.1 Caulobacterales bacterium
TCAGGAGGTCGGGCGCGGCGGCAAAGGCCGCCGCCAGGGCCGCGCGCCGGATCTCGCCGCCCGACAGCCCGGTCGTGGACTGCTCCGGCGGCATGCCAAACTGGGCGAGCGCGGCGGCGGCGGCGGCCGCACGCGCTCCCTCGGTGTCTCCTTGCGCGGTCGCTGCGGCGAAAGCGCCGACCGTGGCGAAGCCCGAAAGGTCCGGCTCCTGCGCCACAATGGCTGAGCGGGCGCCGCCAGAGACGCTGCGGGTTCCGGTGTCAGGCTCGATCCGGCCGGCGAGCACGCCCATCAGCGTGGACTTGCCTGCCCCGTTGCGGCCCACGAGCGCCGCGACCACGCCGCGCGACAGCGTCAGGTCCACGCCCGTAAACAGGGGCTCCGCCCCCAGCCGCAGGCGCACGTCGCGCAGCTGAACCACGATCTCGCTCATGCCCGCTCGATAGGCCGGCCCGCGCGCCGCGCGCAAGCCGCGCGGAGCAGGGGAGCGGCCGCGTCAGGGCGCGGCGGCGGCGGCGGGCGTGATTTCCACCTTCATGGATCGCTCGGGCGCAAACACTTCCGCCGCCAGCGCACGCACCTGCGCCAGGGTGGCGGATTGATAGTCCGACAGCACCGTCCGGGCGCGGTCCAGCTGGGCAGGATCGAAGGCGCCGCCCGCAAGCCGGGCCATCCAGGTGGCGTTCTGGCGCAAGCCGCCCTCCACATCCTTGATCAGCGGGGCGCGGGCGCGATCGAACTCGTCAGCGCTGATCCTGCCTGCGGCCATGTCGGCGGCGATCTTGTCGGCGGCGGCGTAGAAGGCGGGGATGTCCTTGGGGTTCACCTCCAGCACCGCGCCGATGAAGCCAAAGCCGGGGAAGATGGTGGAGGCGTCCCAGGCCGTGCCCGGCGAATAGGTCAGGCCATCGCGTTCGCGCAGCTCGGCTGTGAGCTTGAGTTGCAGCACCTGCTCCACGATCCGGGCCAGGCGCGCGCGACGGCGATCGGCGAAGTCGACGCTTTGCCAATAGACGCCCGCGACCGCCTGATCGGCCCGGCCCTGATGCTGGGCCCGCACGGGCTCGGCCCGCGCCGGGCCAAAGCGGACAGCGCGCTGCGCGTCGCGCGGCAGCAGACCCGGCGCGCGCTGCGGCAAGGCGGCGAACGTCTGGCCCACGATCTCGATCGCGCGCTCCGGCGTGATATCGCCGACGATCGTGATCTCCACCGGCCCACCCTGCAGGGCGGGATCAATGGCGGCGCGCAGATCCGCGATGGTGATCGCTTCCAGCGCGGCGCGCGGCGGGAAGCTGAAGCGCGCGTCCCCGCCACGCAGGGCGCGCGCGGTGGTGAGCTGCGAGACGCCGGCGGGCGTGGAATTGAGCTGGCGGTAGAACAGGTCGAGCGCAGCGCGCAGCCGGGCGAGGGCGTCGGCGCGCCAGCCCGGATCGCTGGCATAGGCGGCCATGAGCTGAAGCTGCAGCAGCGCATGCTCCGGCGTGGTGGCGCCGTTCAGCACGAAGGCGTTCTCCGCAACGGAGAAGGTGGCGCCGACGGACTTTCCAGCCAGCGCGCGCTCGAGCGCATCAGGCTCATGGCGGCCGAGACCGCCCGCAATGAAGGTGTTCTCCGCAGCAATCTCGACGCCCGGCCGATCCATCGGCAAATCGAGCAGACCCTGGCCGATCCGGGCCTGAACCCGGATGGAATTGTCCTCAAACGGGGTCTGCTTGACGATCAGACGCACGTTGTTGGCGAAGGTGATCTCCTCGGCGTCAAGGCCGCGGACGGCCCTGCGCGACACCACCCGCCCCGGCGCGCCGAAGTCGGTATAGGCCCAGGCCACTGTGGCCTCCGCCGCGGCGGCCTCCACCGGAGCCGCGCGGGCGGCGTCGAAGACGGCCTTGAGGGCGGCGTCACCACCCTCGACCGGGGCGCTGGTGGCCAGAAACACCGTGGGCGTCCGGTCGCCCCAGCGCGCCTTCATCGCCTCCCAGGCGGCGGCGGCCGTCAGGCGGCTTTCAACCGCCTGAAACAGCGCAAAATCGTCCTTGGGATTGGTGAAGATTTCGGCGTCATTGAACGCGCCGACGATGGCGTTGGCGAGCGCCATCGACTGACGGGTGCCGGCCTGATCGGCCGCAACCTTGAGGCCCTGGCGCAGTTCGGCGACTTCCTGGGCGAACTCCGCCTCCGTAAACCCGAATTGCAGCGCGCGGCGCAGCTCGGCGTCGGCGGCGGTCAGCGCTTCGCGCCATTTGCCGGGCTCGGCCACGATCTGAAGCTGGGCGATGTCGGCGGACTTGTAACGCGAGCCCGCCGAAACGCCGGCGCTGACGAAAGGCGCGCCCGCCCGCCGGGCGATCCGCTCCAGCCGCCGGTTCACCACCGCAGAGGCCAGCGACTCCAACGTAAGCGAGAGACGACGGGCCTGGCTGTCCGGCGTGCGCGAGAGGGGCGCAACGGTGCTGATCCACATCACGGTGGGCACGCCCGGATCGACGAAAACGCGGGCCGAGCCGGGGGCCGCGGCAGGCGCGCCCATGTCCGGCAGCGGGCCGGGCGCGCCCGGCTGGGTCCAATCAGAGAACTTCGCCCTCACCTGGGCCTCGATCGCGTCGGGATCGATATCGCCGACAACGACGAGCAGCCCCTGCTCGGGCCGGTAATAGCCGTTGTACAGCTCGAGAAAGCGCTCGCGCGGCGCGGCGCGCACCACGTCCATCGATCCGATCGGGAAGCGCTCTGGCGCGCGCACGCCGGCCATGGCGAACTTCATCCAGGCCTCGAACATCCGGAAATTGGGCGTGGCGCGGGCGCGCTCCTCCGCGACGATCACGCCGCGTTCCTTCTCGATCGCGCTGTCGGAGAGCGTGAGGTTGCCAGCGGTTTCGCGCATGAGCATCAGCGCGGTGTCCAGCATGTCTGCGTCCACGCTCGGCAGATCGAGCATATAGACCGTCTCGTCAAACGACGTGTAGGCGTTGGTGTCCGGGCCGAAGGCGAGGCCCTTGCGCTCAAGGATCTTGATCATCTCGCCTTCGGGCACGTTCTTCGAGCCATTGAAGGCCATGTGCTCGAGAAAGTGGGCGAGGCCGGCCTGATTGTCCTGCTCCTGCAGAGCGCCAAGGCCAATCCGCAGGCGCACCGCCGCGCGGCCTTTGGGCGTCTCGTTGCGCAGGATGGCGTAGCGCATGCCATTGGGCAGCACGCCATAGCGCACCGCCGGATCAGGCTGGAGATCGGCCCCGTCATGGGCCCAGCTCGCTGCAGGCTGGAGCGGGTGGGCGGGATCGGCCTGGGCCGTGGTCGCCGCAAACAGCCAGATCAGTCCAGCCAGCCAAGCCCGCATCATCGTCTCCCGCTTCGGTTCGGCGCGACCGTATCGATAAACGAGATCGCGTCCACCGGGGGGAAGATGACGAATTGGTAAGGCGCGGGCTGGACGGCGGCGCTAGCCCGCCGCCTCCAGCAGCAGGCGCGCGGTCTCGCCCGGCGCTGTCACCATGGCGTCATGGCCGGTGGCGATCTCGCGATAAAGCCAGGTGGGATCGGGCCTGACCTGCTCGGCGTGCCATGGGAAGGACGACTGCGGCAGCACTGGATCGGTGCAGAGCACATACATCCGCCGCAGCCCCTGCGAGCCGCCGTTGGTCAGCGTCAGGGGCTCGGTCCAGCTTGGCAGCGGATGCGGCGTCAGCCGGCGCGCGACCCAGGAATATCCCGGATGGCTGGGCGGAACCCCCAACACTTCGGGCGGGAACACCCCCATCCAGGCGCCATCCGGGGCGAGCGAGGCCGCGCCCGCCGCAGACGTCTCGCGCGGCGGACCCTGCGTGACCATGCTCTGGCCGGAGCGGGGCAAGGCGGCGTCGAGATAGACGATGGCGCGAAGCCGCTCCTTCGCCCGGTCTGCGACGCCCGTGATCACCATCCCGCCGTAGGAATGGCCGCACAGCACCACATCCGACAGCTCCTCCCACTCCAGCACATTGAGCACGTCCTGAATGTGCATGGAAAGATCCGGCACGGGCGCGCGCAGATGCGCCTTCTCGGCCAACCCCGTGAGCGTGGGCGTGATGACGCGGTGGCCATCCGCCTCCAGCGCCGCGCGCACGTCGCGCCAGCACCAGCCGCCATGCCAGGCGCCATGAACCAGCACGAAAGTACGCTTGCTCATCGCCGTGTCCCCCCGGGCTTTCAGCGAGTTTCGGGCAAGCAGGGGCGGCAGGCAAGCGCAGGGCTATCGCCTGCGGGGGCTCGGCGCCTGCGCCAAGGGCGGCATCTTCCCCCGTTCACGGGGGAAGTCCCGAGCGCAGCGAGGGGAAGGGGGGCGGGCGAGGCGCCCGCTAGTGGCCGAAACGCCTCGTCAAAGAGCAGCTGCTCACCGAAGCATGTTCCCCCGTTCACGGGGGAGCTGTCGCCGAATGGCGACCGTTCGGGGGAACGGCGCCTGAAGCAGCCCCCCTCCGGCCCTCCGGGCCACTTCCCCCGCAAACGGGGGAGGATGCCTCTCCCTACACTTGGCCTTTCAGCGCCGTCTCCACCGCCGCGTGCATGATGCGGCCCTTCTGCACGTTCAGGCCCTTGGAGAAGCCCGGGTCTTCGGCGAAGGCCCGGTCCATTCCCTTGCCGGCGAGCGCCGAGACATAGGGCGCTGTGACCGCGTTGAGCGCATAGGTTGACGTCAGCGGGGCTGCGCCCGGCATGTTGGCCACGCAATAATGCACCACGCCGTCGACCACATAGGTGGGCTTGGCGTGGGTGGTGGGCCGGGAGGTTTCGAAGCAGCCGCCCTGATCGATCGAGATATCGACCAGAACCGCGCCCTTCTTCATGCGCTTGAGCATGCCGCGGGTGACGAGCTTGGGCGCCGCAGCCCCCGCCACCAGCACCGCGCCGATCACGAGATCGGCTTCGAGCACCGCTTCCTCGATCGCGTCGGGCGTGGCCATGCGGGTGGTGACGCCGCCCTGGAACATCCGGTCGATCGCCACCAGCGGCGCCTTGAACTTGTCGAACACCGTCACGTCGGCGCGCATGCCATAGGCGATCTCGGCCGCATTCACGCCCGAAACCCCGCCGCCCAGGATCACGACCTTCGCCGGGGCCACGCCCGGAACCCCGCCCATCAGCAGGCCCCGCCCGCCCGCCGGAGCGAGCAGCGCGGCTGCGCCCACCTGTGCGGCCATGCGGCCGGCCACTTCGCTCATGGGCGCCAGCAGCGGCAGGCCGCCTTCGCGTCCCACGACGGTTTCATAGGCGATGGCCGTGCAGCCGCTTTCCATCAGGCCTCTCGCCTGCGCCGGATCGGGCGCGAGGTGGAGATAGGTGAACAGGGTGTGGCGCTCGGTCAGGCGCTTCCACTCGATCTCCTGCGGCTCCTTCACCTTCACGATCAGATCGGACTGGGCGAAGACCTCTTCCGCCGAGGACAGGATGGTGGCGCCGGCCTTCTGATAGTCCTTGTCGGGCTTGCGCAGGCCGGCGCCGGCCTTGGTCTCGACAAAGACCGTGTGGCCCTCCTGCACCAGCTGGGCGACGACGCCGGGCGTGAGCCCCACGCGGCTTTCCTGCGGCTTGATTTCCTTCGGCACGCCAATCCGCATGCGTTTCTCCCGTGTTCGTGTTGTTCAGTGGTCGTGGCCGCAGTCGGGCGCGGGCTCGACCACCTCGAGGCGGCCGTCCTCGCCGCGGGCGGCGCGATAAAAGCAGGTTCGAAAGCCCGTGTGGCAGGCGGCGCCCTGCTGGCGCACCTTCATCCAGACCGCGTCCTGATCGCAATCGATCCGCAGCTCCATCACAGCCTGCGTGTGACCGGAGGTTTCGCCCTTGCGCCAGAGCGCCTGGCGCGAGCGCGACCAGTAATGCGCTTCGCCGGTTTCGAGCGTCAGGCGCAACGCCTCAGCGTTCATCCAGGCCAGCATCAAGACATCGCCGGTCTCCACATCGGTGGCGATGGCGGCGATCAGCCCGTCCCTGTCGAAGCGGGGCGCAAGGCCGGCGCCGCGCTCCAGCGCAGCCTGATCCGGGGCGGTGGGGAAGGACGCGGCCATGGCGCTGTCCTAGCCCGACCGGCGCCGGAAGGCGAGAGGCCGCAGGCTGCCCTTGGCGACGCGGCCGGGAGCCACTAAGGGAAACGCCTTCCGTCCGCGCAGAGCGGCGCACCGCCGCAGGTCTGGCGCGCAGGGGCCCCGATGACCGATCAGCCCAAGACCATCCACGTGGATGATGTCTTCAAGGCCTATCTTGAAGCCTATCCCGAAGTCTCGATGCTGGGCCTCTCCCCGGTCGATCATTACCTCACCTATGGCCGCCGGTTGGGCTATTCCCTCCTGCCGCAGCCACGCCCGCCCCTGCCGGAGCGGGTCGCCAGCGCCCCCAGCAAGCCAGAGCCGGCCTGGCTCAGCGATGTCTGGGAGAAGGTGGAGCCGCGCCTGGCGCTTGCCCGCCTGACCCACGCCCTCGCCGCCCATGCCCGCGCGCATGGCCGCTTCACCCATGCGATCGTTTCGCCCTTCTTCGGGCGGGGCGGGGCCGAACAGGTGGCCGACAATCTGGCGCGCGCGATTTCAGAACACGCGGGCGGTTCGGTGCTGATGATCGCCTCCGATACGACATTGCCGCATATCGCGCCGATAACCCCGCCGCCACAGGCCTTCACGCTCGACCTCGGAGACTGGTTCCGGCCGGCCGATCTTGCAGAGCGGGAGGCCTATCTTCTGGCCGCCCTGCGCGTGGCGGGCGCGCGGCGGATCCATTTCATCAATTCGGAGGTCGGCTGGCGTCTGGTGGAGCGCACGCCGCGCACCGTTCGGGCGCTGGGGCGGCTCTACAGCTCCTTCTTCGCCTTCCAGTTCGACTGGGAGACCGGGCGGCGCATCGGCTATGCCGAGACCTTCCTGCGCGCCGTCCTGCCGCACATGGACGGCCTGCTCTCGGACAATCGCCGGTTTCTGGATGACGCGCGCAGCGTCTACGGCCTGGAGCGGGAGGCCGCCCGCCTGCATGTGCTCTACAACCCGGTGCGGATGGATCCCGCCGCGACGGCGGCCTGCGCGGCCCAAACGGCTGCTCGCCTGCGCGGTCCCCGACCGGGACGTCCTTGCGTGCTGTGGGCTGGCCGGCTGGACCGGGAAAAGCGGCCCGAGCTTCTGGCCGAGACCGCGCGCCTGCGCCCCGACATCGACTTCCATGTCTATGGCGCCCGCGTTGTCGACGCCGACACGGACCGCTCGTTCCAGCGCCTGCCGAACGTGAAATTCCGTGGCGGCTATGACGATCCGGTCAAGCTGGTCGCGGGCGATGATTTTGCGGCCTTCATGTTCACGTCGCGCTGGGAAGGTCTGCCCAATGTGGTGCTGGAGTTCGGGGCGCTGGGACTGCCGGTTGTGGCCGCGCTGGTCGGCGGCCTTGGCGAGGTGATCGACGAGACGACCGGCTGGCCGCTCGCAGAGCGGCCCACCGCTCAGGACTACGCCGCCGCGCTCGACGCCGTGATCGCCAATCCGGGCGAGGCTGCTGATCGCGCAGACCGGTTGCGCGCGCGTCTGGCGCAACGCCACACACGGGCAGCGTTCAGCACGGCGCTCGCCGCCATTCCCGGCTATTTCGACTGAGCAGGAACACGCCCATGGCCCGCGTCTCGGTCATCATCCCCTATTTCAATCACGGCCGGCACCTGCATCAGACCGTCAGCTCCGTGCTGGCGGCGACCTCGGCCGAGCTGGAGATCCTGATCGTCAACGACGGCTCGCGCGAGGCCAAGGCGGACCTTTACCTCGCGCAGGCTTGCGCGCTTTCGCCTGCGGTCCGGGTGCTCGCCAAGCCGAACGGCGGCCTCTCCTCGGCGCGCAATTACGGGCTGGACGCAGCGACAGGGGATTTCATCCAGCTGCTCGACAGCGATGACATGCTGACGCCGGGCAAGATCGACCTGCAACTGGCGATGCTGGCCCTCGATCCCGACGCAACCCTTGCGGTGACGAACTACGCCATCTGCGACGAGGAAGGCACGCATTTCGATCGCGACGGCGATCCGATGAGCCGCTTTGCGTTCGAGATCGACGACTTCCTGCACTTCTGGGAGCGCGGCTTCAGCATTCCCATTCACTGCGCGCTGTTCCGCCGCGCGGCGTTCGACGGGCTGCGCTTCGATACGTCGGTTATCGGCAAGGAGGACTGGATCTTCTGGTGCATGCTGACCGATCGGGGCGCGCGCTTCAGCTATCTTCCGGTCGAGGGGGCGATCTATCGCCAGCACGGCGCGGGGATGTCGAAGTCCATGGTGGCGATGGGCCAGTCGTGGCTCACCGCCGCGACACGGATCAATGAAGCGATCGCCCACCGGTCCGAAACGTTTCTGGACGACAGCATCGCCTGGTACCGGCGCTTTTATGAGTCCGCCGAACGGTTTGCGCCGCCAGAGCCGCGTCGGCGTCTGCGCGTCGGAAAAGACCCGGTCTGGCCCGAACCCGACGCCGACCCCCATGCCTGGATCGCAGGCTTGCCGCCCGCCGCGACCTCCCCGGCGGCGCCAGACGTCTCGATCATCATTCCGGTGTTCAATCACGCCGACAGACTGCCCGCCTGCATCACATCCGCCCTCACCCAGACGGCGGTCTCAGTCGAGGCGGTGATCGTGGATGATTGCTCCACAGATGCCCGGATCGCGCCGATGCTGGCCGCTCTGGCGCAGGCGCGCCCGGACGTGACGCTGATCACGAACCGCGAGAACCTTGGCATCTCTCAGGCGCAGAATCGCGCTGCGGCCGCCGCCCGCGGCCGGTTTCTGGCCTTTCTCGACTGTGATGACGCGCTCGCCCCGGACGCATTGATGCAGGTGCTGGCGCGGCTGCGCCCGGGCGTGGGCTACGCCTTCACCGACAGGATCGACGTGGACGCCGACGGCGGCGTGCTGCGCACCGCCGTCTATGGCGGCTACCCCCAGATTCGCCCCGGCGGAGCGATCGGGGATGACCTGCTCGATGGGATGGTGGCGTCCCATCTGAAAGTGATCGAGCGCAGCGCCTATCTGGAGGCCGGCGGATGCGATCCAGCCTTTGACGGCGTGCAGGATTGGGAGCTGGCGCTGCGGCTTCATGATCGCGGCGTCGCCTTCCAGCACGTTCCGGCCGCCGTCTATCGCCACACGATCCACGCCGCCTCGGTCACATCCTCGTCTGCGGTGCGCCAGTTCTGGCTCTCCAATGTGGTGCGCCGGCGCCATGCCACGCTGCGTGCGCGCCACCGCCTGAGCGATCCGACCGCGCGCGCTCAGGCGCGTGATGCGTGCCGCGCGATCGAGGCAGGGGGAGACGCGCCGCGCAACGTCTATCTTTTGGGTCGGCTGTGGGACTGGGCGGATGTGCGCGCCCTGAAGGCGGCCTGGCTTTCCGGCCGGGTCTGCGTATTCGCCCCAGAGGACGCCGACGACCTTCGCAGCCTGAACCTGGCGCGAGAGTTCAATTCCTATCTGGACGCGATCATCGCCCCATCGGAGCGGGTGGCCTGCCTGTTCACCGGCTATCTCTGGACGCCTGATCTCGTGCGGGTGCGGGGCGGCGGCTTTGACCTGGCCGGCGCAGAATCGCCATCCGAGACAGCAGGCGCCGCCTAGACCCCGCGCGAGGCGGCCGGCCCGCGCACAGGGCGGCCCTCGCGCAGGCCATGTTCGAGAAAATGCAGGCCGGGATCGAGCCCTGCTGCGGCGACATCCGGATTGGCGGCGCGATAGGCGGCAGGGTCGAACATCCCCGCCCGTTCCAGAGCACGCACGAGCTGTTGGCGCGCCGCCTTCCGCCAGGGCCACAGACCCGGAAAGGCCCCGGCCAGTTCCCGGAGCAGCAGATCGCGCTCTGCAGACGGCGCGGACGGTGCGGCCAAGCCGTGGGCCAGACGGGGCGGGCGGCCATCTGCGAGGCCGTGATCAAGGAAATGCACCGCCGCATCCAGCCCGGCGCCTTGCACATCGGGGTAGGCGGCCCGGTACCAGTCCGGATCAATCAGACCCTCGGCGATGTAGAGCGCGGCAAGCCGCCGACGCGCCATCGCACCGGCCGAACCGCGCGGCGCAAGCGCCAAAGCGGCCTGCATCAGCCGGATCGATTGATCGATCTCACGCGTTTGCGCCTTCAGGGCCGTCGTGCGCGCCTGTTCCACAAGGTCGCGCAGGGCCGTCGCCTCTGCCTGGCTTTCGGCGAGCGCGCGGTCGCGATCGGCCAGAAGCATGGCGTGCGCCCCGCCGTCGCCCTGCCCGGCTGCCGCCGCCAGCGCCGCGAGCTTGTCGTCGCGCTCGGCGAGGTCCGCTTCCAGAAGCGCGACATGGCGGCGAAACCCCTCAAGGCCCGCTGCAGCGCGGGCCAGATCCTGCCGTTCGAGATGCAGCGCATCAAGCAGGCGGCGGCGTTCCTCATGCCATTCGATCGGCGGCGCCGGGGCGGCTGGGCCGGGATCGCTGCTGCGCGCGGCGATCCAGGCGGCGCGGAGCGCGCGGCGCGCAGTTTGGGCCAGCCGGCGCAGACCGGCCGACAGGCGACGGATCGGGCGATCGTCCCGCACGCTTGCGTCGCCCGAGCCGCTCAGGCCGCTCGAACAGCGGATGCTGCGCGCTGAGCCCGCTCCCAGGCCAGGGCGTGGGCGACGATCTCGTCGAGATTGTCATGGGCGGGCGTCCAGCCGAGCGTGGCGCGCAGGCGGCTGGGATCGGCCACGACCATCGCCGGATCGCCCGCCCGTCGCCCCGCCAGGCGCGCCTCGAACGGCACCCCGGAGACGCGGCGGACGGCCTCCACCACCGCGCGCACGCTATGGCCCTGGCCATAGCCGCAATTCAGCGTCAGGCCCGCCGCAGGCTGCTTTCGCAAATGATCCAGCGCCGCGACATGGGCCGAAATCAGATCCGTGACATGGATGTAGTCGCGCACGCCGGTGCCATCCGGCGTCGGGAAATCATCGCCGAAAATGTCCACCCCATCGCGAACGCCGAGGGCGGCTTCCACGCAGACCTTGATCAGATGGGTGGCGTTCGCCGTGCGCTGACCCGCCCGACCGGCCGGATCAGCGCCGGCCACGTTGAAAAAGCGCAACGCCGCATATGCAAAGCCATGGGCTGCCGCCGCGTCGCGCAGGATTGTCTCGAACATCAGCTTGGAGGCGCCATAGGGGGACTCCGGCCGGGTGGCGTCATCTTCGCGCACCGGGCGGTCCGGCGCAGCGCCATACACAGCGGCGGTCGAGGAGAAGACGAAGCTTTTCAGGCCGGCGCGCACCGCCTCGGCGAGCAGCGCATGCGCCTTGACGGTGTTGTTCTCGTAATAGCCGATCGGATCGCTGACGCTCTCCGGCACGACGATGGAGGCGGCGAAATGCACGATCTCGCGCGCGCCTGTCTCGATAAAGACGTCGCGCATCGCCGTGCGATCGCCGATATCGGCCTCGATCAGACGCACGCCAGCCGGCACGGCGGCGCGAAAGCCGGTGGACAGACGATCCACCACGACCACGTCCTCGCCCCGGTCCCGCAGCGCGAGCACCATATGAGAGCCGATATAGCCGGCGCCGCCAGTCACCAGGATGGTCATGTGTTCCCCTTGCGGGCTGATTGTCGCGCTGTCCGCCAGCGGCGGCAAGCCTTGGTCCCTAGCGCGACCAGACGACCAGCCCGCGCTTGCACATCCACAGGACGCTCAGGCCCAGAAGCCGGCGGCGGCCCGCCGGAAAGCCTTCCGCCAGCGCCCCGAACCGTATGGGGCCGTCCGCGATCTGCGCAAAGGCGGCGGCGGCTTCCTCGCGCGGCAGGCGCCAATTGGCCGCAAACGTGTCGAGCCAGACCTCAGGCATCGCAGCGAGCGATCCTGCCGTCTCGCCCGGCGCCAGCGACAGGACAAGATCGTCGGTCAGGATAGTGGTGGCGAAGCCCGCAAAATCGCCGAAGGGCTCGCCGCGCGGGGGATGTCGGCCTGGCGCATTGCGCGGATCGCCCGCAGCAGGGCGCCGGGCGGCAAGCTCCTCGGCCAGCGCCACATAGGCCGGCGCCACCACGCGCCAGTCGAACGTCTCGGCGATCCGCCGGCGTCCGGCCGCGCCCATGCGCCCGCGCAGATCCGGCGAGGCGGCAAGCGCGGTCAGCGCATCGCCCGCCCGTTTCACGTCGATCGCGGTGTGCTGAGCGAGGATGGCCACATATTGCTGATAGGTGCGCTCCCCGCGGGCGTGGGCTTCCACCAGATCGAAGGGCAGTCCGCCCGGCGGTCCGCCCAGCGTGGGGATGAGAAAGCCTTCGATGCCGTCGCGGACCGTATAGCGATAGCCGTCCCAGTCCGAGGCCACCACCGGCAGGCCGGCCGCCATCGCCTCCAGCGGCGTGATGCCAAACGTCTCCTGAATATTGTCCACCAGCGAGATGAACGTGTCGGCCCCGGCCCAGGCGTCGGCCAGCTTGGCGGCGTTGTTGCCGTCCACGATCACGAAATTGACCGAAGGGCAGTGAGCGCGGGCAGCCTCCAGATACAACGGACGCTCGGACTCGGGATGAGGAAACCATCCGGCCATGACGAAATGAACCCGCTTGCCGCTGGCCTTGGCGGCCAGCTCGGCCGCCAGCATCATCGGCTGGGGGAACGTCTTCTCGAAGTAGGAGAGGCGCCCGACCCAGAGCATCACGAAATCATCGTCTCCCGCCCCCAGCTCGGCGCGGAAAGACGCGCGCGCGCCCGGGCGATCGGCATGGGCGGCGAAGCGCTCCCCATCCACCCCCAGCGGCAGGAGGGCCAGCTGCGGCCCGGGCGGGGGCTTGCCGCCGGTGCGGGCCGCGAGATAGGCGCCATGCTCGTCAAACATCGCCCGCATCGCGGCCTGAACCGAGGGCGAGGTGCATATCAGCGCATCCCACTCATAGGTGGGGGCCACAAGGCTTGCCGCCATGTAGTCGCGGATCGAGGGCGGCGCGATCGTGTGGATCAGGCCGATCAGGCTGTAGCGTCCCGCTCCCATCACGCGATGGCGCGCCCAGGCCAGCTCCTCGATCTGGGCCGAGCCGCGCAACATCGCCCCGGTGCGCAGCGGCGCGACATGGTCTGTGAGCAGGCCGGTCGAAACGGTAGGGCGCGGCCCCTGCGCTGGAAACAACTGGCTGGCCAATTGGGCCGGATCGGCCTTTTTCGTGGCGAGAAAGCAGACCTCATCGAGCCCGCCATGGCGCGCGATCGCGCGAAACAGCTCGAAATTCGCCACGTCTTTCCCGAACATGTTCCGGTTGAGCGAAACAGAAAGACCGGGGGCGAAAAGGGTAAGGGAACGAGGCACGAGCGGATCCAGACTGTCGCCCTGGGCAGAGCAGCGCTTCAGGGGCATTTGCGCGGTTCCCTGCCAAACCGCAATCGGGCGACATGACCTCTAGCGAGTGGACGCAGGAATTGTCAGCGCGAAACGGTGCTCGATCACGACGCCGGCGCCCGGCCGCGAGACGCTGTAGCGGGCGGCATAGCGTCCAGGCGGCCAGAGCCCGCCCGCCGGGGCGCGGCGGCCGGCAAACAGCAGACGCTGAGCCTGATCGCGCGCCAGCGGATCGGCGGTGGTGTCGGCCAGCACCCGCCCATCGGGACCAGTCACGGTCAGGCGCTGCACATCGCCAGCCTTCAGCGCGATGGCCCGAACATAGGCGATCAGAGCCGCCGCCCGGGCCGTGGGCGCAACGATCCGGCCATCCTCCACAGCGTCCATCGTCACGGGAGCGGCGGCAAAGCCCACATTCAGAACAGCGCCGGACTGAGGCTTCAGCATCGCCGCGACATCCGGGCGCCAGAGGGCGGCCCCGCCGCCACAGGGGGCGCCAGGCGCAGCAGGCTCGGGCGCGAACGGATCGATTACGTCGTCTCCTCGCCTGACCGAGAAGTGCAAATGGGGGTATTCGGTCAGGCCGGAGAGCCCGACCCGGCCGAGCGGCTGGCCCACGCGCACAGTCTGCCCCGGCTTCACCAGCAGACTGCCGCGCGCGAGGTGGCAGTATTGCGTCTGATAGCCGCCCGCATGCTCGATCGCGAGGCCATTGCCGCATTCGACGCCCTTGACGCTGGCTTCGCCAGCCACCCGGACGGAGATATCCGGCGCCGCGTCGCGGGTGCGCAGCACCCGGCCATCCGCCGCCGCCAGAACAAGAACGCCCGCCCGCTGAGCCGCCATGTCCGGAACGCGGAAATCGACGCCGGTGTGGCCGTCGTAAGTCACTCCTTCACAACGGAAATCCCGCGCGGCCGGTCCGGTATCGCGATCGAGATAATTCTGGATCGCACAGGTCTGGCCGGGCACGCAGTCCATCGGCAAGGCAAGCACGATCGCCTGCTCCACCGCCGGGGCTGGGCGCGGGGCGCCCAACCCCACAGCGGCGACAGCAACCAGGATGAGGCTCTGGCCAGCGCGCATGTGCTCCTCCCGAGGCGCCGCGGGGCGGCGTTGTCCGACGCAGTGTCGCGGGCTCAATCCCGGCCGGCAAGCCGGCGACCTCTTTCCCCAGCGCGCCGGCACGCTACACACCAGCCATGACCGATCTTGCTGACGCGCTGGGCTTTGCAGAGACCCTGGCCGATGCGGCGCGCGCCGCCATCCTGCCGCACTTCCGCGCGGGCGGACCGGCCCGGAACAAGGCCGCCGAAGGCTTCGACCCCGTGACTCTGGCCGATCACGAGAGCGAGGCGGCGATGAGGGCGCTGATTCGACAGCGTTTTCCGGACCATGCGATCGAAGGCGAGGAGTTCGAGGACCATCCCAGCGATAGTGACTGGCGCTGGAGCCTCGACCCGATCGACGGCACGCGCGCCTTCATCGCCGGGCTGCCGACCTGGGGGGTGCTGATCGGGCTCGCCCACAGGGGCAGACCAGTGATTGGCGTTCTGGATCAGCCATTTACGCAGGAACGATGGCGCGGGTATCCGGGGGGCGCAGACCATGAAAGCCCCCATGGCGCGCGCCGTGCGCTCCAGACCCGGCCGGCGGCCGGCCTTGGCGAGGCGATCCTGATGACGACGGACCGCTATCTCTTTGATGGAGAAGAACTTTCCTCATTCGAGCGGCTGCGCGACGCCTGCCGGCTCACCCGCTATGGCATGGATTGCTACGCTTATGGCGCGCTGGCGCTCGGCGGCGTGGATCTCGTGTTCGAGAACGGGCTGAAGCCAGTGGATATCGCCGCCCTCATCCCGATCGTGGAGGGCGCAGGCGGCGCGGTGCTGGACTGGACCGGCGCGCCGGCGGGCGAGGCGCGGCCGCTCGGCGGGCGGGTGCTGGCGGCGTCATCGGCGGGGCTGGCGCAAGCCGCTCTCGCCCGGCTCCAGCCTGCCTCCACGTGAGGGTTTGACCCCGCCGACCCAGCCGATACCCTTGCGCGCAAAACAGGAATGAGGGAGCGTCACCATGGGCTATCGCGGGCGGCCGGACCGGCCGACGGCCTGCATCATCGGAGCGGGCTGTGCGGGCTTCACCACAGCCAAGCGGCTGAAGGATTACGGGATTTCCTACGATTGCTTCGAGGCGTCCGACAATATCGGCGGCAATTGGTATTTCCAGAACCCGAACGGCATGTCGGCCTGCTATCAGAGCCTGCACATCGACACCTCGAAATGGCGTCTCGCCTTCGAGGATTATCCGATCCCGAGCAGCTTCCCGGACTTTCCCCACCATTCCGAGCTGCTGGCCTATTTCCACGGTTATGTGGATCATTTCGGCCTGCGCGAGACGATCACGTTCAACACCCGCGTGACACGCGCCCATCGCGCTGCAGATGGCCTTTGGGACGTCACGCTGTCCACGGGAGAGACACAGCGCTACGACGCGCTGTTCATCTGCAACGGCCACCATTGGGATCCGCGCTGGCCCGAGCCCTATCCTGGCCGGTTTGACGGCGCCCAGATCCATTCTCATGCCTATAACGACCCGTTTGATCCCATCGACATGCGGGGAAAGTCGGTCGTGGTGGTCGGCGCAGGCAATTCGGCGATGGACATCGCCTCGGAGCTGTCCCAGCGGCCGATCGCGCGCCAGCTCTTCGTTTCGATGCGTCGCGGCGTGTGGATCCTGCCCAAGTATGTGAACGGCCAACCCGCCGACAAGGCCGTGCTTCCCACCTGGCTGCCCATGGCGGTGGGTCGATCGCTCGCCCAGAAGATGGTGAAGAAGGTGGTGGGCCGGATGGAGGATTACGGCCTGCCCAAACCCGACCACGAGCCCCTGACGGGCCACCCTTCCGTCTCGGGCGAGTTCCTCACGCGGGTGGGCTGCGGCGACATCAAACCCAAGCCCGCCATCAAGGCGCTGGAGGGCGACAGCGTGCGCTTCACCGACGACAGCGTCGAGCAGGTGGACGTGATCATCTACGCCACCGGCTACAAGATCAGCTTCCCCTTCTTCGACCAGCCGGAGTTCCTGCCAGTGGAAAACCGCCTGCCGCTCTGGAAGCGGATGATGCGGCCTGGCGTGAACAATCTGTTCTACATGGGCCTCGCCCAGCCGCTGCCGACGCTGGTGAACTTTCCCGAGCAGCAATCGAAGCTGGCCGCCGCCTATCTGGCCGGGGCCTATGCGCCGCCGGACGCCGCCGGGATGGAAGCCCAGATCGTGGAGGACGAGAAAAAGCACCTCGGCCATTTCTACCAGAGCCCGCGCCACACCATCCAGGTGGACTTCAACCACTATGTCGCCGACCTGTTGAAGGAGCTGGAGCGCGGAAAGCGGCGCGCCGGGGCCGGGGGCGGCTTGCCCGTGCCCCCGCGCACGGGCCAGATGCAGCTGGCGGCGGCGGAGTGAGCGCGATGGCGATGCGGCAAGGGCGACTTCTGGCGGGGTTTGGCGCGCTGGCGCTTCTGGCGGCGTGCGGCGGGGACCCCGCGCCCCAAACCGAAGGGGCCGGCCGGGTGACAGACACCCTTACCGTGCCGGATGGCAAGGGCGGCCAGACCACCGCCACGGTGCAGGAGAAGGACGATCAGACCACGGTGACCTTCTCCGGGGAGGGGGGCGAAGGCTCCATCACGGTCGGGGCCGGGGCGGCGCCAGGCGATCTGCCGGCCTATGCGCCGGTCTATCCGGGCGCGACCATCCTTTCCACCATGAGCGGGCGCGGCGAGGAGGGCGGCGGCGGCATGGTGATGCTCCAGACCGCCGACGCGCAAGCAAAGGTGCTCGCCTTCTATGAGGGCAAGATCGCCGGAGCCGGCCTTTCCCAGACCGCGAAAGCCCAGTCCAACGCCAGCGCTACCCTCTCAGCGAGCGATACGGCGGCAGGCCGGGACGTCCAGATTTCCATCACGACCGGGCCGGATGGCGGCTCCATCGTGACCATCGCCTATTCCAATCCCAAGCGCTGAACGCGCAACCTCCAGGACAAAGCCATGAAGATGAAGCCGCTGGGCCGGACAGGCCTTTCCGTGTCCGAGATCTGCCTCGGCACCATGACGTTCGGCGAGCAAAACAGCGAGGCCGAAGGCCACGCCCAGATGGATTATGCACTGGAGCGCGGGATCAATTTCTTCGACACGGCCGAGCTGTATTCCATCCCGCCCAAGCCCGAGACCGCCGGCTCGACCGAGACGATCATCGGCACGTGGCTGGCGAAGGGCGGCCGGCGCGACAAGGTGATCCTCGCGACCAAGATCGTCGGCCGCACGGCGATGGACTGGTTCCGGGAAGGCGGCGAACCCGGCCGCATCACGCCCGCCCAGATCGACTATGCCGTGGAGGGCAGCCTGCGCCGGCTCCAGACCGACCACATCGACCTCTACCAGATGCATTGGCCGGACCGCGCCATCCAGGTGTTCGGCGGCTGGGGCTATCGCCACTATGGCGCGGATTACACGCCCTACGAGGTGATCCTGGAGGCGCTCGGCCGGCATGTGGAGAAGGGCAACATCGGCCATATCGGCGTCTCGAACGAGACCGCCTATGGCGTGATGCGGTTTGTGCAGGCGGCGCAGGCCAAAGGCATGCCGAGGATCGCCTCGATCCAGAACGCCTACAATCTCGTCAACCGCACGTTCGAATACGGGCTGGCGGAGGCCTGCATCGAGGAGGACGTCAGCCTGCTTGCCTATTCCCCGCTGGGGCAGGGCTATCTGACCGGCAAGTATCAGGGCGGGGCCCTGCCCGCCGGCTCGCGCAAGGCGCTGTTCCAGCGGCTTGGACGCTATGAGGGGCCGGGCGCGGATGGGGCGATCCAGTCCTATCTCGATCTGGCCGCCGAGCGGGGGCTTTCGCCTTCCGCCCTCGCCATCGCCTTTTGCGTCTCGCGCTCGTTCATGACCTCCACGATCATCGGGGCGACCTCCATGGCCCAGCTCGCCGCCGACATCGACGCGGCGCAGACGCCCTGGAGCGACGACCTGGAGAAGACGGTGAACGCGCTGCATGCGCGCTGCCCCAATCCGTGCCCGTGAGGCCGCAGGCCAGGCGGCGGGCGGCCGCCGGCGCCTGCGGATTAGGCGCACGGTGCGGGCTGCAGATGTCGCTCCCCGCCCCTCTTGACGCAGCGCGCGCGATGGCGAGGGGTTGCACCCTCTCGGGGGAGCCATGTCGCAGACCGCCAGCGTGAAGCCGCCAGCCGCGCCGTTTCGCGCCCTGCCCGCCTTTTCCGGCTATGAACTGGGCGCGGCTTATGACGAGCTGTTCGCCCGCGACGGGAAAGTGCGCACGCCCTATTCCGCGCTCTATGATCGCATCGCCACCGCCGACCCGGCCGCGCTGGGCGAATTGCAGGCCGCGATCGAGCGCAGCTTCCTGTATCAGGGCATCACTTTCACCGTTTACGGCGATGAGAACGCCACCGAGCGGATCATCCCCACCGATCTCCTGCCGCGCATCATCGCCTCGGCGGAGTGGGATCGGCTGGAGGCCGGCCTGATCCAGCGGCTGGACGCGCTCAACCTGTTTCTGGAAGACGTCTATGGCGAGCAGGCCATCCTGAAGGATGGCGTTGTGCCGCGCGAGATGGTGCTGGGCTCGCCGAACTATTGCCGCGAGATGCTGGGCCTCGGCGTGCCGCACGGCGCCTATGTGAACATCTGCGGCACCGATCTCATCCGCAAGGAAGACGGCGACTACGCCATTCTGGAAGATAATCTGCGCGTGCCCTCGGGCGTCTCCTACATGCTCTCCAACCGCGAAGCGGTGAAGCGCGCTTTCCCGGACGTTTATCGCGCCGCAAAGGTGCGCCCGGTCGAGACCTATGCCGACAATCTGCTGGCGATGCTGAAGAGCCTCGCCAGCGAGTATCAGCCCGATCCCACGGTGGTGGTGCTCACGCCAGGCGTGTTCAATTCCGCCTTCTACGAGCACGCCTTCCTCGCCCGGATGATGGGCGTGTCGCTGGTGGAGGGGCGCGATCTCGTGGTGCACGACAATGTCGTCTACATGCGCACCACCGAAGGCCTGCGCCGGGTGGATGTGATCTACCGCCGTGTGGACGACATGTTCGTCGATCCCCTCTCCTTCCGGCCGGACTCCATCCTCGGCGTGGCGGGCGTGATGAACGCCTATCGCGCCGGCAATGTGGTGATCGCGAATGCGCCAGGCTGCGGCGTGGCCGACGACAAGGCGGTCTATGCCTATGTGCCTGCGATCATCGACTATTACCTGCAGCAGGACGCCATCCTGCCCAACATCGAGACTTTTCTCTGCCGCGAGCAAAGCCATCTGTCCCACGTGCTCGCCAATCTCGACAAGCTGGTCGTGAAGGCGGTGGGCGAGAGCGGCGGCTATGGCATGCTGGTCGGGCCGCACGCCACAGCCGCCCAGCGCGCCGAATTCGCCGACAAGCTGGCGCATGATCCCGCCAATTACATCGCCCAGCCGACGATTTCGCTCTCCACCGCCCCCTGCTTCATCAATGGCGGGATCGAGGCGCGCCATGTCGATCTGCGCCCCTTCATCCTGCGCGGGCAGAAGACCGTTCTGACGCCGGGCGGCCTCACGCGCGTGGCGCTGCGCAAGGGCTCGCTTGTGGTGAACTCCAGCCAGGGCGGCGGCTCGAAGGATACGTGGGTGCTCTCCGGCGACGGCAAGGAGAAAGCGCCATGATGCTCTCGCGCGTGGCGGACGCCCTGTTCTGGATCGGGCGCTATCTCGAGCGGGCAGAGCATGGCGCCCGCCTGCTCGACATCACGCTGACTGCGGGGCTTGAAGGCGGGCGCGAGCAGGCCGACGCCGCCGCCGAGCGCGCGATGCGCGCACTGGGCGCAGCCCCCCTGATGGCGCGCGCCGGCGCGCTGGAAGAAGCCCGCGCGCTTACCTTTTCACGCCTCGATCCCAACTCGATCTACTCCTCGATCGCGCTCTCGCGCGAGAACGCCCGCCAGGTGCGCGAGCATCTGACCACCGAGTTCTGGGAGCGGCTCAACCGGCTCTATCTGCGGATGCGCGGGCCCGACGAGGAGGCCCATTGGGCGCAGTCGGCCACGATCTTCTACCACGATGTGGTGGGCGACCTGCATGCGCTGAAGGGCATCATCGAGGGCACGATGAGCCATGGCGAGGGGGTCCGCTTCCTGCTGCTCGGCCGGTTCATCGAGCGCGCGCAGCTGATCTCGCGCCTTCTCGACATCCACCTCGCCGAGGCGCCGCGCACGATCGACGATTTCGGCTGGGCGACCTTCCTGCGGATGTGCTGCGGGCTGGAGCCCTTCCTGCGCGCCAAGACCGCCGATTTCCGGCGCGAGCAAGTGGCGGATTTCCTGATCCTTGATCAGGAGTTTCCCCGCTCGCTGCGCTTTTGCGGCCGCCGGATCGAGGAGCACGCCGGCGCGCTCGCGCAGAATGCGCCAGCCAGCGCGCGCGCGCTGGTGGAACGGCTTTCCGGCCGGCTGCGCGCCAGGCTGGACTATGCCACGCTGGACGACGTGATGGGCCGGGGCGGGCGCGCCTTTCTCGCCGCCGTGACTGACGATTGCCTCCAGATCAACGCCGCCGTGCACGAGGGCTTCATCGCCTACGCGCTCGAAACCAGACTGCCCGCCTGAGGCCCCCCGCCATGCTGCTCGAGATCATCCACAACACGCGGTTCGACTATTCGAGCCCGGTGCGCGAAAGCGTGATGGAGCTGTGGATGCAGCCGCGCGCCGACGCCAACCAGCGCCTCGTGAGCTTCGATCTCTCCACCGATCCGCCGGCGCGCTACTTCGCCTATGCCGATTGGCTGGGCAATATGGTCTATCATTTCGATGCGCCGGGCGCACACGAGAGTCTGGCGATCCGGGCGGCTTCCGTGGTGGAGACGCGCGCGCCACCCCCCCTTCCCGATGCAGTGGCAAGCGACGAATGGGATCGCCTCGGCGGGGAATGGGTCCGCGAGCGCTATTGGGATTTTCTTCAGCCCTCCCGCTTCGTGGAGGATACAGACCACCTCTCCCGGTTCATCACCGAGCTTGCGCTTGAGCGGGGCGCCGATCCGCTGGAGAGCCTGAAGCGGCTGAACGACGTGATGTATGACGTGTTCGACTACACGCCTGGCTTTACCGCCGCCGACAGCCCGATCGACGCCGCACTCGCCCACCGCAAGGGCGTCTGCCAGGACTTCGCTCACATCATGCTGGCGGTTGCGCGGCGCTGGGGCGTGCCGGCGCGCTATGTCTCGGGCTATCTCTATCACGGCTCGGGCACGAAGGAGCGCTCAACCCCGGACGCCACCCACGCGTGGGTGGAGTGTTTCCTGCCCTCGGTGGGATGGATCGGCTTTGACCCCACCAACGACATGCTGGCGAGCGAGCGCCATGTGGCCGCCGCGGTGGGGCGCGACTATGGCGACGTGCCGCCGACCCGCGGGGTGTACAAGGGCGATGCAGAAAGCGCGCTTTCGGTTGCG
>JBIIUJ010000147.1:0-5768 GCA_044340025.1 Caulobacterales bacterium
CTGATATAGCGCTCCACCGAGAGCGGCTCGGAGCCCATGTAGACGTAGGAATGGTCGCTCAGGTGGCCGGGCACGGGCCGGGTTTCGGCCGCCAGCATATCGTCCCAGGAGGGGCCGGGGCATCGCGCCTCGCCCAGCTTCACGCCGCCGCCATCCATCGCGCTCTCCCTGTGCTGCATGGCGCTTCTGGCGAGCGCTTGCGCCGTCACTTTAGCGGGCGGGAGAAAACCGGCAAGCGTGATTGTTTTCTCACCAGCAGGTCTCGCCGCCATCCACGATCAGCTCCGCGCCAGTGATGAAGCTCGCCTCCTCGCTGGCGAGGAACAGGATGGCGTTGGCGATCTCCTCCGGCCGGGCGAGGCGCTTGAGCGCGACCTTCGCCGTCCATTTGTCGGCTGCCGCCTCGAACGCGTCCGTGCCTGGCTCGGCCTTGGCGAAATGGGCGATCATGCGCTCCACGGCTGCGGTCCGGGTCGTGCCGGGAAGCACCGTGTTCACCCGGATGCCGCGCCGGCTTGCGCCAAAATGCACCGCCGCCGACCGGCTCATGGCCCGCACCGCCCCCTTGGCGGCCGAATAGGCGAAATTGCCCGCTCCCCCGATAACGCCGCCGACGATGGAGCCGACATTCACCACCACCCCGGGGGCGCGCAGCCGTTCGGCGGCGAGCTGCAGCCCGAAGAAGACGCTGTCTTCGCTCACCCGATGCGTGGAGCGCCAGTCCTCCTCGCTCGTGGTTTCGAGCGGCTTCAGCCTGGCCGAGGCGGCATTGTTGACGAGGATATCCAGCCCGCCGAACGCGGCTTCCGCCGCCGCCCAGGCCGCCTGCCACTGGCTCCGGTCGCCGACGTCCAGCACGGTGAACGCGCAGCCGAGCGCAACGGCCGTCTGCGCGCCCTCGCTCGTGGGCAGATCAGCGATCATCACCTGCGCGCCTTCTTCCAGAAAGCGCTGCGCGGTAGCCCTGCCGATGCCCTGTGCGGCGCCGGTGATCAGGGCGGCTTTGCCGGCGAGCCTCATGGGGGCGTCCTCAAGAGCAAACCCACGTCATCCCGGTCGCGCGAAGCGAGAACCGGGATCTCGGGCGGGACGATTGACCAAGAGGTCCCGGATAGCCGCTTTGCGGCTTCCGGGATGACGGCTAAAGCGCTCACCCCTTCGCCCACGCCAGCCCGCGCTTCAGCAGCTCGTAATGCTCCGGCCGGGCCCAGGCGCCGCGCTCGATCACGGGGTAATAGTCCATCATCGGGCGGAAATCCCAATGCCCGCGCGCGTGGCCGAGCGTGTAATAGAGCGTCTCGCCCGCATCATAACGGCGGTGATACATCACGAGGTGGCGCACGTCGCGTTCCCAGTCGCCATCCTCGAAATAGGGCACCTTGCCGTGGAACTGGGTCTCGAGGATCGGCGCGTTCCCCTCGGCATAGTCCGAGAGATAGAGCTCTTCCTGCTCCACCTCGAAGGGGTCGATGCCCGCCGCCATCGGATGGGCTTCCGGGCAGGCGCTGACCTTGAACGGGATCAGCGGCGGGTGCGCCTTGAACTGGCTGCCCAGCATCAGAAACAGATCCTCGGGGATGGCCGGCGTGCCTACGCGCGGCTCCTCGTCCGGGCCCGAGAGCCAGTTGGTGATGGAATTGGTGGCATGGAGGGCGAACCACTTGCCCCCCTTGGCGAAGAAGGGCTTCAGGCCGGCGTCGATCTGGGCCTGCGTGGGCATCAGCGAGCAGGTATAGCTGATCAGGAAGCGCGCGTTCGCGATGGCCGCAGTGTCGGAATAGTCCGAGCCCACGCCCACGCGCACCTCCGGGTGGTGCTCGGCCAGCAGCTTCAGGATCTCCAGCCTGGCGAAGTCCATATCGTGGAACACGCCGCCGCAGACGAAATAGGCCTCGATCGCTGTGGGTTTGGGCATTTGCTTTCTCCCTCGCGGCCGACTGTTCAAAACCGTCAGCTCTGTCCTAAATTGCAGCTCAGGATGAAGCCGCGCGAGGCGTTGGGCAAGCGCACAGGGGCGTCATCCCGGACGCGGCGGCGCCGCGATCCGGGATCTCGCAATGACACACGAATGCAAGGTCCCGGCTCTGCGCTGCGCTTGGCCGGGATGACGGGGAGAGAAGCACCATGCCAGACGACGCCCGCACCTATCGCCTGATCGACGGCGCCAAGCGCTCCCCCGGCCCGACGGTGCAGGAGCTGCACGCCGACGAGCGCACGCCCGTCCCGCCGCTGCTGCGCGAAAGCCATGCGCCCGACCTTGGCGGCGCCGACCTGCCGAAGGAGCGCTACTATGCAAAGCCGCAAGCCGACGCCGAAAAGGCGAAACTCTGGCCGCATGTCTGGCAATTCGCCTGCCGGCTGGAGGACATCCCGGAGACCGGCGACCATGTGCTCTACGAGATCGGCGACGCCAGCCTGATCGTCACCCGCCAGCCGGATGGCGCGGTGAAGGCGTTTCACAACGCCTGCCTGCATCGCGGCCGGCGCCTGCGCGACGAGGATGGCTCCGCTGCGGCCTTTCGCTGCCCGTTTCATGGCTTCACCTGGAAGCTCGACGGCCGGCTCTCCTTTGCGCCATGTGCGTGGGACTTCGACCATGTGGACCTCGAGCGCGACTGGCGCCTGCCGGAAGCGCGCGTGGGGCTCTGGGGCGGATTTGTGTTCGTCTGTCTGGATGAGGCGGCGCCCGATCTGGAAGCCTATCTCCAGGGCCTGCCCGCGCATTTCGAGGCCTACCGGCTCGAAAACCGGGTGAAGGCGGTGCATGTGAAAAAGCGCATGCCGGGCAACTGGAAGCTGGTGGCGGAAGCCTTCATCGAGAGCTTCCACGTCATGGTCACGCACCACGAGGCGGCGGGCTATATCGGCGACGCCAACAGCCAGTATGACGTCTTCCCCGGCGTGGACCACTGGAACCGGATGATCGTGCCGCGCGGGCTGGCGAGCCCCCAGGGCCCGCCCCTGACCGACGCCCAGATCGTGGAAGCCAGCGGCGATGCACGGGGGGATTTGCCCGAAGGCCTCACCGCCCGCCAGATCATCGCCGACAACCGTCGCAAGCTGCTCGCCGGGCAGTTCGGGATCGACACGACCGGCATCAGCGATTGCGAGGCGATCGACACGATCCAGTATTTCGTCTTCCCCAACATGGCGGTCTGGGCCGGCTACAACAGCTTCATCTGCTATCGCTGGACGCCGGACGGGGATGATCCCGACACAAGCTGGATGGAGGCGATGCTGCTCGTGCCCGTGGGCGAAGGCCGCCCCCGCCCGCCGGCCGCCAAGCCGACTGTGCTCGGCCTCGACCAGAGCTGGGGGGAGGCGGCCCAGCTCGGCGGCCTAGCCCACGTCTTCGATCAGGACACCTCCAACATCGCCGCTTTGCAGCGCGGCCTGAAGGCGGCGAAGAAGCCCGGCGTCACGCTGGCGGCCTATCAGGAAAGCCGCATCCGGCACTTCGCCCAGGTGCTGGAGCGGTATCTGGCGGGGTGAGGGTCTTCCCCGATCCGGCCGAGCGCCCCATGATCGGGCGATGAAGTTTCGCGGCATCTGGGTGGTGATCGGGGGGGCGAGCGGGTTTGCCGCGGTGTGCGCGGGCGCGTTCGGCGCGCACCTCATCTCTGATCCCGTCGCAAAAGACTGGATCGATACGGGCGCGAAGTATCATCTCGCCCATACGATGACGATCTTTGTCTCGCTGTCGCTGCGCAATTGGGGGGCCGATGTCGCGCGGCTGGCGCCGCGCTTCTTCCTTGCGGGCATCGTGCTGTTTGCGGGCTCGCTCTATGCCATGGCGCTGGGCGCGCCGCGCTGGTTTGGGGCGATCACGCCGTTGGGCGGGGTGAGCTTCCTGATCGGCTGGGCCGTGCTGGCGCGCGCGGGCCTCGCGCTCATGCGCCAGGAACAGGATGGGGAGAAGCGCCCATGACCACCGCCATGCCGCCAATGCGGCGCATCGCGACCAACGGGATCGAGCTTGCCGTTCATGATCCGGGCGGGGAGAGCGCGCTGCCGCCGATCGTGCTGTGTCACGGCTTTCCAGAGATCGCGTTTTCGTGGCGCCATCAGCTTGCCGCGCTGCCGGCGGCGGGCCTGCGCGTGATCGCGCCTGATCAGCGCGGCTATGGCGCATCCGACCGGCCCGCCCCGGTGGAGGCCTATGACATGGAGGCGCTGACCGGCGATCTCGTGGGCCTGCTCGACGCTTATGGCTGGGAGAAGGCGGTGTTTTGCGGCCACGACTGGGGCGGCTTCGTCGTCTGGCAGATGGGCGCGCGCTATCCCGAGCGCACGGCCGGCGTGATCGGGCTGAATACGCCCTACACCAAGCGGCCGCCGATCGACCCGATTGCGCTCTACCGCCAGCGCTTTGGGGACGATTTCTACATCGTCTCGTTCCAGACGCCGGATGCGCCGGAAGCCCGGTTCGAGGCCGATCTGGACAAGACCTTCCGGTTCTTCCTGCGCAAGTCCGATCTCAGCCCCGCCGCGTTCGAGGCCCTGCCGCCGGAGCGCCGCACCTTCTCGCTCGAAACCGCGCTCGCCCATTACGACCCGGCGACGGACCGCAACCAGTTCCTCTCCGGCGCCGAGATCGACGCCTATGTGGCGGCCTTTTCCGTCAGCGGCTTTCGCGGACCGATCAACTGGTATCGGAACTTCACCCGCAACTGGGAGCGCTCCGCCCACATCGCCGATCACGTCGCCGCGCCGAGCCTGATGATCATGGCGGAAGATGATCTCGTCCTGCCGCCATCGGCCGCCGACGGGATGGAGAAATATGTGCCCAATCTCACCAAGGCGCTGGTGAAGGGCTCCGGCCACTGGACCCAGCAGGAACAGCCCAACGCGGTGAACCGGCTCATCATCGACTGGATGGTCCGCACCTTCGGCTAAAGCATCGTGCCGAAAAGTGGGAACCGGTTTTCGGCAAGAACGATGCGAAAACAGGAAAGATGGAGCAGCAAGGCGTTTCGCGGAAATGCCGCGATGCCCTAGAGCGCGCGCAGCACCCAGGCTTCCTGGCCCAGCGCTTGCGCGATCTCTCCGGTCTCGCGCGCAACAAGGCTGAAGCAGCCATCGATCAGGCGCTCCATCGCCGCTGCGCTGTGATAGGCGGCGAACGCGCGCGATCCGGATGGCGCGCCCGCCCGCTCCACCAGCCCGCCGGCGGCCAGGCGCGCGCGCTCCGCTTCCGAGAGGTCCACCCCGCCCTCCCGGTGCAGCGTCAGGACGCACAGCCCCCCCGGCGCGCACAGCCGGTGCAGCTCGCCGATCCAGGCATGGGCCGCGCGTTCGGGCAGATGGGTCAGGATGGAGACCCCATAGATCAGATCAAACCCGCCCGCCGGCAGGCCGGTGGGCGGATCGCGCCTTATGGTCTGGAACAGCATGTCGGCGAAGGCGGCGCGGGCGAAATTGATCGACGCGCGGTTGGGATCCACGCCCACGAACGCGCTGGCCGGCAGGCCCAGCAGCGCGGGCAGATGCTGGATGATCCGGCCCGGACCGCAGCCCCATTCCAGCACCCGGCGCGGCGGGGCGGCGAACCGGTCTGCGCAGGCGGCGGCGATGGCGTGCGCATGGCGTGCCCCGCTTTCGGCATAAGCGGAAAACAGCGCCTGGCCGGAGACCTCATAGACCAGCCGGGGCGGCGGCATGTGGGCGTCAGGGTGAGCCTCGATCCAGGCTTCGTTTTCGGGGCGGGCGGCGCGCGCGGCCATCACGGCGGCGAGTTCATCGGCAAGCCCGGCAAGCCCCAGACGGCG
>JBIIUJ010000148.1:0-5755 GCA_044340025.1 Caulobacterales bacterium
CATATCCGCCAGCCTCCTTCGACAGCAGACAGCTTGAATCACCTCATGGCCGATTTGGGAATCCCCGCCGATTCACAAAGGCGGCAAACCGCTCTAGCGGCCCCCGCACTCAGACGCCGCGCAAACGCAGTGACTTAGGCCCTGGATCCTCCCTTTCGGGAGGATGACCGGGTTTTGGTCGCCCTCGCGCAGGCGAGGGCCCAAGGGGCAGACGCCGCGCCTGAGGCCCTGGATCCTCCCTTTCGGGAGGATGACGGGTTTGGGTCGCCCTCGCGTAGGCGAGGGCCCAGGGGAGCGAACATGGCTTGACGGGGCGGCGGCGTGTCGCGCTGCAAGGTCAAGTCATTCGGGCCAGTCTGCGGCGATGTTCTGGACCTACATCATGGCCAACCAGCGCAACGGCACACTCTACACAGGCGTGACGCGCGATCTCGCGTTGCGCGTGCACCAGCATCGCACGGGCGTCGGCTCGGCTTTCTGCCGGCGCTACAAGGTAAACCGCCTTGTTCTGTGCGAGCCCTTCGATGATCCGCTCTCGGCAATAGCGCGTGAAAAACAGCTCAAGCACTGGAACCGCGCGTGGAAGATCGCGCTTATCGAACGGTCGAACCCGCAATGGCTGGACCTATACGAGACAATCAATTGCTAAGCCCAGGAGGTAAACGCCGCGCCTGAGGCCCTGGATCCTCCCTTTCGGGAGGATGACCGGGTTTGGGTCGCCCTCGCGTAGGCGAGGGCCCAAGGGGGGAAGCATGGCGGGGTGGTCAGGCGGCCCAGCTGGCGAGCGGCTGCGCCCAGTCTGCAATCGTATCGGGCAAAGCGTCCCGAACCCGCACGGGGGCGGCGGCCGCAAGCGAGGCCACACGCTCGCGCGTGCAGCTTGCGTCCCACGGCACGGGGAAGAGGTCACAGCCGCCGGCCTCGGCCGCCCGTGCCGCTGTCGGCCAGCCATGGCAGGCCGCATAGGCGCCCTGATACCGGTCGCCGGCTTTCAGCACATCCACGGTGCGGCGGTGGATGATGGCCGGGTCGAGCCGCGGTTCGCGGGCGAAAGCGTGGGCGCGGTCGCGTCTGAACCAGGGGTAGAAGAGCGCCTGCCAGGTCATCATGCGCCAGACGCGGATCAGATGGGCCCCATCCCATGTGGGCGCGATCGAGGGAGTGTAGCGAGCCAGCAGTTCTGCGGTTTCTTCCGCGCTCCAGTGCGGGGCGCCCATCAGGGCGGCCGGCCCGCCGCCGCGACGCTTCAGCTCCAGCGCGATCTGGCCGCCCAGCGCATGGCCGGCGGCGGCTGGCGCGACGACACCCAGGGCCGCGAAAGCCGCGGCGGTCCTGTCGGCATAGGCTTCCACGGAGGATAGGCCCTGCGGCCAGTGCTCGCTGCTTTCCCCGTGTCCCGGGAGATCGAGCGCCAGCACCGGGCGGCCGGCTGCGGCAAGGCCGGGCAAAGCAGGGCCATACATCCGCAGCGAGCCCGGCGGGTTGTGCAGCAGCGCCAGCGGACGGCCTGAGCCGTTCAGCGTGCCGGTCCAGGCGATCTCGCCCTCGGCCAGCGCCAGATAGCCCCGCGTGAGCCCCGCCTCGTCCGTGCCCGCCTCCGGCGGCGGCGGCGGCGCATCGCCGGGATGGGCGGCGAGAAGCGCTGCAAACCGGTCGAAGCTTGCCGCCGAATCCCGGCTCATCGCCTCGATGGCGATGTGCGGCCCCAGGGCTGGAAGGCGGCCCAGATGCTCCACCAGCGGATCGCCGGCGCGCGCGCAGATCAGGCTCGGCTGAGGCAGCAGCGGCGCAATCTCTTCGCCGCGATAGACGAAAGCGGCGCGATAGGGCGCGCGATAGGCGTCGCCAGCCCGCAGGAACTCCATGATCCCGGCCTGCACCTGCTCGGGGCTGCCCACGTCGGCGTCCATCCGGGCGCTCGCGGTGCGCTCATGCCAGGGGAAGAAGACGCTCTGCTCTTCAAACCGCGGCCAAAGCCAGGCCAGGTGCGATCCATCCCCCGTGGGCCGGAACTCGGGCAGATACTTTTCGAGGATCAGCGCCCGCTCGTCTGCGCTCCAGACGCAATAGCCGTCATAGACCGCGCTCGTCACACGCTCCGGCCAGCGCGCGGCGAAGGTGGATCCGATGCAGGCGCCGGTGTGAAAGCCGTAAAGCCCCACCCGGCCAAGGCCGAGCGCATCGAGCGTCTCCTTCAGCGCGGCGGCATAATCGTCGCACTCAAGGTCTGCGCCGGAAAGCGGATCGGACAGGCCGTTTCCCGGCGTATCGAGGGCGATGGCGGTCAGCCCCGCTTCGGCAAGCCTGTGCATGAGCGGCATGAGCGACCAGGCGCTCTGGGGCGAGCCATGCAGCAGCACGACCGCCGGGCCCGAGCCGGTGCGGCGATAGTGGACCCAGCGGTTCCTCACCCAGAGGAAATGGCGCCTCACGCCACGCCCGGAAGCTTGATCACCGCCTTGCCGACATTGCGCCCTGTCATCAGCCGCTCCATCAGGGCGGGGGCCTCCTCAAGGCCGTTTGCGGCGTCTTCCAGCGTCTTCAGCCGGCCATCGCGCACCCAGCCGGCGGCGGCCTCGGCAAAGGCCGCGTGCTCGCCATAGAAGTCATAGACCACCAGGCCCATCACATGGGCCCGCTTGCCCACGATCGGGCCCATCAGGGTGGCCGCGGGCGGGCCGTCCGCGTGGTAATGGGCCGCGAGCCCGCAGATCACCATCCGCCCGTTGACGGCCAGCGCGTCGATGGCTGCCGCGAACATCTCCGCGCCGACGTTTTCGATATAGAGGCTGTAGCCCTCGGGGGCGGCGTCCTTGATCGCCTGCTTCCAGCCTTCGGCCTTGTAATCGATGCAGGCGTCGAAGCCGTATTCGCGCACCACGGTCGCGCATTTGTCGGCCCCGCCGGCGATGCCCACGACCCTTTTCGCGCCATGAATGCGGGCGATCTGGCCGAAGGTGGCGCCGACCGGGCCGGTCGCGGCCGACACGAGCACGACATCGCCCGCGCGCGCGCCGCCCAGCCGCACCGCGCCGGCAAAGCCCGTCAGGCCCGGCATGCCCAGCACGCCCACCTGATAGGACACCGGCAGATCGCCGGGACTGACAGTGCGGAAGATGGCGCTGGCGGGGGCGGCCGCGATCTCGCGCCAGCCCGTCTCGGCCACCACCCAGGCGCCGACCGGATAGGCCGAGTTGCGGCTCTCGATCACCCGGCCCACGCCATGGCCGGGCGGCACGCCGCCGGCGGGCGTTGGCGCGTGGCCCATGTGCCGGCCGCGCATGGCGGCGCCGACATAGGGATCGACCGAGATGGCGGCCACCTCGATCAGCACGCCATCCTCCGGGCAGGCGGGAACCGGCGCCTCGGCGAGGCGGAAGTCAGCCGCTTTCGGGGCTGCGGCGAGCGGGGCGATCAGTTCAATCTGTTTCATGCGGGAATCTCGATCACCTCGATCAATGTGCCATCCGGGCCGCGCAGCACGCCGCTGCGCCCGCCGGCATAGACTGGTCCGGGAAGGCGGCTCGGCGGCCTGATCCAGCCGGGCGCGGCTGCGTCGATGGCGTCGAAGTCCGGCGTCAGGATCGAGCCCATGGAGATGCCCGCCGGCAGGCCGCCCTCCGGCGCCGGGCGCGCCGCCGCCGCATCGGGATACTGATCAAGCTCGAAGAAGCTGTCGCCCTGATGCGTGACGGTGCAGATGGTATGCAGGCTGTCGCGCGGCAGGCCATAGGCGTCTGCGATCATCGTATAGGGGATGGTCCAGGTGGAGCCGGCGTCGAGGCGCAGCGTCTCGCGCATCCAGCGTTCGCTCGCGGCCATGTCGGAACAGCCCATCACCAGAATGAACAGGCAATCGATCAGCGATTGCGCCTTGGGCAGGCCCACAGGCTCCGGGATCGGATCGATCTGGGTCAGATAGACGATCTCGGAATCGACCGGCCCCTTCACCTGCATCGGAAAGATGCCAGGCACGCCCTCCAGCGGCTTGGGCGGGCCGATGATCTCGAACGGGCTCTGCTCCATCCGGGCGTTCACCGCGGCCACATCCTGGATGCAGATCTCGATGGCGTTCCAGCCATAGGTGCGCAGCGGCGCATAGCCGGGCGTGGCGGCCTGTTCCACAAAACGCAGGAAGATCGGCAGGCCGGAGGCCGGGCGCATCACGACCTGTCGCTTGCCCGAAAGGGCCGGCGCGCCCCAGCAGTCGGCGAGGTCTGGCGGGATCGGCCCGTCTTCCACCACGGCATAGTCAAGCCAACGGGCGTAGAGCGCGGCGCTGGCGTGGGGATCGGAAACGGCCAAGGTGGCGGCGCGTAGCAGGCGCATGGGAGAAATCCTGTCTGGTCGGTCAGGCTTATCGGCGGGCGGCGGCGATTTCCTCAAGCACCGTCACGGTCTTGAACGCCTCGTGGACATCGGCCTTCTCGATCAGGTTGATCAGCACCCCATCGGGATCGCGCACCAGCGTCTCGCGCTGGCCTTCAGGCCGGTGCGGCATGACCAGAATCTCCGGGTTCAGCACCAGCGTCGCGCCCAGACGGCGGCAGTCCGCCAGCGTCTGATCGAGGCTGTCGCAATAAAAGACCAGCGTCGCCTCCCCGACGTGCAGGCCGGGCCCCGAGCGCGACACCGGCGGCGGGGCGGGGTCTGTCAGCTCGAACAGGCCCACCATGCCGAAGTTCGGCGCGCCGGGCCGCTTCAGGATGCGGCAGCGCGTGATGGTGGTGTCTGGCGTATGCAGGACGCGGTTTGTGGTGGTCTGGTTCAGCTCGCCTTCGTAATAGACCTCGGTGAGGCCCAGCGCGGCGTAAAACTGAGTGCTACGACTTAAGTCTGAGACAAAAAGCGCGGCGCGGACAAGCGGAGAAACAGTCATGATCCTGCCCAATGATGGGGGTGGGGGATTGAAGTCATGCGGGACGCCTTCGGCTGGGTGCTGGTGATGGCGTACATCTGCCAGGCGCTTGGCGTTTTCAGGAAATCCTGACCCTCTTTACCAAGGGTGGTCTTCGCCGTTCCATTGCAGAAAGCGGCCATTGTCCTTGGCGGCCAGTCCGCCGATGACGGCCCGCTGGCCGGCGATGCTTTCGGCCACTGTCAGGTGCGCCTGCGGGCCGCCCATATCGGTCTGAACCCAGCCAGGGTGCATCGAGATCACGATCAGACCCTGCGGCCCCCATTCCGCCGCCATGGAACGCATCGCCATGTTCAGCGCTGCTTTGCTCATTCGATACTGCAACAGGCCGGGATTGGTGCAGATCGTCATGGATCCCAGCATGGAGGAGATGTTCACGATCGTCTTGCGCGCGCTTTTCGCCACGGCCGGCATGACCGCGCGCGCCGCATCGATCGCGCCCCAGACGTTCACCTCGAAGGTGCGGTCGGCGAGATCGCGGTCGAAACCGGACAGCATCTGGCTGGCGTCCCAGCCGCCGGACATGCCGGCGTTGTTGATGAAGACGTCGATCGCCGCGTCCCCGATCTGCTCGGCAAGGGCGCCGCCGCCGCCCCGCTCGGCGGCGTCGTGGCGCAGCACCGTCACGCCGGGTATGGCGCGCAGGGCGTCGGCCTTTTCGGGCGCGCGGCAGGCGGCGAACACCTGCCAGCCATCGGCCGCATAGGCCTGCGCGTGGGCCAGCCCCAGCCCCCGGCTTGCGCCTGTGATCAAGATGCTCGCCATGGGTGCCTCCCTCGTCTGTCTTTGTGTTGCAGCTTGCTGCGCCCCGGCAGCCATGCGCTTGGGCTTAAGTCA
>JBIIUJ010000149.1:0-5731 GCA_044340025.1 Caulobacterales bacterium
GATGCGCCGCCAGCGGCTGCGGTCCTGCGTGGCGGCGCGCAAGGCGAGGTCGAGCGTCTCCTGCCCCGCCGCATCCCACGCCACGCCAAGCGCGGCCAGAAGCGCGGGATCAGCAACCACGGCCGCATCGGCATCCGCCCGCAGAGCGTCTGTCTCGGCCTCCGTCAGCACGCTGAAGCCCGGCGTCAGGCCAGCCTCCAGCGGGAAGCGCTGCAGCAGCGTGGTGCAGAAGCCGTGGATCGTCTGGATCTTCAGCCCGCCTGGCGTTTCGAGCGCCCGGGCGAACAGGCGGCGCGCGCGGCTGAGCTCTGCGGCCTCGCGCGGCTGGCTCTGGGGCAGGCCTTCGATCCGGTTCAGCGCCTGGGTCAGCGCCGCATCGGTGGCGATCGACCAGTCGCCCAGCTGGGCAAAGAGGCGGGCCTGCATCTCGTTGGCGGCCGCCTTGGTGTAGGTGATGGCCAGAATGCGGTCCGGGCTCGCCTCCGGCAGCAAGAGCAACCGCGCGATCCGGTCCACCAGCACCTTGGTCTTGCCGGCGCCCGCATTCGCCGTAACCCACGCCGACGCATTGGGATTGGAGGCGTCCACCTGTGCGCGCGCTGCGGCCCGATAGGCAGGATCGTCCGGCGCCAGGGTCTCGGCCGTCATGCTTCGCTCCGCTTCAGCCGCCAGACACGGGTTTCCTTCACCTCGGCGTCTTCCAGCGCGCGCGTCACGGCGATGCGGTAGTCAGCCAGCGGCTCCAGCGCGGCGCGGGGCAGATAGCTGCGGCCGGGATCGCCGATCAGCACGCTCACGCCGGCCGCCTCCAGCGCGCGGGCCCAGACAAACACCCGCTCGGCCAGGTCGCGTTCATAGGCGCAATCGCCGATCAGCACGACGTCCACGCCAAGGTCGAGCCGCCCGATCACGTCGGCGTCCAGCGCGGTCACCGCCACGCGATTCAGGCGCGCATTCATGCCGATCGCCTGAATCGCGAAGCCGTCGATATCGAACGCCAGCGCCGCGCTTGCGCCCGCCTGCATGGCCGCGATGGCGACGAGACCGGAGCCGGATGCGAAATCGAGCACGCGCTTTGCTCGCACGATCGCGGGATGATCGAGCACGTAGCGCGCAAGCGCCTGCCCGCCCGCCCAGGCGAACGCCCAGAAGGGCGGCGGCAGGCCCATGGCCCCCAGCTCCTCCTCCGTCGCCTGCCACAGCGGGACGGCGTCCGAGGCCAGATGCAGCGCAATCTCCGGGCAGTGGGGCGGGCGCTCGATCCGGGTCTCGCGCGCGATGAAGGCGCCAGGGTCTGCAATCACGCGGCGCGCACCGCCTCAGCAAGCACCGCGCGATAGGATGGCGCGATCGCCATGGCCGCCGTGCGCCCCTTGGCGGCGAGCAGGCGGTGGGCCTCGCTCAGCCGATAGGCCGGCAGATAGGGCCACAGATGGTGCTCGGCATGGAAATGCACCCAGTAGGGCGCGATAAGCAGCCGCTCGAGCGGGCCCGCAAGCGTGGTGCGCGCATGCCGCCATGGGTCCTGCGCTTCGTGCAGGCAGGCGTGTTCGGCGATGTTGCGCAGCCGGGTGACGAAGGGAAACCATGTGGCCTGCGCCGCCATCCAGAGCGTGAGAAACGCCCAGCCCTGACCGGCCGCCAGAAACGCCGCCAACACAAGCGCATTGGCGATCAGATAGCGGTGAAACGCCTTGTGCCCGCCCACCACCTGACCCTCGCGCGGGAGGCCGCCGCGCCGCCCCTTCAGCGCAGCGATCACGGGGGCGATGCGCTGCTTGAAGAAGGTCTGGCCGGTGAGATCGCGCAGCGCCTTGCGCCGGAAGCTGCCCGGCGAAACCGGGAAAGGCGCGGCAAGACCCAGATCGGGGTCTTCGGCCTGCTGGGTGAATTTGTGATGCCTGAGGTGATAGGCGCGATAGGCCCCAAGGTCGGCCCCCACCGGCGCGGCGCAGAGCCACTGGCCCACCCAATCGTTCAGCGCGCGATCCTTCGCCAGCCCGCCATGGGCCGCCTCATGCATCAGGATGGCTAGGCCCAGCTGGCGCGCGCCGATGACCATCACCGCGACAAGCCAGGTCAGCGGATTGGGAAAGGCCGCAAACAGCGCCGCCGCCAGCACGATCAGCGCCCAGGCGTGCGCCACCATGCCGAGGCCCAGAAGATCGGACCGCGCAGTGAGGCGGCCCCATTCTTCGGGCGTGAAAACGGTCTTCGGGTCGATGCGGGGCGCGGCGGGCATGGAGGCTGACTCTAGCCGTCGCGCCGCGGCGCGCAACGCCGGCGCGGCCCAGACTCCCTGAACCGCGGGCGCCGGCGCACTCCGGGGTTGGCGAAAGGACGCCTGCCTCGCTACATGGCCCCCATCATGGCCAAGACGCTCTACGACAAGATCTGGGACGCGCATGTCGCTGCGACCCTGCCCACCGGCGAAAGCCTGCTCTTCATCGATCTGCACCTGATCCACGAGGTGACGACGCCGCAGGCGTTCGAGGGGCTGCGCGCGGCAGGCAGGCCTGTGCGCCGGCCAGACCTGACGCTGGCGGTGGCCGATCACAACACGCCCACCCAAAACCAGGCCGCAGGCCTCGCGGGCGTGCAGGATCCCGAAGCCAGGCTGCAACTCGCCACGCTGGAGAAGAACGTGGCGGAGCACGGGATCGAGTGTTTCCCGATGGGCGATATCAGGAACGGCATCGTCCATGTCGTCGGGCCGGAGCAGGGCCGGACCCAGCCCGGCATGACCATCGTCTGCGGCGACAGCCACACCAGCACGCACGGCGCGTTCGGCGCTCTCGCGCATGGGATCGGCGCGTCGGAGGTGGAGCATGTGCTCGCCACCCAGACGCTGCGCACCCGCAAGATGAAGAATATGGCCGTGGTGGTGGAGGGCGATCTTGCCCCCGGCGTCGGGGCCAAGGATGTGGCCCTCGCCGTCATCGGCCGGCTCGGCACCGCCGGCGGCACCGGCCATGTGATCGAGTATCGCGGCTCGGCGATCCGCGCCCTGTCGATGGAAGGGCGCATGACGCTCTGCAACATGGCGATCGAGGCTGGCGCGCGCGCCGGTCTCGTCGCGCCCGACGAGACCACCTTCGCCTATCTGAAGGGCCGGCCCAGCGCGCCGAAAGGCGGGGGCTGGGAGATGGCGGCCGCCTTCTGGCGCAGTCTGCACTCCGACGCCGATGCCGTGTTCGACACCGTGATCGAAATCCCTGCCGCGAGCATCGCGCCGCTCGTCACCTGGGGCACCAACCCCGAGCAGGTCGCCCCCATCGACGCCGCCGCCCCCGATCCGGCGAGCTTTGACGATCCCGTCCGGCGCGAGGCGGCCGAGCGCGCGCTCGCCTACATGGGCATAGCGCCTGGCGAAAAGCTGACCGGGCTGAAGATCGACCGGGTGTTCATCGGCTCCTGCACCAATTCGCGGATCGAGGATCTACGCGCGGCCGCCGCCATCCTGCGCGGCAAGACGATCGCCCCGCATGTGCGCGCGATGGTGGTGCCTGGCTCCGGCCTCGTGCGGGCGCTCGCCGAGGAAGAGGGGCTGGATCAGGTGTTCATCGCGGCCGGGTTCGAGTGGCGCGAGCCCGGTTGCTCCATGTGCCTGGGGATGAACCCGGACAAGCTCGCCCCGTATGAGCGGTGCGCCTCCACCTCCAACCGCAATTTCGAGGGCCGTCAGGGCCGGCTCGGCCGCACCCATCTGCTCTCCCCGCCGATGGCGGCGGCAGCGGCCGTGACCGGGCGGCTGGCCGATATCCGGGAGTTTGCATGATGCAGCCCTTCGACACCCTGAACGCAATCGCCGCGCCCCTGATGATCGTGAACGTGGACACCGATCAGATCATCCCCAAGCAGTATCTCTCCACAATCGAGCGCAAGGGCCTCGGCAAGGGCCTGTTCCACGACATGCGCTATGACGAGGCGGGCCGGCCCAACCCGGATTTCGTGCTGAACCGGCCGGAATACGCCGGCGCCGGGATGCTGATCGCGGGGCCGAACTTCGGCTGCGGCTCTTCGCGCGAGCATGCGCCCTGGGCGCTGGTGGATTTTGGGATCCGCTGTGTGGCGGCGTCGAGCTTCGCCGACATTTTCTACAACAATTGTTTCAAGAACGGCGTTCTGCCCGCCATCGTGACGCAGGCCGACGCCGAGGCGCTGGCTGCAGAGGCGCGCGGCGGCAATCACCGCTTCGCGGTGGATCTGGAAGCCCAGACCATCACCAGCCCATCGGGCGCGGTGGTTCGATTCAGCATCGATCCCGGCCGCAAGCAGAGCCTGATGGCCGGCCTCGACGAGATCGGGGAAAGCCTCCTGCAGGACGCGGCGATCGCCGCCCATGAGGAGAAGCGGCGGCTGGCGACGCCCTGGCTGCCCTGAAGGTGCCCAGACCGCCACGGCGCGCCGCGATTGCCCGGTGTGCGGCCCGCCCGTAAAGAACGGACATGAAATTCCTCGACCAGGCCAAGATCTATGTCCGCTCCGGCAATGGCGGGGGGGGATGCGTCTCGTTCCGGCGCGAGAAGTTCATCGAATATGGCGGGCCGGACGGCGGCGACGGCGGGCGCGGCGGGGATGTGATCGTGGAGGCGGTGAACGGCCTCAACACCCTGATCGACTATCGCTTCCAGCAGCATTTCAAGGCCCGCACCGGCGGCCACGGCATGGGCAAGCAGCGCAACGGCGCGGCTGCGCCTGACCTGATCCTGAAAGTGCCGGTGGGCACCCAGATCCTCGAGGAGGACAAGGAAACCCTGCTGGCTGACCTTGCCGAGGAAGGCGCGCGCGTGGTGCTCGCCAAGGGCGGCAACGGCGGCTGGGGCAACATGCGCTTCAAGGGCCCGACCAATCAGGCCCCCACCCACGCCAACCCCGGCCTGCCCGGGGTGGAGCGCTGGGTCTGGCTGCGGCTGAAGCTGATCGCAGACGCCGGCCTTGTGGGCCTGCCCAACGCCGGCAAGAGCACGTTCCTGGCCGCCGTCACCAGCGCGACGCCCAAGATCGGGGATTATCCCTTCACCACGCTGCATCCCAATCTCGGCGTGGCGAGCGTCGGGGAGCAGACCTTTGTGCTGGCTGACATTCCCGGCCTGATAGAGGGCGCTGCCGAGGGTGCTGGCCTCGGCACGCGCTTTCTTGGCCATGTCGAGCGGTGCGCGGCCCTGCTGCATCTGGTGGACGGCACGCAGGAGGATGTGGCCGGGGCCTATCGCACTGTGCGGACCGAGCTTGGCGCCTATGGCGGCGGCATCGTGGACAAGCCGGAGATCGTGGCGCTGAACAAGATCGACGCGCTCGATCCCGACGCCCTGGCTGAAAAGCGCGCCGCTTTGTCCGAAGCGGCCGGCAAGCCCGCGCTGGCGCTGTCTGGCGTCTCCGGGGCCGGAGTGCGTGAGGCGCTGGCCGGGCTGTGGCGCGAAGTGGCGCGCACGCGCGGAGAGGAGGCCGTCGCCGCCGCGCCCGAGCCCGACATGTGGCGGCCATGAGCCTTGCCGGCGCCAGGCGCGTTGTGTTGAAGTTCGGCTCGGCGCTGATCGCGGACGGTGAAACCGGGGCGCCCAGAGCCGCCTGGCTTGCCGCCATGGCCGCCGACATCGCCGCCCTGCGCGCGGAAAAGACCAGCGTTGTCATCGTCTCGTCCGGCGCGGTCGCGCTCGGCCGGCCGGCGCTGGGGCTGAAAGCTGGCAAGCTGAAACTGGAAGAGAAGCAGGCCGCCGCCGCCGCCGGG
>JBIIUJ010000034.1:0-21044 GCA_044340025.1 Caulobacterales bacterium
ATTGGCCAAGTTTGACCGAATCGGCGTCTTGGCCGGCTACGCGCCTCCGAAGCATCGCTACATTCGCTCGGGCATTCGATACGACCCCGACCCGAACGCCGTCGTGGGCACGCGGTTCGTCGAGGAGGTTGGTACCGAAGGCTATTCAGAGGGGTGGGCCGACGAACTGCAAGTGTTCCACAATCCCAGGGCCTTGCGCCCGCTGCCAAGGGAATGCTTCGGCCCCCTAAACCAGCATTTTTTCGAAGACGGGCAGATGGTCACCTACTGTGGCACAAACGCCGTCCTCTCGTCGTTCACGATGATCCTACAGGTAACCGACGGTGAGCAAGAGGACCGGGCGGACGTTCTTTCCTGATGGGGCCCCCTTCCGATCATAGGGCTATGGCGTAAACGTAGTTCTCATCATCGCCAACGGCGGGGCGCCATTGGGGTTGGATCCACCCCATTTCCAGAAAATTCGTCGGCGAGGGGCGGGCTGGTCCGCTATAGCGCTGAAGCTTGCGATATCGGGGGCCAGCAAAGCCGCTGGTGCCGCAGGGGAGGATTGAACTCCCGACCTCGTCATTACCAATGACGCGCTCTACCACTGAGCTACTGCGGCGGCCTTGACCGGCGAGGCGCGGGTTTTAGCGACATCGGCGCTTGGCGCCAAGCCGCGCGCGGGGGAGAATGCAGCCATGACCGATCACCCCCCTGCCCCGAAGCCGGATCGCGAGGAGCGCCTGAAGCAGGCGCTGCGCGCCAATCTGCGCCGGCGCAAGGCCGCTGAAGGCACAGGCGCGGAAAAGAGCGCCGACCAGCCGCGCTGACAGCTTGCAGAAGCTTCAGTCGCGCAGGGCGCAGCGAGCGCCTATCTTGTGCAGGCTGCGAATCCCTCGCGCGCGCCTGCCGTCATGAACGCACTCTTTCGCTTCTTTACCGAGATGGACGCCAAGGCCGCCCGTGCGCTTTGGGTGTCCACGCTGCTGTTCGGCGGCGCCGGCCTGATCCTGACCGCCGGCATCCTGTTTCTCGACGTGCAGGACGGGGCGGTGGCGGGCTTCCTGCGCGCGCTGCGCGATGCGTGGTGGGCGCCGCTGGCGGTGACCGGCACGTTCACGCTGCTTGCCTTTGTGGGCGCTCCCCAGATCGCGCTGATCGCCGCCACAGTGGCCGTGTTCGGCCCCGCCGAGGGGATCATCCTGTCCTGGATCGCCACCATGATCTCGGCCGGCGTCGGGTTTCTGCTGGGCCGGCATGGCGGCGCGGGCATGCTCGATCGGCTGGGCGCTGGCTTTGTGCAGCGTATCGCGGGCGTGGTGGCGGCAAACGGGTTTCTGGCCGCGCTGATCATCCGGCTGATCCCGTCGGGACCATTCATCATGGTCAATATGGCTCTTGGCGTGAGCCAGATGCGCGCCTCCTGGTTCTTTGGCGGCACGGGCGTGGGCATCGTGCCGAAGATCGTGCTGGTGGCGTTCGCCGGGCACGGGCTGACGGAGCTGTTCACGCGGGAAAATCAGAGCGCGCTTCTGTTCCTGGCGGCGGCCGGGATGGTGTGGCTCCTGATCGTGTTTGTCGTGCGGCCGCTCGCGCGGCGGGCGCGCGGGTCCACCCCGGCGGAGTGATCCGACCATGCAAAAAAGGCCCGCGCCGGAGCGCGGGCCTTACAGCGGAGCCTTCTTGGCGCCCGATCAGAACGCGTAGTTCAGGTTCAGCGTGACGGCGCGGCCGCGCGGATCGGCCACGCGGGGCTCCCACGAGCTGCCGTTGCCGAAGGCGGAATTGTAGGAGATCGCAAACGGCGGATCTTCATCGAACAGGTTCTTGATGCCGAAGGTGGCCTCCAGCCCTTCGATCCCGCGCCACGCCACCGACAGGTTGTAGGTGATGTATTCTTCGGTCTCGGTGACCAGATCGGGTGGCCGCACCAGCCCGCCAGCGACGCCGGGCAGCACCTGATTGAGGTAGCCCGAACGCCACATCTGGCTGAGCGAGACGGTCCAGTCGTCCTTGCGCCAGCTCACGAAGCCGGTGTGCTTCCACTCGAGGCCAAGGTCGCCATAGAAGCTGAACACGCCGATCAGGCTGGGGCCGTAAGGCGCGTTGGGCAGGAGCCGTTCGCGCTTCTTGGTCAGCAGCGTGCCGTCGAGGCCGAGGTTCACCGTGCCCTCGTAGGCGTCGAAGCTGTAGCGGCCGGAGAATTCCACCCCTTCGGTGATCGCGCCGCCGGAATTGATGATCCGCTGGTCCACGCCGGTGAGCTGGCCCGCCGCATTGCGCACGAAGCGCTCGGGGAACAGGTTGAAATTCCGCGCCAGCGTGATGGGCGAGAAGATCACCGGCACGTTGGTGCGCTCGATCCGCCAGAAATCGACCGAGAAGCTCAAGCGCTCGATCGGCTCCATCACGAAACCGACGGAGAATTGCTCGGACTCTTCAGGCTCGAGGTCAGGCTTGCCGCCCGAGATGGTGACCAGCCCCGTCAGACCGGTGGCGCAACCGGGAAGCGCCACATTCACCACCCCGCCTGGGCAGGTGCGCGGATCGGTCAGGTCTGCGCCCTGATAGGGCGCTGTCGAGATGGGATCGAACAATTGCGCAAAGCTCGGCGCGCGGAAGCCCGTGTTGTAGGAGCCGCGGAACGCGATCCAGTCGAACGGACGATAGCGCGCCGTGACCTTCGGGTTCGTGGTGCCGCCGATGCCGCTGTAATCGTCGTGGCGAACCGCCAGCGAGACTTCCAGCGTGCTGAGCACGGGGATCAGCACTTCGCCGTAGAAGGCCCAGATCTCGCGGCTCACATCGGCAAGCGCGGGCTTGGCGTCGATGGGGGCGCCCTCGATGAAGGGACGGGCCGTGGGCGCACGCGCTTCGCCGAGGAAGGCGTAGCGCTCCTCGCGGTAGTCCACGCCCAGCGCCGCCTGCACGTCGCCCGCCGGAAGCGAGAACAGCGAGCCGTTCACGGAGAAGTCCACCGCCGTCACTTCCGCGCGGCCGCTGGCGATCTGGATGCCGCGCGCTTCCGCCGAACGCAGCAGATCAAGCGCCGCCTGCGACTGACGCTCGCCCGGCAGCAGGAACGGATTGATGATGCCAGTGCGCATCACGTCGCGAATGCCCGTCACGCCGAGCGCGGCGTTGGTGGCCTGATAGTAATACCCGCCGCCGGTGACCGAGCTTGCCTCGCTGAAGCCTTCCAGCACGCCCAGTTCATACTGCCAGTCCGAGAGGAACGGCAGCGGCCCCTGGAAGGTGAGGAGCGCGCGACCCGTGTCGACCTCGGTGTCGATCCGGCGCGGACCGCATTCCATGCAGCGCCAGCGATAGGCGATCGGCAGACCACGGTTTGCTTCGGGAACCTGGCCGGGGAAGGCCGCCTGAAGCTGGTTGAACACGCGGTCGTAGATCGCGGCGTTCTGCGCCGTCCGGCGATAGCCGAAGTCCGTTGCGAGGCCCACGTTGCCCGGAAAGAGCTGGATTTCGGAGAACTGGCGCGCCGATTCGGCGTTCGAGCCGGTGTATTCGAGCGCGATCTTGTGCTCGCCGAGCTTGGCGACGCCGCGCACGATGAAGTTCAGGCTCTCTTGCGGCTGTTGCAGGATGCCGGCCCGGCCAGTGTCGTAGCCGCAGGCGAAGGCCGCGCCTGGAATGGCCCAGAGCAGCTCGTCATAGGGAACCTGATCAGCGATGGCGCCGCAGCCCAGATTGCCCGGCAGATCCAGCGGATTGATGCCGCCAGTCGCCCGGTTGGTCGATCCCGGGAGGAAGGGCGCAGTGGCCGTGGTGAAAAGCGAGCCGGTGGCCGGGAAGATGGTGCCGAACGGGGTGCCGCGCGTATCGACCGCCAGGCCGCGCGCCACGTCCTGGGTGAAGACGAATGGCCGCTCGCGCGCGGTCAGGATGTCGTTCTCCCGATAGGAGACGACCGCCATCAGGTTGAAGCCCTGCTCTTCAAGATCGCCATAGCCGCCGGCGATGGAGCCCGAGAAGATATTGCCGCCGCCGGCTTCCGTGATGTCGGAGAAGGCGTTGAGCGTCAGGCCCTCGAAGTCTTCCTTCAGGATGTAGTTGATCACCCCGCCGATGGCGTCGGTGCCGTAAATGGCCGAAGCGCCGTCTTTCAGGGTTTCGATCCGCTCGATCGCGGCGAGCGGGATCTGGTTCACATCCACCGCGCCATTGGTGGCGAGACCGTGGGTGGCCAGGCGGCGCCCGTTGAGCAGCACGAGCGTGCCGCCGGAGCCCTGACCGCGCAGGTTGGCGAAGCTGCCGCCATTGACGTTGCGCTGGGCGGGATCGCCGGCCACGTCGGACTGGGCGGCGAGATTGTCGTTGCCGTTCCCGTTCGAGTTCAGCGACATGATGAATTGTTCGGGGCTGGAGATCGCGTCGCGGCGTAGCTCTTCCGGCGAGAAGATCTGGAGCGGCGTCGCGCTGTCGAGCGCCTGGCGGCGGATGCGCGAGCCGGTCACCACCACTGTCTGCGCCTGACGGACGCTCTGGCCCTCCGCAGGCGCGGATTGCGCCAACGCAGGCGCGCCGATCAGCGCCACGCCCGAAAGGCAGGTTGCGGACAGAAGTCCGGTGAGGATGCTGCGCATGGTGGTCGTCCCCCGACTGTGGTGTTGGGTCGCCGGCCGGAACAGGCGCGGCGCAATCGCTGAGCGACTATACCTGTGGCAAATACGCGACCTCGTCAATCAAGGCGGATTGGCGCCGACGCAGGACGAGCCGCCTGTGGCTTTGGCGCCGCAGCACACGACCAAAGGGCAAGGTTGCGCCGCAGCGAGACCCCGCTAAACGAAGCGCGCCTTTGTCTTTGGGAGACGCGAATGTCGGCCACCCGCACCGAAACCGATACCTTCGGCCCGATCGAGGTCGACGCCACGCGATACTGGGGTGCGCAGGCGCAACGCTCGCTCGGCAATTTCAGGATCGGCTGGGAAAAGCAGCCCGCCAGCATCGTCTCGGCCCTTGGCGTGGTGAAGCGGGCGGCGGCGGAGGCCAACATGGCGCTCGGCAAGCTCGATCCCGCGATCGGCGAGGTGATCGTGAAGGCCGCCCAGGAGGTGATCGAGGGCAAGCTCGACGATCATTTCCCGCTGGTGGTCTGGCAGACCGGCTCGGGCACCCAGTCCAACATGAACGCGAACGAGGTGATTTCCAACCGCGCCATCGAGATGCTGGGCGGGGAGATGGGCTCCAAGAAGCCGGTCCACCCCAACGATCACGTCAATATGAGCCAGTCGTCGAACGACTGTTTCCCAACCGCCATGCACATCGCCTGCGCCCAGCGCGTGGCGCACGATCTGCTGCCGGCGCTGCGCGTGCTCCACAATGCGCTCAACGACAAGGCTCAGGCGTGGAAAGCCATCATCAAGATCGGCCGCACCCACACGCAGGACGCGACACCTGTGACGCTGGGCCAAGAGTTTTCCGGCTACGCCCAGCAGATCGAAAACGGGATCAAGCGCATCGAGATGACGCTGCCCATGCTGATGGAGCTGGCGCAGGGCGGCACGGCGGTGGGCACGGGCCTCGCTTCGCCTGCGGGCTTCGCACAAGCCGTGGCCGACCGGATCGCGGCGATCACCGGCCTGCCGTTTACCAGCGCGCCCAACAAGTTCGAGGCGCTGGCCGCCCACGATGCGATGGTCTTCACCCACGGCGCCATCACCACGGTGGCGATGGCCTGCTTCAAGATCGCCAACGACATCCGCTTCCTCGGCTCCGGCCCCCGTTCGGGCCTGGGCGAACTGGCGTTGCCTGAAAACGAGCCGGGCTCCTCCATCATGCCGGGCAAGGTGAACCCCACCCAGTGCGAGGCGCTCACCCAGGTCTGCGCCCATATCGCCGGCAACAACGCCGCCATCGCGTTTGCAGGTAGCCAGGGTCATTTCGAGCTGAACGTCTTCAACCCGATGATGGCCTACAACTTCCTCCAGTCGGTCCAGCTTCTGGCCGATGCGGCCGTCAGCTTCACCGACAATTGCGTCGTGGGCATCGAGCCGCGCCTCGACAATATCGAGCGGGGGCTGAAGAACTCGCTGATGCTGGTGACGCCGCTCAAGGAGAAATACGGCTACGACCTCGCCGCCAAAGTGGCCAAGACCGCGCACAAGAACGGCACCACCCTGCGCGAGGAGGCGATTGCTCTGGGCATTCCGGCGGAGGATTTCGACGCCATCGTCGATCCCGCGAGAATGATCGGGCCGGACCCGGCCTGAAGCGAGATCAGGGACGGGGCGCGGGCGGCTCGGGCGGCGGGCCGGAAGGACGCAGCAGCCGCTCGCCAATGCGCACATCGCGCCAGACCGACGGCGTGGCCGCGATATCGCCGGCCTCGAACGCTGCGGTCACTCCGCCTGCGTCGAGATAGGCCTGCTGGCCGCGCCAGCCCGCAGGCGTCTGCGCGAAGATGAAGAGGGACGGCCCCTCCAGGATCAGGATTTCCGGCGTGGCGTCGCCTGTCAGATCAAGGAGAGCCGCTTTGCACTGGATGGGCTCCTGCCGGGCCAGGAGACAGCCGGGGCGCAGATCGGAGCGTTCGGCCGGGCGGGTGAAATCGCTGGCGAGAAACCCCTCAGGCAGACGGGCTCCCGCTGGCGACACCACAGGGATCGCCTGGAGCAGGGGGCGATCTTGCGGCCGCTGAGCCGGGGCGGGGAGCTCCGGGAAATCGCCCTGGAGCGCACGCTTCGCCGCCTGCGCGATGCTGGGCTCCGGGCTGCGGGCCATATCCTCAAGCGCTGCGCGGCCATAGCGGCCAGTCTGTTGGGCCAGAAGGCGCCAGTCGAGCGTCTGGGCGTCCACCAGCCCTTGGGCGAGGCGCGCGCGCTGATCATCCACACTCAGACGCTCGGGCGGGGCAATCGGGGTCAGCAGGGCTGCAAACAGCGCCACCTTCAGCACCGCAAGCGCCACATTCACCCGCTCCAGCAACGCCATCCAGCGCCCGGGGAGCACGGCCGCGAGGCCATAGCCCACGCCGAACGCCAGCGCGATGATCACCGCAACGCCCGCCAGCACCCTGTCCTGGGTCAGCCCATATTGCGCAATCCGCAGCCACAGGCTCCATGCCGCCAGCACCGAAAAGACCAGAAGCAGCAGGCTTGCGCCCCGCACGCTCCAGCCCAGCACCGGGTGGGGGGCGGCATCGTCCGGTCCGTCCTGATAGGCCGCGTTGATCAGCAGGACAAAGCCGATGCAGGCCGCAAGCAGCGTGATCGTGGCGGCGTTCGTGTCCCACAGCGGCTGGAGGCCGCTGACGGCGAGGCTGGCGGCAAACAGCGCCCCCACCGCAGCGATCACCGGCAACAGCCAGGACAGAACCCCGAGGATCACCCCGCGCACGCTGCCCAGAAGCCTGGGCTGAACATCGGCAAGATGGACCGAAGCGGCAAGCGCAAGGCCCGTCAGCGGCACAGCGATCCATGGCCGACCCAACAGGTCGCGCAGCCAGTCGAACCCGATGAAGCCCAGAAGCGTCGCGCCCAGCCAGAGGATGCCCCAGAACAGGACGGTGAAAGCGATGGCGAGCGCCAGCTGCACGCCGCGTTTCCAGGCCTCCTCGAAATAGAGCCGATAGGGCGCGATGACGCGGCCCGCCTGATCGGCGCTGGAGACAAGCTCGTGCGCGATGAAGAGCATCGGGCCGATCAGGACAGCCGAGACCGGCGACCACCACAGGATCTCCGGCTCGAGGTGGGCTTTGGCATGCCAGGCCATCAGCGCGATCAGCCCGAAAGCGCACGCCGCCCACGCCGCAAGGCTGAACCGGCGCATCGCGCCCGCGCCCGCCCAGAGCACGAAGGCGCCTAGCGTCAGCACGGACAGCACCATGGCGCGCCAGGCGTCGATGTCGGCCGCGCTCGCGAGTTGCGTCGACATCAAGCCAATCGCAAGGCCAAACACGCCCCCCACCGCCAGCCTGAACCAAAGCGCCTCGCCGCTCGTGAGGGGGGAGTTTGAAATCACGGCGGCAGACAAGCGCTTTGCTGGATGAACGTCCAGTGACCAGCGCCGGCAGGCGCGCTAGGCTGCCGGCATGGCCGACGTTTTCCCCGCGCTTTCGCCCGAGCACCGCCGCTTTATCGGCCGCCAGCACGTGTTCTTCACGGCGAGCGCAGCGGCGGAAGGCCATATCAACCTCTCGCCCAAGGACGCGAAGGCGTTTCGCGTGCTAAACGAGAACACGGCCTGCTATCTCGACCTGACGGGCAGCGGCAACGAGACCGCCGCGCATCTGCTGGCGGATGGCCGGCTGACCGTGATGTTCTGCGCGTTCGATGGGCCTCCCCTGATCCTGCGCCTCTATGGCCGGGGCGAGACGCTGGCGCGCGGCGGGGCGGCCTATGCCGGGGTGCTGGCGCGCGCCTTTGATGGGGCGGAGCCGCCGGGCGCGCGCCAGATCATCCAGCTTTCCATCGCGCGGGTGCAGACCTCGTGCGGCTATGGCGTGCCCTTCTACGCCTACCGCGGGGAGCGCGACGGTCTGGTCGCCTGGGCGGAGAAGAAGGGCGAGGCCGGGCTTGCCGCCTATCGCGCGGAAAAGAATGTCCAGAGCATCGATGGGCTGCCGACCGGCCTGCCAGCCTCATCATGACCACCCGCCTTGTGGTGATGGGCGCGGCCGGGGCCGGCAAGAGCACGCTGGGCGCGGCGCTGGCTGCTCGGCTGGGCGTGCAATTCATCGAAGGCGATCTGCTGCACCCCGCAGCCAACCGCGCCCTCATGGCTGCGGGCACGCCGCTGACCGACGAGGACAGGGCGCCGTGGCTGGCGGCGTGCCGCACCGCACTGACCGGAGGCGGCGTGCTGACCTGCTCGGCGTTGAAAGCAGCCTACCGCGCCGCGCTTGGGCCAGGGGTTCGCTTCATCTGGCTTTGCGCGCCGGAGGCGTTGCTGCGCGCACGGCTGGAGACGCGCGCTGGCCATTTCTTTCCGCCAGCACTGCTTTCAAGCCAGCTGGAGACACTTGAGCCCCCCGGCCCGGAGGCGTTGCGGCTCGACGCCGCCCTGCCCTTGTCCACCCTGCTGGAAGAGGCGGCGGCATGGGCGAGCCGGTGAATGGCGGCTGGACGGGCTCGGCCCGCGTGCGCGCCCGGCGTGATGGCGAGGCGATCGAGCTTCGGCTTGGCGAGGTGACGAGCCAGGCCCGCGTCTACAAGCAGCTCCTGCGCGATTTCCTCCGGCGCGACTTTCCCGTCCGCCCGCGCTGGGGCGACTTCTGCGTCGAGATCCGGCTTTCGCTGCGCAAGGAACTGCCGGCCATCGACCTCGATAATGTCGCCAAAGCCGTGCTCGACGGCGTCAAGGGCGCGATCTTCTTCGACGACGCCCAGGTGATGCGCCTGCTTGTCGAAAAGCACTGGGCGGAGGCCGAAGAGGTGATGATCCGGGCCGCGCCTCACGACCCCGTGAAGCCTTCGCCTCCCGGATAACGCAAGGTTCAGCCTTGGTTCTGTGACACTTCAGTGTATCTGCGCGCGCGGCGTGCTACCCGCGCGCCGTCTGGGCCTCGCCTGGCCCTGAGGGGACACACATGACGCGCACCATCCGCTCCGCCCTGTTTCTGGGCGCCGCTCTGTCTGCTTTCGCCAGCGCCGCCAGCGCCCAGGAGGCCGTGACCCGCGCCGACGCAGTCGTCGTCACCGGGGTGCGGGCAGGCGGCGAACGCTCGGTTCTGGAATCCACCGTGCCGATCGACGTGCTCCAGGGCGCGGAAATCGCGCGCGTGAGCGCCGGCGGCGACCTGAACGCCGCGCTGAACGTTCTGGCGCCCAGCTTCAACTTCCAGCGCCAGTCCACCTCCGGCCCGGCCGACATCGTGCGCGCCGCCCAGCTGCGCGGCATGAGCCCGGACCAGACGCTGGTGCTGGTCAATGGCAAGCGGCGCAACCCCACTTCGGTGGTCAATCTGGAAGCCAAGCTCGGCCGCGGCACCACGCCGGTGGACTTCGCCTCCATCCCCGTGAACGCGATCGGCCGGATCGAAGTGCTGCGCGACGGCGCCGGGGCCCAGTACGGCTCCGATGCCATCGCCGGGGTGATCAACGTCATCCTGGACGCGCGCCCGGAAGGCGGCGAGGCGTCTGTGTCTTATGGCGCCCACATCACGGACTTCGAGCCCACGGGCCAGGACATCACCGATGGCCGCACCCTCCAGCTCGCCGGCAGCTATGGCGTCGCTCTGGGCGATGGCGGCTTCCTGCGCTTTGGCGCGGAATATCAGAACCGCGAAGAGACCAACCGCGCCGGCTTCGACCAGATCGCCTTCTTCGAAGAGCAGACGCCCGACAATCTGCGCTTCCGGGGCCAGCGCAACTTCCGGCCGGGCGATCCGGAGCTCCAGAATCTCAATCTCTGGGTGAATGGCGAGCTGCCGCTGGCCGATTACACCGTCTATGGCTTCGCCACCGTGAACCAGCGCGAGGGCGAAGGCGCGGCCTTCTTCCGCTACCCGGATGATTTCCGGAACATCAAGACGATCTATCCCAACGGCTATCGCCCGGTGACCACCGGCAAGAACCAGGACATCGCCGTCACCACCGGCCTGAAGGGCGTGATCGGCGGCTGGGACTGGGACGCCAGCCTGAACGTAGGGGTCAATGACTATACGTTTGGGGTGAAGAACTCGCTGAACCCGTCTCTCGGGGCCTTCAGCCCGCGCAGCTTCCGGCTTGCGGACTTCTCAACCTCGCTTCTGGCGATCAACATCGACCTCAACCGCCCGGTGAACCTCGGGTTTGGATCCGATGCGGCGCTGGCGCTTGGCGTGGAGGCCCGCGCCGAGACGTTCGAGAGCAAGCCCGGCGATCCGGACTCCTGGCGCGCCGGCGGGAGCGTGGGTCGGCCTGTGGGCGCCCAGGCGGGCCCAGGCCTGCGCCCTGAAGACGCCGCCGATGTGGATCGCAGCGTCCTTGCCGCCTACGGCGAGCTCTCGGTGGATCTGTCCGAGCAGGTGTCAGTCGTGGCGGCAGGCCGTCTTGAATCCTATGAGGATTTCGGCGAGGCGCTCTCCGGCAAGCTCTCCGCGCGCTGGGCGCCGCTGGATGGCCTGTCCTTCCGTGGCTCGGTTTCCAACAGCTTCCGCGCGCCCTCTCTCAGCCAGAGCGCCTATCAGTTCGCGGTGACGAGCTTTGGCGACGGCGGGCGCCTGACCACGATCAACACGCTGGCCCCCTCCAACCCGATCGCGCGCGCGCTGGGCGCCAGCGACCTCGATGCGGAGGAGAGCTTCAACCTCTCGGCCGGCTTCACGCTGCAGCTGTCCAGCCTGCTGACGCTGACGGTGGATGCGTTCCAGATCCAGCTCGATGACCGCATCACGCTGTCCGAGCGGATCAGCGGCGCCCCGGTGAGCGCGCTGTTGAACCAGCGGTTTGGCGCAGCCGCTGCGGGCATCACGGCGGTGAACTTCTTCACCAATGCGATCGATACCGAAACCAACGGCGTGGACGTGGTGGCGAGCCACACTTCCGACCTGTTTGGCGGATCCCTGTTCGCCAGCCTCGCCTATAATTACGCCAAGACCACGATCGAGGGCGTTGATCCCACGCCGCAGGCGCTGCGCGCGCTTGGCGTGGGCCAGGTGCTGATCGGGCCGGAGGAGCGCAACACGGTGGTCAGCGCCTCGCCGCGGTCCAAGCTGATCGGCACGCTGAGCTGGACTGGCGAGCGGCTGAGCCTCGTTGCGCGGGCCACCCACTATGGCTCGGCGGTGCGGGTGTTCAATTTCGGCGGCGGCTTCGAGCCGGATCAGAAGTTCGATGCGCGCACCCAGGTCGATCTCGAAGCCGAGCTTCAGCTGACTGATCGGCTGGCGCTGGCCATCGGCGGGCAGAACGTGCTCGACGAATACCCCGAGCTCTCGAACGATCTCCTGAATTACTTCGGCAGCCTGCCCTACGACTTCGTCTCGCCGATCGGCTTCAACGGAGCGTATTACTACAGCCGGCTGAAGGTGACGTTCTAAGCCCCAAGGGACGGCGGGCGGTCGCGTTTGCGCTGATCGCCCGCCCCTGCGGGATCAGAGGCCGAGCTCTTCCCAACGGTCGAGGTAGATGCGGAACCAGGGCGCAAAGCGCTCCGGCGCCCTGCGGGCCTCGGCCTGGAGCGTGCGCCGGTCGGCCCAGCGCGTGGCCGCCACCTCGGACGGGTCCGGCGACAGGATCAGCGCCGAACGGGCGATCTCGGCGCGAAAAACATGCACGCGCTCATGCTCGATCAGGCCGTCGGTCACCTCTGCGCGATAATCGACAATGTCAGCCGGCGTGAGCGCTAGAACAACGCCCAGCTCCTCGCGCAGCCGGCGTGCTGCGGCCTCCGCCGGGGCTTCACCCCAATGCGGGTGCGAGCAACAGGTGTTCGCCCACTGAAGGGCGCAGTGATATTTGCCCGCTGCGCGCTGCTGGATCAGCAGATCGTCGCCGTCGAACACAAAGACCGACACCGCCAGGTGAAACGCCCCAGCCCTGTGGGCGGCCATCTTCTCGATCGGGTAAAGGCCGCCATCGGGCCCGATGCCGGGGATGAACGCCGGATCGGTCCGCGCCCGTCCCCCCGCTGGGGCGGCGAGCGCCTGATCGCTCACGCCACCGCGCGCGCGAGCGCGCACTGCGACCAGATATCAGACAGCGCCGCCACAAGCCGCTCCACATCCGCATCGGAATGCACCGGCGAAGGCGTGACGCGCAGCCGCTCGGTCCCGCGGGCGACGGTGGGATAATTGATCGGCTGGACGTAGATGCCGTGGTGCTCCATCAGCCAGTCGGAGATCCATTTGCACTTCACCGGATCGCACACCATCACCGGAATGATGTGGCTGGGATTATCCATCGTGGGGATGCCGATCGCCTTCAGCTTGCGGCGCACCTTGGCGACCACCGCCTGATGGCGGGCGCGCTCGATTGCGCTTTCCTTGAGATGTTTCACGCTCGCCAGAGCGCCCGCCGCCACCGATGGCGGCAGCGCCGTCGTGAAGATGAAGCCGGACGCGAAGCTGCGCACGAAATCCACCAGCGCGCGCGAGGCCGCGATATAGCCGCCCATCACGCCATAGGCCTTGCCCAGCGTGCCCTCGATGACTGTGATCCGGTCCATCAGGCCTTCGCGCTCGGCCACGCCCCCGCCGCGCGGGCCATAAAGGCCGACGGCGTGTACTTCATCGATGTAGCTCATGGCGCCGTGCGCCTCGCACACGTCGAGGATTTCCTTGATGGGCGCAATGTCGCCATCCATCGAATAGACGCTCTCGAACGCCACCAGCTTCGCCCGGCCCGGCGCCACGCGGGAGAGCAACCGGTCGAGATCTTCCGGGCTGTTGTGCTTGAAGACGTGACGCTCCGCGCGGGAGTGGCGGATCCCTTCGATCATCGAGGCATGGTTGCCTGCGTCTGACAGGACCACGCAATCGGGCAGCTTGGCCGCCAGCGTGCCGAGCGCGGCCCAGTTGGACACATAGCCCGAGGTGAACAGCAGCGCGCTTTCCTTGCCGTGAAGGTCGGCGAGCTCTTCTTCCAGCAGCACGTGGTAATGATTGGTCCCGGAGATGTTGCGCGTGCCGCCAGCGCCGGCCCCGCACTGATCGAGCGCGTCATGCATGGCGGCGAGCACCTTGGGATGCTGGCCCATGCCGAGATAATCGTTGGAGCACCAGACCTGCACGTCCTGGCGTCGCCCGTCCACATGGCGCACGGCATTGGGGAAGGCGCCGGCCTTGCGCTCAAGGTCGGCAAAGACGCGATAGCGGCCCTCGGACCTCAGGCCCTCAAGCTCGCCCTGAAAAAACGCTTCATAATCCATGGCGTCTCTCTTCCCTTACTCGCTTCAGCTTGGCGCTGGGACGCAAAGCCGCAGGGGCGCATGGCCCCCTTCATTCCTCTCCTGCGCGCCGGGCCGGGGCCTGAGCCCAGCGCCACAACGCCGCTTCATGCAGGGGGAACGCCAGAAACAGATGTTCCAGCACCCCCAGTGCGGCCAGTGCGAACAGCAGGCCGTAACCCGCCGTCGCCGCTGCGCCTTGATCAGGCGCAAGCGCCTGCACGCCCAACCAGACCGTCAGGCCTGTCGCCGCCCCCGCCGAGCACAGAAAAAAGCCCCCCACCGGGGCCCGTCTGAGATAGCTGGTCAGATAACTCAGATGGGCCGGCAGAAACCCCTCCGTGAAGTTGGGCGCGCCGAAAAACAAGTTCAATTTACTGCTCAGCCGCAGCGCCCAAAGCAGCGCAAACGTCCAGGCCCCCACCATATTAGGCTTGTCCCAGGACAAAACGAGGATCACCGCTGCAGTGGCGGCCAACGCAATTTCGTGATGGATCAGCGTGGCGGTCGCGGCGCGAAACCGCCCCCACCCCGAAAGACCGGGCGGGCAGTCTTCCCGGCGCGGGCCGGTGATATAGCCCATGAGAAAACTCATCTCATGCCAGGCCCACACCCCGATCGCGGCGGTGAAGGCGGCGTAGGCGCCAAAGACGCTGGCGTCCTCGGCAGTCGCGACAAGCCCGGCAAGCGAGGCCAGACCCACCCCGCCGGCCAGCCCGAAGCTCCAGACATAAGTCTCGCGGCCGCGCCCATCGAGCCACAGGATCGCGCCGGTGGAAAACCACCAGACAAACGCTGCATAAAGCAGCGGCGCCCCATGGGCGGAAAACTCGAGCGGCGCGAGCGACACCATCGCCTACCAGACCGGCTGGAGCCGCGTGGTGGCGGGCAAGGGGTTTGATTTCACCGGCTGGAAATACATCCCAACCAGCGTCGACGCGATCCGCAAAAGAGCGCCGGCCTTGGCGAACGCACCCGACACCCCGCCTTTGGCGCTCGCTGCGCTCATGGCGTCGGATGCAAGGCGAAGCTGCTCCATGCCATGCCGGAAGCCGGGATCATCAATGTCGAGCAGCACCGGGAACACCTGTCGCGTGATCTCGTTGCATACGCGGAAGACCTCGAAATCATAGCTGGTCGGATCGAGGCCGAGCGCCTTGTGAAACGCCGGGCGCGCATGGTCGCGCACATACATCGTGGCGTAGACCGAAAGCAGGAAGAAGCGGATCCAGAGCCTGTTTGCGCCCTGAAGAAGTTTTGGATCCGCCCGCATCAGCAACGCGAAGGCTTCGCCATGGCGGAACTCGTCGTTGCACCATTGCTGGAACCACTTGAAGATCGGGTGAAAACGATACTCTGGATGACGCTGCAGCTGATTGTGGATCGTGATGTAGCGTGCATAGCCGATCTTTTCAGAAAGATAGACGGCGTAGAGAATGAACTTCGGCTTGAAGAAGGTATACTTCTTGGTCCTGGTCAGAAAGCCGAGATCGACGCCGATGCCGAAATCCTTCAGCACCTCGTTGATGAAGCCGGCATGGCGGCTCTCATCGCGCGCCAGATACTTGAACAGGGCCTTGATGTCAGGGTTTTTCACCCGTTTCACGATCTCGGCGTAGAGAACGCAGCCTGAAAACTCCGAGGTGAGGGAGCTGACCAGGAAGTCCACGAATTCCTTGCGGAGATCGGGCTCCAGCTGCATCAGCAGATTTTCAAACTCTTCGGTCCGCTTGAAGTGATGGCGATTGGGATCGGCCGCCATTTCAGCGATCAGCGGATCCCATTCGGCGCGCACGCGCGACACATCGATTGCGTCCATCGCCTCGAAATCGGTGGTGTAGAACCGCGGCGACAGGACGGTGTCCTCATTCGCCTTCTTCTGGGTGTCGAACGTCGGGCGCAGGCCGGGGGCGTCGAAGGTTGCGGCGGTGGCGGTCACAGGGTCCTCCGAGGGGTGAAGGAGACTTCATAGAGCTCTGCGAGTTCAAAACGGGCGGCGAATTTCACCCACGCGCGTTCCAGCGGATGGGCGCGCTCCACCGTGGCCCGGCGCCGCTCGACCAGCTTTGCCCCAAACGGCACCCGGATCGCCGCGCCATGAACGCGCACCCGATCGCCAGGCGCGATGGAGACATCGCCATCCAGATCGACATGAGCGTGGAAATGGTCGTGGGTGTGCTCCACCTCGACGGTGCAGCCCGTTTCGAAGGCGCTTCGGGGCAAAAGAGAAAAGCTCATGGCTGGGCGGCATCCTCTGCGCCGCGCGTCTGACCGGAGGGCAGAAAGCGTGCGAACGCAGCCTCATTGGCCTCTCCGAACGCGCGCAAGTCGATGCGCTCTCCGGTCGCTGTGTCATCAAGCGTCAGGCGGCCGTCGCTCCAGCGGGTGAGATGGAAGGCGCCGGCATCCTGCAGCACGTTGTTCAGCCGGCGCTCGCGGGTAAGCGCGCGCAACGCCCCGCGCACGAAGCCGTCCCCGCCGTGCTCCAACATCGTGATCCTGGCCCCTGTCGCGGCGTCGAGCACCGAGACCGAGCGGTCGGCTTCGTCCTTGAAGCGCAGCGCAATCGTCTCACGCACGGCCCCGCTCGGCGCAGTCTCGACCGTGAGCGGCGCGGGCGGCGGCGCGGCGGCGCGCGCAAGGCGAACCGCCGCCACCGAGATCACCGAAAAGCTGACGATCACGGCCATGGCGATCAGGGCGCCTTTGGGAAAGGGCTGTTGGTTCACCGCGCTCATGGGGCTGGTCTCCGTCGGTCAGGCGCTGGCCAGCGCGGGCGCGCGCTGGGGCTGTGGCTGGGGCTGGGGTGCGGCGTCGGGACCGGGTGATGCGAAGGACGGCGCTGGCGCCGTGACCGCCGGCGCCTTGGCCTCCACCATCGCTGCGGCCAGAACCTGGGCCACCTTCTCGACCGCTGGCAGACACCGCAGGGCGGGCTGCGCATCGGAGAGCGCCCACGGCCGCACATGCGGCCAGAGGTGGGCGTATGCGATCCGGTCCTTGCCCGTGAGCATCAGGGCGATATCGCCGGAGCCGTCGGCGCGCTTCTGCAAGGCGGCTTCGGCCACAATCGAATAAGGCACGTTGATCGCCTTGGGCACGGCAACGCCGATCCGCAGCACGATACGCCGGTTGGTGATCGTGTAGATCGTGGTGCGCTGATAGAGCCAGGCGAACAGGCCAAGCAGGCCCAGCCCCAGAATCGACCCAGGCACGAGCCACACCCACCCGGCGGCGATCCCGGCCCAGCCCTGCCCGTCATAGAGCGCCGAGATCGCTGACCACGCGAGGAGCGCACCGAAGTACGCCCCCACTGCGCGGATGTGAAAGACCTGGGTGACCAGCGCAGAGAAGCTCGGGCTGCCTTGCCAGAGCATCCGCTCGCCCGCGGGCAGCCGTTCCGGCAGTCCGCGGACGGGCTCGACATCGTGCTCCATCATGCCAACGGCTCCGTGCGCTTGGGCCAGGCATAGAGGTAGCCAGCGCCGAAGTAGCCGACGACGCGCTCTTCTTCGTAGAGCGTGATCTGGTTCGGGTTTTCCAGCACAGGCGCATCTGCGAACTGGGCCGCCGCGGCGGAATCGGTGATGACCGACTTGGTTTCGCGCTTGATCTCCACCATGGTCATGGGGATCAGGGTGCGCTTGCCGTCCGTGCCGGCGACTTCGACCTCGAGGTAGCGGATCATGGATTCGGCCTGATCGACCCAGACGTCGGTGATCACGCCCGCGACCTTCTTGTCCACGCCCAGCATGGTGAAGCCGGTGGGATCGGTCTCGCCCTTCAGCACGCTGAAGCCATGGGACGCCCGCAGCGGCACGATTTTCGGGCCGCCGTGGAACAGGGTGTCGGGCTTCTTAGCCCGCTCCGCGAAGGAGCCCGGGCCCACCCCGTCCACGAATGGATTGCCCGCCGGCTCATAGGGCGCGCCGGGCCAGGGCGCCGTGCGCTTCAGATTGAGCTTGCGGGTGTCGCGGTTGTCGGGCCGCGGCACGGTGAACTTGTGCCCTTCGAGGGTAGTGCGGGTGCGCGGCTCCGGGAACCAGAACATGCCGCCGGTCGGCTCCAGCCGGCCGGTGGTGTCTTCCTCCAGCGGATAGCCCTCGCGCCGGTCTTCATTGCGCAGATACAGGATCAGGCCGAAAAAGAAGCCTGTAAACAGATACATCGAAATCTCGGCGATATCGATATTGGCGAGGATGGAATATCCCGACATGGCGTGTCTCCTTTGCGCCGGGGCTTATGTAGGAAACTCCGCCAAGCCGAACTTGGACGAAGTTTCAGGGCGGTCCGCCGGCGCATGACGGGCGAGCGGGCCGATGACGACAAGCGCGGCAAAAAGCAGCGCTAATTCCAGATGGTAGACGGCCATGTAGCCGACGCTGGCGTCGGTGAGAGCGGGGCCGAGTAGGCCGGCTTCGGCCAGATGGGTGACGACGTCGCGCAGGAGCCCGCCGAGCGCGATCGCCAGCCCGCCGACCGTCGCCTGCACCGCGCCCCAGGCGCCCAGCGCCAGGCCCGCGCGGCCTTCGGGGTCTAGCCCCATGGCGGCGGTCAGCGTCGAGACCGAGAAAAGCCCGCCGGCAAAACCGATCAGCACCGCGCCGGCGGCAAACAGAAGGCCCGACTGCATCGGCCCGGCCAGAACCACGAGCGCGAACGCTGGCAGGCCCAGCGCGAGCCCATAAGTCGCAAGCCGGTGGGGATCGAGCGCGCCCATCAGCGCCTTGGCGGCCAGCCCGAAGGCGGCGAGCCCGCCCAGCGCCATGAAGGCGGTGAGGATGGTCGTCTCGCTGACCGGAAGGCCCAGAATTTCCCCGCCATAGGGCTCCAGCAGCACGTCCTGCATGTTGAACGCAGCCGCGCCAAGCGCGACGGCGAGGAGGAAGCGGCGCGCATTCGGCAGCGCGATGAACGCGCTCCAGGTCTCGGCGAAGCTGGGGTCGGCGGCGCGCGGGGACTGAGCCTGCCGGCCCTCCTGTTTCCACATCGCGCAGACGTTGAGCACAAGCGCGACCACGGCCGCACCCTGCACCACCTGAGCCAGCCGCATGGGCGAGAAATCCGCAAGCAGCAGCGCAAACACAAAGCCTGCCGCCACCATCCCCAGGATCAGCATCACATACATCAGCGCGACGACACGCGGGCGATCCTCCTCGCGCGCGATGTCGGTGGCGAGCGCCAGACCGGCGGTCTGGGTCACCTGAATGCCCGCCCCGACCAGCAGGAAGGAGAGCGCGCCGAAAAAGAGCCCCACTTCGGCCGGCGCGTGGCCCTGCCCCGAAAGCAGGAGAAGCGCGAACGGCATGAAGGAAAGCCCGCCAAACAGCATCAGCGTGCCAAACCAGAGATAGGGCAGCCGGCGCACCCCGAAGGCGGACTTGTGCGTATCGGACTTGTGGCCGATCAGCGCGCGGAAGGGCGCAGCCACAAGCGGCAAGGCCACCATAAGCGCCACAAGGGCGGCAGAGACGCCCAGCTCCACGATCATCACCCGGTTGAGCGTGCCGACCACCAGCGCGGTCGCCATCCCCACCGAGACCTGAAACAGCGACAGACGCATCAACCGGCCGAGCGGCAGCTCCGAAGAGGCCGCATCCGCAAACGGCAAGAGCCGCTGGGCCAGCGCCCGCCACTTCGCCGCATTGGCTTCCATCTGAGGGGTCAGGCCGGTCATGGCGCGATCAGCTCCATGGCCTGGGAGGTGTAGAACCCCGAGACGATCCGCTGCGTGCGGCCGATCCGCCAGTCACGCAGGCCAGGCGCCGCCGTGATCCGCCGCGCCAGCGCCTCAGCAGACACCGGCACGATGGCGGGAGCGCGATCCGAGCGCGGAAACGCCTTGCCCACCAGATGCATGGACGAGAGCAACGGATTGGCCGGGGGAAAGGTGAAGAGGATCGAGGCGCGCGTGCGCGCGGCCAGCCCTTCGAGCGCGCGCACCACGTCGGCCGGCTCGTAATGGATCAGGCTGTCCATCGCCACGACGTGATCGGCCGCGCGCTGGCCCGGCGAAAGCATGTCGCCGACGCCGAAGTCGATCCGGGCGAGCGCCTCGGGCGGGGCGCGATCACGTGCGATGGCGATGAGATTGGCCGAAACGTCCACAGCGCGCACGTGCGCGCCGCGCAGGGCCGATTCAACCGCGAGCGCGCCTGTGCCGCACCCTGCATCGAGCAGGCGCCGGCCAGTCAGATCGGCAGGCAGCCAGGAAAGCAGCGTCCGCCGCATCCGGTCACGGCCCGCCCGCACTGTCGCGCGGATCTTCGAGACCGGCGCATCGGAGGTGAGCGCGGCCCAGGCGTCCTTCGCGGTGCGGTCGAAGTAGGTCTCGAGCGCCTGGCGGCGCTGGGCGAAAGCAGCCGTCGGCATCAGTCGAACCCCAGGAAGTCGAAGATGTCGCGGTCCTTCATGGGGATCGCGTCGAAGGTGCGGTTATCGGCGAGAAGGCTTGCCGCGAGCCGCAGATATTCGTTCTGGGCGGCGACGACTTCGGGCGCGTCGCCCATTTCAAACAGCGTCGATTTCTTCAGCCGCGACCGGCGGATCGCATCGAGATTGGGAAAATGGGCGAGCCGTTCGAGGCCGACGGCGGCGTTGAACCGGTCGATCTCGTCGGTGCCGTCGGAGCGATTGGCGATCACGCCGCCCACGCGCACCTCATAATTCTTCGCCTTCGCCTTGATGGCCGCGACGATCCTGTTCATCGCAAAGATGCTGTCGAAGTCGTTGGCGGTGACGATCAGGGCGCGCTCGGCGTGCTGGAGCGGGGCTGCGAAGCCGCCGCACACCACATCGCCCAGAACGTCGAAGATCACGATGTCGGTGTCTTCGAGCAGGTGATGCTCTTTCAGGAGCTTCACCGTCTGGCCCACGACATAGCCGCCGCAGCCGGTGCCCGCGGGCGGGCCGCCGGCCTCCACGCACATCACGCCGTTGTAGCCCTCATAGACATAATCCTCGGGGCGCAGCTCCTCGGTGTGGAAGTTCACGCTTTCCAGAACGTCGATCACGGTCGGCACGAGGCGCTTGGTGAGCGTGAAGGTGCTGTCGTGCTTGGGGTCGCAGCCGATCTGGAGCACCCTCTTGCCCAGCTTGGAGAAGGCGGCCGACAGGTTGGACGAGGTGGTGGATTTGCCGATGCCGCCCTTGCCATAGACCGCAAAGACCTGCGCGGTTCCGATCTTCAGGGTCGGATCCATCTGCACCTGCACGCTGCCCTCCCCATCGGGGCG
>JBIIUJ010000150.1:0-5697 GCA_044340025.1 Caulobacterales bacterium
GCAGGGTTCCACCTTAGCGGCGCATCCGCGGGGGGACCTGCGGCCAAGGCGAGGAAAAGCTCAAGCATGACAGGCTCCTAGCCGAGGGCTGCCGCATACAGCCGGTGGTAGTCTTCTGCGCCTGCAGGACGCGGATTGGTGAGGTGGGCAAGATCCTTCAGCGCATTCTCCACAATCCCGTCGGCGTGGGCAGGCGTGAGGCCCAACTGGGAAAGCGACGCCGGGATGCCAAGCCGATCGTTCACGGACTGGAGCGCGTCAGCCAGATCGGCGCGGGGGCCCAGCCCCATGGCCTGGCGGATGCGCGCATATTTTTCATCGGCCACACCGGCGTTGAAGCGCAGAACGTGCGGCAGGAAGATCGCATTGAGCGTGCCATGGTGCAGGCTGGGTTCCTTCAGACGGCCGGCGGCGTGCGAGAGCGCATGAACCGAACCCAGCCCCTTCACAAAGGCCAGCGCCCCCTCATAGCTCGCCATCATCATGTTCCACCGGGCTTCCCGGTCCGCCCCATCTGCGACTGCGCGCGCCAGCATGCCCCGGCCAAGCGCGCGCTCCACGCCGTCCAGCCCGATCGCATCGGCCGGCGGATTGACGGCGGGGCACAGGATGCTCTCGATACAGTGGGTGACCGCGTCCATCCCGGTGGCGGCGGTCAGGCCGGACGGCAGCCCGATCGTGAGATCGGGATCGCAGATGGCTGCGCTCGGCACCAGATTGTGGGAGATGAAAATCTCCTTGAACCCGTTGTCCAGAATGATCATCGCCCCGATCGACACTTCCGAGCCGGTGCCCGACGTCGTGGGGATGGCGATCAGCGGCGGGATCTTGCCGATCAGGCGGGTGCCGCGTTGGCCCGCGCCATAGCGCTCGAACGGGCCTTCATGAGTGGCCATCAGGCCGACGGCCTTGGCCATGTCCATGGAGGAACCGCCGCCCAGCGCGATCAGGCTGTCGGCGCCGCTTTCGCCATACGCCGAGGCGCCAAGGCGCACGGCGGCTTCGGTGGGGTTGGCCGGCGTCTCGGCATAAACGCCAGCGGGAGCCACGCCCAGCGCTTCCACCACCTGATCCAGCAGACCCGCCGCCTTCAGGCCCGGATCGGTGACGATCAGCGGGCGCGAGCCGCCAGCCTTCTTCAAGGCGCCGGGCAGGCTCTTCAGGGCCCCATGGTCGAAGTGCACGGTGGTTCCGAACTGCAGGATCGGCATGGATGTTGCCCCCAAGGCGCCCGACGGCTTTGCCTCCCGGCCTAGGCCGCAAGCAGGTTGGGATCAAGCCGGAACGGGCAGGGGCGGCAGCCCCAGATGGGCGCGCACGGGCGCTGCGATGGCCCGGCCGTCCATCTCGATCCGGCGGCGCGGGCGCGCTGCAAGCCGCTGGATCGCCTGGCCCAGCGTTTCCTCGCACTGCGCGATCTCCACCAGGCCAAGGCCGGCGAGGGCGCGCACGATCTCCTCCTGGTGGTCGTCATAGTGCTCGCCCCGCGCGGCGCTGCGCGGCATCGCCACAACCCGGCAGCCGGCCTGAAGCGCCGTGATGAGCGATCCTGTGCCGCCGTGGCAGACCGCAATGTCGCTCTCGCGCAGATGGCGGCGCATCTCCTCCAGCGGCGCGGTCTCGAACGAGACGCAGCCCTCCGGTCGCACGCCGCCTTCCCCGACCTGGGCGACGATCTCGTGATCGATCAGCCCGCGCCGTTTCAGCGCCACGACGGCTTCGACCATGGAATCGAACGGCAAGGTCGCGCCCACGGTGACGAGGATCTGCTTGCGGCGCACGTCATCTTCCGCGTCCACCACGCGCAGCGGATTGGCGAGCGTCGCCTTGGGATAGGCCTTGGCCAGCAGCGGCCACTGCACGAGCGTGAACTCCGAAAACGGGCTGGCGAGGCGGCCAAACAGGGAAGGCCCCTCCACACGAGCGAACGTTTCGATCAGCACAAACCTGGCGCCCAGAAGCCGCGCCCAAAGCATGAAGAACCAGGTGGAGCCTGCGCCGGTCGAGATCACCACGTCGGGCCGCTCCGCGCGCGCGATGGCGAGGGCCGCCTGGGCGTTGCGGGCGCCGGCCATCGCCATGGCCGGGACTGACTCGCGCTTGCGCTGGCCATAGGCGAAGTGATCGAGATAGCGGACCCACCAGCGGCTTTCGAGGCTCCGCGCCAGCGCGGTAGGCTCCGTCACGAAGAACAGCTCATGGCCCTCGCCCTCCAGAAAAGGGGCCAGATCGGTAAGCTGGCGCAGATGTCCGCCGCCCGACGCCGCCAAAGCAATCTTCATCTAAGCTGTCCCGCCTTGCTATCTCCGCCTGTCTGGCACGCAAACCTTGTTGCCGCCCTAAGGCCGCTACGGCGCCGACCAGAAACGCTAGAGCGATGATTCAGACCCCTCAGGCGGCTCCAGCGGCTGTGGCGGGCTGATCCGGCTGGCGCTGAAGGCCCGCGCGCGACCGTCGGGCCCCTGCAGCGTCCCGGTCATGGCGCCGTCCTGCACCGTGGCTTGCCCCTCGAACCGCTCGCCGGCGGGGCTTGTGGCTGTGAAGCGGAATTCCGTTCCGCGCAACCGCCCCTCGCTCAGCGATAATTGCCCCAGCGACCCCGTCGCCTTCTGGAAGCTCTGGTCGAGCTTCAGCGCGCCCGCGGCCGCTGTGAAACCTTCGGCCGACGCGCGCCATTCGCCATCCACATTAGCCGGCACGATCCAGAGGTAGGCGGTGCGGCTGTCGGCCGTGCGGGTCTCGTCGGCTTCCCACTCGCCCATGTCGAAGGCGTGGCTTGTCAGACGGGTTCCCGGCTTCATGGCAAGCAGCGTCGGCCGCAGCCTCAGGTTCAGAGACGGCAACAGATACATCGTGACGACATCGGCGTCGGAGAAATCCTCCTCGAAAATGTCGCCGCGAATGAAAGAAACCGTGTTGGAAACGCCCGCTTCGGCGGCCTTGCGCTTGGAAAGGGCGACCATGTCGGGGTTGTACTCGATGCCAAGGGCCCGGGCGCCAAAGTCCCGCGCCGCAGTGATCGCGATGATCCCGTCGCCGGAGCCAAGGTCAACCACCCGCTCGCCGGGCTTCACCTCCGCCATCCGCAGCATCTCCGCCACCAGCGTCGCCGGCGTCGGCACCCAGATCACATCCTTGCCCGCCTGGCCGACTTCCGGCTGAAACTGGCTGTCGCCAGAGGCGGCGGGCGTCTCCATCTCCACGATCGGCTGCGGCGCGATCCGCGGCAGCCCTGCAAACATGAGCGCGCCGCCAAGCGCGGCGGCGCCTGCAATCAGGCCAGCGAGTTGAATCATCGGCTTGGCTCCCATGACGGCGTTTCCCCTGAGGCGTCTGGGCGCGGTGTAACGGTTCGATCGCCTCGCGCCTAGCGCCATGGCCCCTTGCGGTGACAAAGCCATGGCCGACTATGCAGGCGAGAAGGGGAAAAGCATGGCTCTGATCCATCTGGTGCGACACGCAGAGCCCGAGGCTGGCTGGGGGGAAGCCCATGACCCCGGACTTTCAGCGCGAGGCGCGGGGCAGGCCGAGGCGACGGCTCAGACGCTGCGCGATGCAGTCGGCGCTTGTCGGCTTGTGTCGTCTCCGCTTGCCCGCTGTCGCGAGACGGCCGCCCCTTTGGCGGCGCTCTGGCGCACGCCGGTCCGGATCGCCCGCACGGTGGCCGAGGTGCGCGCGCCAGAAGGCGTGGATCGACAAGCCTGGCTTGCCGCAGCCTTTGCGGGCACATGGGCGCAGGCCGGGCTGGAGCAATGGCGCGCCGCTATCGCCGCCTTCGTGCGCGAGAGCCCGGGCGACAGCGTGATCTTCACCCATTTCGTGGCCATCAACGCGGCCGTCTCCAGTGCTCTCGGCGAGGAACGCGTCCTGGCCTTTCGGCCGGCGCATGCATCGATCACAACTCTGGAGGCGGGGCCCGCCGGGCTCAGACTGGTGCGTCTCGGGGCTGAGATGCAGGGTCCGGTGCTATGACGCGGGCCCTGTTCTCGGTTGCGGAGATGCGGCGGGCCGACGCGCTGGCGGTAGCGGCCGGCGTGGCGTCGTTTGACCTGATGCTGCGGGCGGGCAGGGCTGTCGCCGCCGCTATCGAGGTCCGCTTTGCGCCACGGCCTGCGATCGTCCTGTGCGGGCCCGGCGCCAATGGCGGGGACGGCTATGTGGCGGCGGCCGCTCTGCGCGCCGCCGGCTGGCCGGTGGCGTTGGCAAGCCTTGGGGATCCAGCAGCGCTCTCTGGCGATGCGGCGTGCGCACGCGACCTTTGGGCCGGCCCGATCCGGCCCAGCACGGAGCTTTACGATCTCGCCGGTCTGCTGGTGATCGATGCGCTGTTCGGAGCGGGGCTGTCGCGTCCGCTGGCTGGCGAGGCGGCGCGTCTGGTCGGGCTGATGACCCCGGCGAGCACAATCGCGATCGACATGCCGAGCGGACTGTCCGGCGATGGGCGCCTGCCGGAAGGGCCGCATGCGCGCGCGCGCCTGACGGTGTCGTTTCATGCGCCAAAGGTCGGCCATCGTCTGATCGAGACGGCGCGCCATTGCGGCGAAGTGGTGATCACGCCCATCGGGCTTTTCGCCGACGCCGCCCAGCGGCTTGGCGTCGCCACGGCCGAGAATGCGCCCCGCTTCTGGCGGCTGCCCGCGCCAGGCGCCCAGACCCACAAACATGCCCGTGGTCGGCTGTGCGTGGTGGCGGGGGCGGAGCATGCCTATTCAGGAGCGGCGCGGCTGGCGGCGCGGGCGGGCCTTGCAGCGGGCGCCGGCTGGGTGACGCTGGCTGACGCGGCAGGCCCCGTGGAGCCCGCCGCGATCGTGCTTGCCCAGACCGGAGGCGCAGAGGAGCTGGGCGCTCTTGCCGCCGGGCATGATGCAACCGTGGCAGGGCCGGGGCTTGGCCGGAGCGAGGCCGCAGCAGGCCGTGTGATCGCCAGTCTGAAGGCGTCGGCCGCTGTTGTGGACGCCGATGGGCTGAGCGCGTTTCAGGGCGCGCCGGAAACTCTGTTCGCCGCTTTGCCGGCGCGGTCTGTCCTGACCCCGCACGCCGGCGAGTTTGCGCGCCTTTTCCCCGATCTTTCAGAGGGCTCAAAGCTGGAACGCGCGCGCGCAGCGGCGGTCCGCGCAGACGCCGTCGTGCTCCTGAAGGGCGCAGACACCGTGATCGCAGCGCCCGATGGGCGGGCGGCGATCAACCGGCATGCCAGCCCGCATCTCGCCAGCGCGGGCACAGGCGACGTCCTGGCCGGACTGATCGGCGCGCTGCTGGCGCAGGGCATGCCAGCCTTCGATGCGGCCTGCGCGGGCGCCTGGATCCATGGCGAGGTGAGCCTCCGCCTTGGGCGTGGGCTAACCGCCGACCGGCTGGTCGAAGCCTTGCCCGACGCGATGGCGAAGGCGGGCGGCTAGGACGCCGCCGGCTGCTGCTGCTCGTCTGGCCGCTCGACATAGATCAACAGCGGCTTGGCGCGGCCTTCAGCCACCTCGCCATTGATCACGGTCTCTTCCACGCCGCGGAAGCTTGGCAAATCAAACATCGTGTCGAGCAGGATGCCTTCCATGATCGACCGCAGTCCGCGTGCGCCGGTCTTGCGCTGGATCGCCTTGCGCGCGATCGCCGACAGGGCCTCGGCGGTGAAGGTGAGCTTCACGCCCTCCATCTCGAACAGGCGCTGATACTGCTTGACGAGGGCGTTGCGCGGCTCGG
>JBIIUJ010000151.1:0-5668 GCA_044340025.1 Caulobacterales bacterium
GCTATCGCTCGCACTTCATCGATGCAAAGTCAGTGATCAATGCAGGCGGACCAGCCGCCTTTGTCGAAGCATGGTTTGAGGATGCAGGTGCCCAAAAATGCTGGCACAAATGCCAAGCCCGCCAAGCCGCAAGCAACCAACTCTCGCTCTTTTAGAGCGGGAGTGCTACTGGACCCTGTAAGCTGCTGTTACACCAATAATCCGCCAGCCCCATGGCGAGAGCAAAGGTCCTGACATATTTGGACCAAAATAGCAGGTTGGCTCATTGCATGGCACTACTGCTTGCTGACCCACTTGATTCACCATTACAACACCGGATACCCAAATACCAATAGGACACGAATTGCCTGTCATGCCGGAATTTATCCAAATACAAGACACAGGATCAATAGCTTGCCTCGCTGCTTGACTAACGTCGTCCCATTGAAGCGCTGTTCGGTTTGCGGCCCGCTGATCTACAATATAGTTTCGTGATGGCGTGCTAGGGCTTGCAAGGCGACTTTCCTTTTGCCGCATGATGTTGCTGGCATTGTCTCTCGCTTCACGCTCTATTGCTTCAAAGTTCGTAGAATACAGAAATGCAAAGGTTTCCACTCCAGCAGAGTCGTATTGCATAACATGCGTAAGTTCATGCGCCCAGAGTTCAATTGTTGAACGATTGCGATCCGTCGCCAGTCGACTGCTCGAGAAAACTATTACTTCATCTAGAGTAATAGCACCTTCCTGACCCAACCAACCTGATAAAATAGTGTCTAAACTAAGCCTACCATTTTCGGTCGTCCACCTCGCTTTGTTAAGAATATCATCCGGGATGTACCCACGAAGCTCGTTTTTCACAAAATCAGGAACCGGCTGCACCCCTGCATTTAAGGCTTGACCGCGAGAAAAGCGGATAGCTGTTGCTAATGGGGCCGCGGCAGGATTGAGGAAAGCTTGGCTTACGTCCTTTGGAAGATTCGCGATTGCTGGACCAATTGCTGAAGGGTCGGGTGTAGTGATTGAAAGAGTTCCTCTGCTTAAATCCAAATCAATACCGGTGATCTTTGAAAGCCAGCTTGCATTGGCGGAGGACGCACACATTGAGCAAAATATAAACGCAATCAACCACGTTTGTAGCGGACGAGTTTTAACTGCCTTGGCTTGATCCATTTGCAACAACAAATTCTTAAGTCTCATGTGAAGAAACTCCGAAAAAGGACTTGGTTGCAGCTCGATTCAATCGTTGAAATGACGATATGTGAGCCGAGGTCCAATCTATCGTTAGAACATCATTATGGGCATGTCCTGTCAAGGCGTCACGAAAGAGTTTCGCAAGGAATCGCCTTCCTGAATTCGAGGACCAAAATCCGGAACCTAATGTTGGCTCCTTAAAATTCGAGAGTGTCAGATCGCTTTGCAGCCAAGCGCAATCCGCCGCTGCAGACGTCGCCTGCATTTCTTTGCCACAATGCAGTTGGGAAAGCCTGGGTTAACCAACGCCCCTGCATGGTGCCGCTTGCGAGCGAGACCATGAATACACTCCTGACTGCAAGCGCGCTTATGGTGGCGTTTGGAGCGGGGCCGGCGGCAATCCTTCTGCTGCCGCGCGCCGACGCCCCCGTTGCTGTCGGGCGCCGCCCTGGGCTGCGCCCGACGCCGCTGTAAAGGCGGCGCTTTCGGTTCCGGGCGCGCTCGTCTGGACGGCCGCTGATGGTCGCCGCGTCATCCTCGCGCCCGAGGGCGCCAACGCCCCGGCCGCGCTCTATCGCGCCGGCGCCCTGCTCGTCGTGCGCGCGGACGCCAGCGCCCTGTGCGCGGGAACGCAGGCCGCCCCCTCCGCCACTCTTTCCACCGCCGCTTACCAAGGGACTTCGCGATGACACAGACCGCCCGTACCGAAAGCGTCGCCGCCATCCGCTCGCTTGCCGGACCAATCCTGCTGGGCCTCACCGGCCTCGCGCTTGCGGCGTCTTTGGCGATGGCCTGGCTGCGCGGCGCGCATTCGCTTGAGACCACGGTCGGAGCGTTGGCGCTTCAGGGGGCTGCAGTGATGCTGTGGCTGCGCGACCGCGACGGCGCCCTCACGCGTCACGTCACCTCGATGGCGATGACGGGCTCCATCGCGCTGCTTTTGCTCGCCGCCGATGGCCACCCGTTCCAGGTCGACATGCATATGGCGTTCTTTGCGGCGCTGGCGGTCTGCACCTTGTGGTGCTGCCCGGTCTCGATTCTGCTGGCTGGCGGTGTGGTGGCGGTGCACCACCTGTCTCTCAATTTCATCTTTCCGGCTGCGGTTTTCCCTGGCGGATCTGACTTTACGCGCGTTGTCGTTCATGCGGTGATCCTGATCGTGGAGATGGCGGCGCTTGCCTGGCTGGCGCAGCAGATGCTCAAGACCCTCGCGGCTTCAGACGCCGCCACCGATGCAGCGCTCGCGGCGCGCGAAGAAGCCGAGGCGGCGGCAAGCGCCGTGCGCGCTCGGTCGGAGACCGAAAGCGCGCGGCAGCGCGAAACGGCTGAAGCCATCGAGCGCTTCCAGTCGATGATCACGGCGATCGTCCAGCGCACGAGCGGCGACGTGGACACGCTCAACGAGACCTCTCATCTTCTGAGCGAGGCCGCCCGTCGTGGCGCGCAAGTGGCCGATGGCGCTCGCTCCGCGGCGGATGACGCTTCCTCGGCGGTCGCTTCGGTCGCAACGGCGGCTGAGGAATTGTCGGCCTCCATCGGCGAGCTCAAGCGTCAGGTGGAACTCACCGCAAAATCCGCTGATGTGGCGGATGAAAATGCAGGAGCGGCCGCCACCGACGTGAACCGTCTCACTGAGGCCGCCAGCCGGATCTCTTCCTTCGTTTCTCTCATCAACGGCATCGCTGCGCAGACCAATCTGCTGGCTCTGAACGCCACGATCGAGGCGGCGCGCGCGGGGGAGGCGGGCCGCGGCTTCGCCGTGGTGGCCGCAGAGGTGAAGGAGCTCGCCAGCCAGACTGCGCGCGCCACCGAAGAGATCGGCGCCCTCGTGGGCGAGATTCAGGGCGACGTCCGCCGGTCGGTCGAGGCGATCGGCCAGGTCAACGCCACGATCGGATCAGTTCGTCACGCCACAGCGGAATCAGCCTCGGCCCTCACCCAGCAGGATGGCGCCACAGCCGACATCGCGCGCAACGTGGCTGGGGCCGCCCAGGGGTCGCAAATGGTGTCGCATAGCTTGCTGGACGTGGCAGACGCCGCCGAGAAGACCGAGCACTGCTCCCGCGCGGTGGGTCAGGCGGCCGCCAATCTGCAACGCAGCGTCGATGAACTGAACGCGGAAGTCGCCACCTTTCTCCAGCGCGTCGCAGCCTAGCGCTGGCGCGCGGCGACGGCGTCGGCTGGATGGTCGGTAAAGACGCCATCGACCCCGAGCGCCAGAAAAGCGGCGATTTCGCCTGCGCCATCGCCCCGATCTGTGGGGCTTGCACCGCGGCGTCGCTCCAGCGGCAGGAAGAAATTCTCCGGCCGGAACGTCCAGGGATGGACAATCAGCCCCGCCGCGCGCGCCTGGGCGGCAAGCTCTGTCGGCGCGCTCAGACGCCCCTCCGCCGTGCGCGGGATCAAGAGATCCTTCTGCGGCCCGACGCCCGCAGCATACCGCGCAATCGCCGCCAAACCCTCAGGCGTCGCCATGGCGGCGTAAGGGGTCTGCGGCCTGTCGAATGGCCCGCCCGCAGCGGCCAGAAGTTGCACCAGCCGCACGCGTGTCTGACCCGCCAGACGCTGGAGATTGCCCACTTCGAAGCTCTGAACGAACACGGGCGCATCGGCGCGGTTCCAGCCGGCGGCCTCCAGCGCTGCGATCAGCGGACCGTCAAAGGATAGCCCCAGCCCTTCGAAATAGGTCGGGTGTTTGGTTTCCGGATAGACCCCGATTGGCCGGCCCAGTCGCGCGCCTTCGGCCTGGGCCAGCGCGATCACCTCGGCGAAGGTGGGGATTTCCTCCTGCCCGTCGAAGGCGGCGTTGGCTGGGCGCAACTGCGGCAGGCGCTCGCGGGCGCGCAGCGTCTTGAGCTCTGCGAGGGTGAAGTCCTCGGTGAACCAGCCCGTGACCGGCTGTCCGTCGATCTGCTTGGTGGCGCGCCGCGCCGCGAACTCGGGCCTGACCGCAACGTCGGTGGTTTCGCTGATCTCGTTCTCGTGGCGCGCGACAAGAACGCCATCCTTCGTCAGCACCAGATCGGGCTCGATGAAATCGGCGCCCTGGGCGATCGCCAGTCGGTAGGCGGCGAGCGTATGCTCGGGCCGGTCTGCGCTCGCGCCCCGGTGGGCGATGACGACAGGACCCAGCGATTGGGCGGCGGGCATGCTGGCGCAGCCCGACGTCAAGAGCAGAAAAGGCAGCAGAAGGGCGCGCATGCGCCCTCGCTAGTCCGCAAGCGCGACACAGCGATGACGGCTTCAGGCCCCGTCAAGGATGTGATCCTCGAAGGCGTCGTCGTCTACCAGCTCTTCGCTGATCGTCTGTCCCCGGATGCTCTGCCCCCTGCGGTGGATTTCTTCGCGGTCGCCGCACACCAGATGGTGCCAGTCCGGCAGATCTGAACCCTGCGCCACGAGGCGGTAGGCGCAGCTTACCGGAAAGAACGTCAACTCACGGACGTTGCGGGGCGTGACCTTGATGCACTGGGACACGCGGGAGAACCGGTTGTCGTAGTCGGCGCAGCCGCAGGCGGCCGCGTCGAACAGCCGGCACGCCACGCGCGTGCGGAAGATCTCGCCGGTCTCCTCATCCTCAAGCGTGAAGGCGCAGCATTTGCCGCAGCCGTCGCACAGGCTTTCCCATTGCTCCGCGTTCATCGCTTCCAGCGGCGTGGTCTTCCAGAAGGGGGCGGTCATGGCGTGATCACGGCCTTGCCAACGATCTGGCGGGTGCGGAGCAGCTCCAGCGCCGCGCGGGCGTCCTCCAGGGGCAGAACAGCGCCGACATGCGGGCGGATCAGGCCCTCATTGGCCAGCGTCCAGACCGCATCCAGGTTCTCGCGCCCTTTGCCGGGAAACTGGCGGCCGAATTCGCCCGCCCGCACGCCCATAAGGGAGAAGCCCTTGATCAGGGGGATGTTGGTCGGCAGCGTCGCAATCCGCCCGCTGGTAAAGCCGATCACCAGAAGCCGGCCGTCGAACGCGATGCAGCGCGTGCTCTCGTCGAACACGTCGCCGCCCACGGGATCATAGATCACATCCGCGCCCCGCCCGCCGGTGAGCGCCTTCACCTTCTCGCGAAAGCCGCCTGTGACGTTTATCGGATAATCGGCCCCATAGGCGCGCAGCGCCTCCAGCTTGGCGTCGCTTGCGGAGGTGGCGATCACAGTCGCGCCCAGCCGCTTGCCGAGATCGACCGCTGCAAGCCCCACCCCGCCGGCTGCGCCATGGACCAGCAGCGTCTCGCCCGGCTGCAAGCCGGCGCGGCGCACCAGAGCCACATAGGCGGTGAGATAGGCGGCGGGGTAGGCGGCGGCCTGTTCCCAGCCCAGACCGGCAGGCTTTGGCTTCACGCCGTCCACAGACAACACTGCGAATTCGGCAAAGCCGCCAAGCCGTGCGCCGCCCACCACGCTGTCGCCCTCGGCAAAGCCCGAGACGCCGGGACCAAGGCCCGCCACCTCGCCCGCCACGTCGATCCCGGGAATGAGGGGCGGCTCGGGCCGGAACTGGT
>JBIIUJ010000152.1:0-5662 GCA_044340025.1 Caulobacterales bacterium
GGGCCTATGGACCGCAATCGGTCACCTGATCGACCTGTTCGAGCCCAACGAGTGCCGAAACTACTTCACCAGTTGTGGGTACGATGCAGACTGAACGCAAACCGCTCTAGTCTGAGGCGTTCTGGTTTTCCGGCCAGCCTGAGCTGGGGTTTTCCGGGGCAGGTCACTCGGCTGGTCTCGAAGCTGTGGTACGATACTCGATCAACGCCGGGAAAGGGTTTATTAGTGGGACTCGGTTCGGATGTCCGCGGAGGAAGGGCGAACTGGCCATGGCACGCAGCGATCTGCTAGTCTCGCTCGTCCGCGCCGGCGCTGCTGGTGATCGCGAAGCCTTGCGTACCACAGCTGAAGCGTTAGCCGCCGATGAGCGTGCGAAAAAGCACTACATCGTCGCCGACCGGATTCAGCGCGCACTGTCGGCTGTGCCTGTCACGCCGCCAGCGCTTACTGCGACCTCGCCACATCTCAACAACTCCAATGGGCGCGAAGCGATCCTAGAAGTCGAGGCGCGTCTTGCGCTGGACGATCTGTTGCTGCCGCTGCCAGCCCGCGAGAGCGCTCGCCAGTTGATCGAGGAACATCAGCGTGCCGACGTGCTGCGCGCGAGCGGGTTCGAGCCGCGCCACCGGGTGCTGTTGTCAGGTCCACCGGGCAATGGAAAGACCTCGTTGGCTGAGGCGATAGCCGAAGGTCTTGGCCTGCCATATTTCCAGGTCCGCTACGATGCACTGATCGGCAGCTATCTCGGCGAGACTAACGCGCGTCTGCGCCGACTGTTCGACTATGTGCGGACCCAGCCGAGTGTGCTGTTCTTCGACGAATTCGACGCGATCGGAAAGGAACGCGGTGACACCCACGAGACTGGCGAAATCAAGCGCGTGGTCTCATTCCTGCTGATGCAGCTCGACCAGTTGCCAAGCTATGTGATCGTCGTTGCGGCGACCAATCATGGCGAACTCCTCGACCGTGCCGTCTGGCGGCGCTTCCAGATGCGGCTCGCGCTGCCAGCACCGCGTCATTCGGAGATCACAGTATTTCTCGACCGGATTATGTCAAGCTGGAGTGAAACGCCGAGTTTGGCCCTGTCGAAGATTGCTGCGAAACTTGGCGATGTCAGCTACGCTGAGGCACTCGACTTTTGCCAGAATGTGCGGCGACGACAAGTTTTGGGGCTAGGGGAGGTTTCGATCGATGCGGCTTTGCGTGCCGAACTTGATCTTTGGACCAAGCGCGTAACGCCCGAGGTTCTGAATGCCGAGCGATCCCTCCAAGCCCCTTCTGAGGCTGACCCCGCAACCTGATCGTCCACGGGCGGTCGGCTCTCGTCGTAACCCACCAAAGCCGGAGGCGTTTCCGGCCGGGCGGCAGGCCGAACGCATCGGCCCTAAATTCGCCCGCTTGGCAGACGTGCTGGCGCGCGGCGGCGGTGCGCTGGAATTGCGTGCTGACCCGACCGCGCTTGCACCCGAACGCCTGCTCGTCTTCGAGGTCCTCGGCAGTATCCGCGATTTCGCGGATGCCGTCCGGCGCATCCGCGGTCTCGAGTTGATCGATGAAGAGGAATTGCAGGCCGACGAGGCCGACAAGCAGCCGGTCGCCTATCTGATGGTTCCCGACCTTGCTGCGCTGCGCAGCATCGAGTCCCTATGGCGACGGTGGCAGGCAGGACAGCTCGTCTGGGGCGAAACCGCTTGGTCCAACGTCTTCGAACGATTGCGTGACCTGCGACCATGGGGACCATCGGACCGAGTCCAGCCCCATGAAGCGAGTATCCTAGCCGCCGAGATCGAAGGGCTCGACGAAGCTGAGCCGGTCCGCGTAGAAATCGAACTGGTGTTTCGTGCGAACAAATTGGCGGGGGCCGAGAGTGCGGCGAATGTCACCGCTGCGATCGTCGCGCGCGGTGGCCAAATCGTGTCGCAGGCGCGCATCGTCGACATCGCCTATCATGCCATTCTCGCGGACCTGCCGGTCTGGGCAATCCAGCAGATCGTGCAGCAGGCACCCGAGGGCGTCGCCGGGCTCGAAGCGGTGATGCACATTCGTCCACAGAGCCTTGCAACCAGCATCGATGTCGATGATGCGCTCGAATCCGATCCGGACGCCATCGCCCCGCGAGCGCTTGGCGAACCCATATTGGCGCTGCTCGACGGAGTTCCCGTCGCCAACCATCGTCTGCTCGGCGACCATGTGCGGATTGACGACCAATTTGAGCTGGTGCCTGAGGCACTGGTCGCGGATCGCGTCCATGGAACGGCGATGGCTTCGCTCATCGTCCACGGTGATCGCAATCGCGCCGAAGCGAGCCTGCCGCGTCAGATCCATATCGTGCCTGTCTTGGGCAATCGCGATAGGTTTCCGCAGGACCGGCTGGTCATCGATATGATGTTCCTTGCGATCACGCGCCTTCGCGATACGGCACCGCATGTCCTCATTGTCAATCTTTCGCTTGGCAATCGCTGGCGACCGTTCCACGGCCAGATGTCAGCCTGGGCACGGTTGATCGATCGCATGGCACAACGGTTTGGGCTGCTGTTTATCGTCAGCGCAGGCAATCAGATCGAACGGTTCGGCGTGCCGGTCTACGCCAACAGCATCGAGTTGGAAGCGGCGACTAGCGGTGACCGCGCCACCGCGATAATCGTTGCTCTGAACAACCTTGCGCCCGACCGTCGCATCCTGTCGCCGGCCGAGACCGTGAACGGCATCACAGTCGGTTCGTGCAATGACGACGCCGTTTCGCCCAACGACCGGCTGCTCGCGCGCACACTAATCGACCCGTTTCCCGACCACCAAACCTCTAATCCTTCGAGTTCGCTAGGTCCCGGTTTCGCAAACGCCGTAAAGCCGGACATTCTGATGCCAGGCGCGCGTGAACATCTGCGGGTCGTGCGGACACACGATCATATCGAGGTGCAGCCAGGCCGGCCGGCACGCGGCGCGGGATTGCGCGTCGCGGCACCCCCCGCGAACGGCCGTGAAAATCTCGCCGGTTACACCAATGGCACCAGCGCCGCCGCAGCGCTCGCCTCACGCACCTGCCACCGAATCCATGATGCGTTGGAGTCGGCGTACGGTATCGAGTTCCTGAACATGCCACCGATCAACCGTGCGGTGCTGCTCAAGGCCCTGCTCGTCCATCCGGCGCGGTGGCCCGATGATATGGCCGAGCTTATCCGGCGGACGATCGGCCCGACCGGTCGCGGTCAGGCCAGTCGTCAGAAGGACAACATTCGCAGGTTCCTTGGCTATGGCAGTGTTGATGCGGACGATGCCGTCGCCTGCGCCGCCGATCGCGCTACCTTCTTTGCTACCGGCTCGCTCCAGCGCTACCGGACGACGACAATCGCCGTGCCGGTTCCACTCGCAATTGGCGGTCAGGCGCGCCCACATGCGCTGACCGCGACACTCGCTTGGTTCACGCCGGTATCGCCCGGCCGAAAAAGCTATCGTAGTTGCAAGCTCAAGATCCTGGACCCCGCTGAGATCGATGCCTTGGCGGTTAAGGCGCACGCAAATCAGCCAGACGGCAATCAGACCAATCGTGGCACCGTTTTCACACGCTGCTGGAGTGGGCAGTCCGCGCCGCGCGTCGATCCGAACATGACGATTGCGCTGCAGGTGCAGCGCGAGCCTGATCAAGCAGCCGTCATAGACGAAGCGGTCGTCTACGGGCTCGCCGTCACGCTGGCGATGCCTGGTGAGGTTCGCCTGTATGACGAGGTGCGCGCACGTATTGCCCAGCCAATAAGGGCAGAGGGTCATTGACGCTGTTCATCGATAGACCACTGACCAGTGCGACTATCTCCCGGTTCTTGGAATCCTTGAAGTGGCCACGTCTAAAGGAGGTGGCACGCTGAGCGCGCCGAAGATTGCGGTGTGATTCGATCTGGTCAGTCGATCTGCGCTCCGTCCCCACGTGTTGGCGTTAGGGATCGCGAAGCCTGCGTTTCAATGACGGAAATGGGGGCGCGATGCGGAACAGCCAGATCGACTGCCGCCAGCGGACATCGACAGCCCGCACCGCCCCCATCGCCCTCCTCTCCCTGCACCCAAGCCCGCAAGGCCCGCAACCGTTCGGTCGTCCGCTGCGCTGCCGCCCCGGTCTGGGCGCGCCGGATAGCGCGGGTCTGCCGGGGTGCGGACCTTGGGGCTGGGGTGTGGGCGGGGTTCCGGCCGATGGGGGCGGCGCGGGCTCATGGTGAGTGCTGCGGGGCAATGAGCCCGCATCGGCGGAGGGCTCCGCCATGGGTCGCATTGCTTCGGTTTCCCGTTCCGCTTCGTCGTCTGAAAGTCAGGTTGGCGATGGGCCCCGCCTGTCACCTGCCGAACGGGTGACGGCTCAGATCGCCGATTTGCTCAAGCGCGGCGTGCGCCCGTGGGTGAAGCCGTGGGACGATGGCGGCTCTGGCTTTCCGCTGGAATTGCCATTGCGGGCGTGTGGCGCCGCCTATCGCGGGATTAACATCGTTGCGCTGTGGGCTTCCGCCATGGAGCGCGGGTTCCAGGCGCGCCACTGGTTCACTTATCGGCAGGCGCTCGCCTTGGACGCCTGCGTGCGCAAAGGCGAGCGCGGGTCTTTCGTGGTGTTCTACACCGAGCTGGCGGCCAAGGATGGCGAGGCGGCTCCGCGTGAGGATCAGCACGGCGCCGATGTGCGCCGGATCCTGCGCGGCTACACCGTGTTCAACGCCGAGCAGATCGACGGCCTGCCGCCGCACTTCCATGTACCCGAGCCCGCGCCGGTCGCGCCCGTGAGCGAGGGCGAGGACGCCCGCTTTACCGGGCTGTTCGCCCGAGTCCCCGCGCTGGTGCGCGAGGGCGGTCCGCGGGCGTACTACGCGCCGGCTGCGGACGTGATCCAGATGCCGCCCAAGGCTGCGTTCGCCGACCCAACCCAGTTCTGGGCCACGCTCGCCCATGAGCTCTCCCACTGGACCCGCCACCCCACGCGCCTTGACCGCGACTTCGGCCAGACCCGCTTCGGTGATCCGGCCTATGCGCTCGAAGAGCTGGTGGCAGAGCTGTCTGCCGCCTTCATCGGCGCAACCATCGGTTTGCCCGCCGACCATATCGAGGACCACGCCGCTTACATCGATGGCTGGCTGAAGGCGCTGAGCGACAACCCGTCCGCGTTTCTGACCGCCGCCGGCAAGGCGCAGGCGGCGGCTGATTATGTTCTGACGTTGATGGTGGAGGGTGTTGGCGGATAGTCAGCGCGTGTAGCCGCGCAGCCCGCCCCAATCCTTGCCTTGTGCCATGCACTGACGACGATCCAGTTGGGCGTTGGGCCAGATGGCCATGCTCCTCCGTCTTCCCTGTTTCGCTGGCCGGCCCTTGAGCCGCGACCAGGCCAGGGGAGCGCGCTTTCGGGGTCTTCGAGACTGCATCCGTCGGCGTGGCGGCCAAGGGCCCGAGTTGTCGCTTCACCTGCGGCTTGCTCCTGCCCGCGCCTAGCCCTTGGCCGCCACCCGGCGCGTGCCGCGCCTGCCTTGTCCGGCTGCTGTCTGACCCCGTCGCAAGTGCGACCCCCGGAACCGGACGCGCCCGGCCGGGACCAACGCAAACCAGACAGGAGAGACCACCATGGACAAGGCCAATTTCGAGATCGTCGGCAACGTCGGCAAGGTCGAGATCAAGAGCTTCGGCAAGGGCGGAGACG
>JBIIUJ010000153.1:0-5653 GCA_044340025.1 Caulobacterales bacterium
CTTCAGGCCAATCTGACGGCGCAGAGCGGCTTCTGGGACTTTTTCCTGCCGCAGGTGCTGCGCGGATTTGGCTTCATGTTCTGCTTCATCACGGTGACGAACCTGGCGCTCGGCACCCTGCCGGCGGGCGAGGTGCAGAATGCGTCGGGCGTGTTCAATTTGACGCGCAATCTCGGCGGGGCGATTGGGCTGGCGGCCCTCAACACCGCGCGGGACTGGTCCACCGCCTTTCACAAGACCGAGCTTGCCCCCATGCTCGATCCCGCCAACCCGCTGGTGGGCCAGCACCTGGCCAAGAGCGCAGCCGCGCTTCAGGCCGCCGGCGTGGCGGATCCGGAGCGCGCCGCCATCGCGCAGTATGCGAGCCTTCTGAACCGGGAAGCGACGATCATGGCCTTCAACTCGCTGTTCTTTGCGATGAGCGTGGTGTTTCTGGGGATCCTGCTGATGCTGCCGCTTTTGAAGAAGCCGGCGCTGGCGCAAGCCACAGACCCCGCCCACTGAGCCGGATTCACTCCGGCGTCAGCACGGCGCTCGCCCGGGCGATCAGCCGGTCATCCACGCAAACCTCCACCGCCGCAAAGGCGAGGGTGCGCGTGGTTCGCACCAGCGTGGCGCGCGCCGCCAGCGTCTCGCCGCGCCGGGCGGCGGCGACAAGCTGGGCCTGTAGACTTATCACTGCGCCGGCCCCGAGGGAGGCCAGCGCAGCCTCCGCGAGGGACAGGATCAGCCCGCCGTGGGCCACCGGCGGCGTGCCGGCGTGGCGGCCATCGAGCGTGAGGCGCGCACAGCCGTTTGCGGCGTCGATCCCGGTCAGGGCCGCATAGTCAGGCGCCAAGGATCTTCCACACGCCGATGGCGTTCAGCACAGGCGCCTCGGCGCCGTCGCGCTCCACAAAAAGTTCGCCCGAAGCAAAGGCGATCGTGCGCGTCTTGCGGGTGACGTGGCCACGCGCGAACACGGTCTCACCCACGCGCACAGGGGCGAGAAAGTCGGTGTTGAGGCTCACGGTTGCCGCGCCCTGCCCGGCGGGCGGGGCGAGCGCGCCATGCGTCTGGGTCAGAACCACCGCCCAAAGCGCCGTGTCCATCAGGGTCATGAGCAGGCCCCGGGCGGCGGCCCCGTCCGGGCCGGCGTGTTCGGGGCCGAGCCGGAAGCGATAGAGATCGCGCGGCCCCTCGGGTCCATGCGCGCGCTCCACCGCCCCGATCGTATGGGTGAAGCCATCGTCGAAGATGCGGGTCCAGGTCGTCATGGGGCGGGGTTAGGGGCGGGAGCGGCCTGCGTCAAAGGCTGGCTTCAGACATCGCCGAACGCAGCCAGGGCGGCGCGCGCGATTGGCTCGCCCCATTCCTGCACGAAGTGGCCGGCCCCCTCGATCTCCATTGGCGGCGGGCAGCCGCGGATGGAGGCGCGCACCGCAGCCATCACATCGGGCCCCAGAACGGGATCGGCCATGCCCACCGCCATGAAGCTCCTGCCCTCAAAGCGGTCGCGCCACCAGGCCTGCGCCTGACGCGACAGGATGGCGAAGGGATCGTCCGGCGAGACCGGCACGAGCTGGGGAAAGCGCCGCACGCCCGCCTTGTAGCGCGCATCCGGAAAGGGAGCGTCATAGGCGGCCTGCTCGGCATCCGTCATGTGCGGATTTCCCCGCCGGAACAGCGCGCCCACGGGCATGTCGGGGGTGTTCTTCGCATACTCCCGCCAGGCCAGAAAGCCCGGCCCCGGCGTGACGCCCACGCCGAACGCTGTGTTCATGATCAGCAGCCGGGCGATCCGCTCCGGGAACGCGACCGGCAGCGTCAGGCCGATCAGACCGCCCCAGTCCTGCACCACGAGCGTGATGTTGGTCAGGTTCAGCCGCTCCACAAAGGCGATCAGGGCGTTGCGATGAAACTCCGGGGTGTAGATCGCATCATCCACCGGCTTGTCGGACTGGCCGAAGCCGAAGAAATCGGGCGCGACCACGCGCGCGCCGCTTTCCAGAAAGGCCGGAATCATCCGGCGATAGAGATAGGCCCAGCTCGGCTCGCCATGGAGGCAGAGAAAGGTCTGGGCGGCATCGGCGGGCCCTTCGTCCACATAGGCCCAGCGCAGGCCGGCATAGCCGGCCAGATCGTCGATGAAGCGGGCCTGATATGGCCAATCGGGCAGTGCGGCAAAGCGCGTCTCCGGGGTTCGCAGAACATCGCCAAACGGGCCCATGGCCATCTCCCTACCAAGCCGCGAAACCGTGACGCAGGCGTCAGGTTTTGGCAAGCGGCGCCGGATCCCGGCAGGGCTTGCTTTCTGCAACCGCTCGTTAACCTCTCTTAACCATTTCGGGTCAGAAAGGACCCGCGAGCAGGAGAATCGCATGGAGCTGGGGCTGGCGGCGTTGGGGCTGTTGGGAGCGGCGGGCGCTGGCGCCTGGGCCGGCCACCGGCTGGCGCGCGGCCAAGCCAGCCTGTCTGCGACGCCAGCAGGCGATACCGGGCTGGAAGCGGCGTTCGCCGCCGCCGGCGGGGTGGCGCTTGTCTTTCGGGATTCGCAGGCCATGCCGGAGCTGCGCGCCCGCCCGGCCGCTCTGCGCGCGGTGGGCGAGCGCCTGGGGCTGGGACCAAACCCGGATGCAGCCGCTCTCCTGACCGCCATAGAAGCCGGAACGGCCGGCGAGGCGATCGCGCGGTTTCGCGCCACAGGGGCGCCGCTCCTGCTGGCGCTGGGCCGCGTTGATGTTTGGGGCGCGGCGGCTGGCGCAAATCTGGCGCTGCTGATCCGGCCGGCTGTCGAGGAAGCGGGAGGCGGCGGCCTGCTTGCCGGGGCGCCCTTCCCCGCCTGGCGCACCGACGCCGAAGGCAGGCTCCTGTGGGCCAACGAGCGCTATCTCTCCGCCGTGGAAGCGCCAGGCCTTGCCGATGCGCTCGCGCGCAACCTGCAGCTGGAGCCGCGCCTGATGGACGAGGCGCGGCTGGCGGCGGCTGGCGCGGTGCGCAGCGCGCAGCAGGCTGTGGTGATGGGCGGGAGGCGGCGCATTCTGGACGTGATGCTGCACCCCGTTCCGGGAGGCGCGACCGGGGCTGCTTTCGACGTGACCGAGGAGGCCGAAGCCCGCGACGCGCTCGCCCGCGAAACCCGCGCCTATTCCGAGACGCTCAATCACCTCACCGATGCGGTGGCGGTGTTTGGGCCGGACAAGAAGCTCGTCTTCCGAAACTCCGCTTTCGGGGCGCTGTGGGGGCTTGATCCTTCCTGGCTGGAGAGCCGGCCCAGCCATGGCGACTTCCTCGACGAGCTGCGCCAGCGCCGCCGCCTTCCCGCGCAAGGCGACTATGCCAGCTTCAAGGCACGCGAGCTGGAGGCCTATACAAACGCGGTTTCGCCGCCGGAGACGGTCTGGACCCTGCCCGATGGCCGCTCGCTGCGGGTGCTGCGCCAGCGCCAGCCTTCCGGCGGGCTTCTTTTGCTGTTTGAGGACATTTCCGACACGCTGGACCTGCGGGCGCGGTTCAAGACCCTGATCGACGTTCAGCGCGCCACGCTCGACGGCCTGGGCGAAGGCGTGGCGGTGTTTGCCGGCGATGGCAGGCTGAAACTGCACAATCAGGCGTTCGCCCGCCTCTGGAGACTGGCCCCGGAGCTGCTGGCCGCCGAGCCGGATTTCGCGCAGGTCGCCGCAGCCGCCAGGCCGCTGTTTCCGGAAGACGCGGTCTGGAGCGCGCTGCAGAGCCGGGTGGCCGACCCCTCCCCCCACGCGCGCACCGAAACACGCGGCGAGATGGCGCGCACGGATGATCGCGTCCTGCTCTATCAGACGACGCCTCTGCCGGACGGCGCGACGCTGATCGCCTTCACCGACGCGACAGACAGCCGCCAGCTGCAATCCACGCTCAGCGACCGGGCGGCGGCGTTCGAGGCGGCCGACCAGCTCAAGACCGAGTTCGTGCGCAACGTTTCCTATCAGCTGCGCAATCCGCTGAACGCGATCAAGGGCTTTGCCGAAATGTTGGCGGGTCAGTTTTTCGATCCCTTAACCATCCGCCAGCAAGACTATGTTTCCTCGATCAGCGCCGGCGCAGACCAGCTTTCCAGACTGATCGACAACATGTTGGACCTCGCGATGATCGACGCCGGGAAGATGGAGCTGACGCTCGGGGATGTCCGGCTCGCCGACATTCTGGCCGAGGCGGCGGAACATGCCCGGTCGGAACTCAAGGCGAGCCAGGTCCAGATCGTGGTGGACGCGCCAGACGACCTCGGCCTGATCCGCGCCGACGAGCGTCGCCTGCGCCAGGTTCTGTTCGGGCTGGTCACCAATGCCATGGCCCATGTCGGCCCGGGCGACACCGTCAAGATTTCCGGCGTGCGCGAGGGCGACGCGGTGGAGCTATCGGTGGCCGATACAGGCCGGGGGCTGGAGCCGGAGCGTCAGGCCGCAGCCTTTGACGGCTTCTCCTCAAAGGCCGATCGCCGCGGCGCCGGCGTGGGGCTGTCGCTGGTGAAGCGCTTCATCGAATTGCATGGCGGCTGGGTGTCGATGACATCGGCGCCGGGACGCGGCGTGACCGTCACCTGCTATCTGCCGGCCGACGCCGCAGGGCATGCAGCCCCCCCGGAACTGAAGCTCACCGCCTGATCAGGCGCGCGCACACGCCTTGACGGCGGGCGTCGTCTCGGGCGAGCGTCGCAGCCGATGATTACCCGCCGCACCACGCTTTCCGCCCTCTCCGCCGCAGCTCTTTTGCCCGCCTGCGGGCGGGGAGGCGGCGCTTCTGCCGACACGTTGCGGGTGGGGCTGGGCGGGCCGCCGGATTCGCTGGACCCGTTGCGGGCGGAGTTCGCGGTTTCGGCCATCATTTTCCGCCAGATCTGGCTGCCCCTCACCCGCAAGCAGGCCGATGGATCCACCGGCCCCGGCATTGCGCAACGCTGGGCGGCGAGCGCGGACTACAAGACCTGGACCTTCACGCTGCGGCCCGATCTGAAGTGGTCAGACGGGGCGCCGATTACCGCCGAGGATGTTGTCGGCACGTTCCGGCTGGCCGCCGACCCTGCCACCGCCTTCCCCGACGCGCCCGATCTCTATCGGATCGAAGGGTTTCCCGAGGCGGTCTCCGGCAAGGCGGCGCCCGAAGCGATCGGGGTTCGGGCTCTGCCGGGCGGCGTGGTGGAAGTGCGCCTGACGGTGCCGGACGCAGGTCTGGCCGAAAGCCTCGATGAATTCTATCCCGTCCCGGCCGCGACCCGCGCCAGGCACGGCCAGAGCTGGACCCAACCAGAAAACATCGTCGTCTCCGGTCCCTACAAGCCGACGCGTGTGACCCAGACCGAGATGACGTTCGAGCGCAATCCGACTTATTCCAGCCCCACCCCAATCGCGCGGGTGTTCGTGCAGGCGATCGATGATTCCGCCACTCGCGTGCGGATGTTCCGGTCAGGCGACCTCGACCTCGCACAGGACCCCCCGTTCAGCCAGATTGACAGCCTGGCCGAGCGGTTTGGCCCCCAGCTGAAGCGGTTTCAAGCGCCGCGGATCTTCTATCTGAGCTTCAACACGTCCAAGGCGCCGTTCGACAATCCAGCCCTGCGCCGGGCGCTCGCGAGCGTGATCGACCGGGAGCTGATCGCCCGGAGCGTGTTCCGCGGCGCGGTCGATCCAGCCTTTCAGCT
>JBIIUJ010000154.1:0-5613 GCA_044340025.1 Caulobacterales bacterium
GCTGGGGGTGCGACCGTGGGCCCCGGCCTGCGCCGGGGAGGGGTGGTTGTAAACGCCAGGTCGTCTCAAGCGATGGCCCTCCCCTCCACACCCCGCTAGAAGCGCGCCATGACCCGCACCCTCACCGCCCGAAACCCGCGCACCGGCGCGCATGACTTCGCCTTCGAGGCGGCCGACCCTGCCGATGTGCAGGCCCTCGCCGCCGGCTTGCGCGCCGCCCAGAAGGATTGGGCCGCGCGCCCGCTGGCGGAGCGCTGCGCGGTGATGGAGCAATTCCGCCTCGCGTTGCTGCGCCACGCCGCGCCGATTGCGGCGGCGCTGGAGATAGACACCGGCCGGCGCAAGATCGCGGGCATGGAGGTGGGCGGCGTGGCGGGCGGCATGGCCGGCTGGATCGAGCAGGCGCCGCATCTGCTGCATCAGGGCTGGGCGCAGGGCCGCTCCAACCCCGCCATCCGCCACAGCGTCCAGTGGGAGCCGTTCCGGCTGGTGGGCGTCATCAGCCCGTGGAACTTCCCGTTCCTGCTGTCGTTCATCGATGCGACCCCGGCGCTGCTGGCGGGCGGGGCGGTCTTGATCAAGCCCTCCGAAGTCACCCCGCGCTGGGTGGATGCGGTGCGCGCGGCGCTGGCGGAGGTTCCCGCACTGGAAAGCGTGCTCGCCTTCGCGCAGGGCGACGGCGCCACGGGCCAGGCCGTGATCGATGTGGTGGACGCAGTCTGCTTCACCGGCTCGGTCGCGACGGGCCGCAAGGTGGGCACGCAGGCCGCCAGCCGTTTCATCCCTGCGTTTCTGGAACTGGGCGGCAAGGATCCGCTCGTCATTCTGGACAGCGCCGATCTGGATCAGGCGGTCGCGGCCGCGCTGCGCGGATCGGTGCTCTCCACCGGGCAGGCCTGCCAGTCGATCGAGCGAATCTATGTGGCGCGCGCGCTCTATCCCGCCTTTGTCGAGAAGCTGACGGCGGCGGCAAGCGCCGCGCGCCTGAACTGGCCCGACATCGACAAGGGCGAGATCGGCCCCCTGATCTTCGATCGGCAGGCCGCCATCATCGAAAGCCACATCCAGGACGCAGTGCGCAAGGGCGCTGCGGTGCGCACCGGCGGATTGATCGAGCATCATGGCGGCGGTCTCTGGGTGCGCCCGACCGTGCTGACCGGGGTGGATCATTCCATGGCGGTGATGACGGAAGAAACCTTCGGGCCGATCATGCCCGTGATGGCGTTCGATACGGTGGAAGACGCGATCACGCTCGCCAACGACACCGTCTTCGGCCTTTCAGCGGCGGTGATGGCCGGCACGCTAGAGGAGGCCGAGGCCGTGGGCCGCCAGATCGACGCCGGCGCCATCAGTCTGAACGACGCCGCCCTCACCGCGCTCTATTACGAAGCGCCCCACGAGAGCTTCAAGCTCTCCGGCATGGGGCGCTCGCGCATGGGGGCGCCGGGCTTCCAGCGCTTCTTCCGCGAGAAGGGGCTGATCGCCCAGACCGGCGCGCCGGCCCCGCTCGCCGCCTTTGCAGAGGATGCGCCATGAGCGTGCATCTCACCCGCGAGGGCGGGCTCGGCCGCCTGACGCTCGACCGGCCCGACAAGCGCAACGCCCTGACACAAGTCATGTGGGAGGCCATCCCCGCACTGCTGGCGCAGGCGGAGGCCGACCGCGAGCTTCTGGTGCTGATCGTGACCGGGGCGGGCGGGCATTTCGCCGCCGGCGCCGACATCGCGGAGTTTCCCACCGTCTACGCCACGCCGGAGACGAGCCGCGTCTATTCCGATGCGGTGCAGGCCGCCGGCCGGGCGCTGGCGGCCTTTCCCAAGCCAACGCTTGCGCTGGTGCGCGGGGCGTGCGTGGGCGGCGGGGCGGGCCTTGCGTTGGCCTGCGACCTGCGGTTCGCCGACGAGACCGCCCGCATCGGCATCACGCCCGGCAAGCTGGGGCTTGCCTATACGCTGGCTGATACAAAACGGCTCGTGGATGCGGTGGGCCCGGCGCGCGCCAGGGACATCCTGTTCTCCGGCCGGCTGGTGGAATCCGAAGAAGCCCTGCGCATCGGCCTGGTGGATTTCCTCGAACCCGCCAGCGGGCTGGACGACGCCGTGCGCGCCTATGCCCAGGGGCTAGAGGCGGTTTCGCACTTCTCGCTGCGGGCGATGAAGGCCACGATCGCCGCCATCGCCGGCGGCCAGGCCTCAGAAACCGCGCAAAGCTACGAGACCTATCTTCAGGGCTTCCAGGGCGAGGACTTCAAGGAAGGCTACGCCGCCTTCCTCGCCAAGCGCCCGGCGCGTTTCGGGTTCAGATAGGGGCGCTCAGGCCAGCGACGACGTTGCATCGCCGTTGCCCGTTCAGGACTTGGCGCTGGATCGTTCTGGCATGCGAATTGCTAACCTTGGTCGCTGCTGAAGGGCCGAAATCTTGCCGTCGATCGCCATCATCATTGTGACCTTCAACACCGGCGACCTGGTCGTGAAATGTCTTGACAGCATTGTTGCAGGCTCGGCCAGTCCGCATGAAGTGATCATCGTTGATAACGCTTCCAATGACGACACGCCGACGCTGGTCGAAGATTGGATCGCCCGGCGCGCTCATGCCGTGTCGGGACCAGACGCGGCGCCCGGATTCCGGCTTGTCCGTTCTGCAAAGAATTCCGGCTTCGCCGGCGGCGTGAACCAAGGGCTTGCACTTGCCCAAGCCGATCCGCGCGTCTCGCATTTCTGGCTGCTCAACCCCGATACGCTGCTCGGGCAGCAGACTCTGGCGGAGCTGCAGGGCGGGCTGATGCAGACCGACGCCCAGATGGTGGGCACCCGTATCGAGTATATCGAGCCGCGAGGCACGATCCAAAGCGATGGCGGCCTGGTGGACCCGCGGCGCGGCGTGTGCCACAATATCCACGCTGGCGAGCCGAACTCCACCCCCCGGTTCCAAGGCGCGCTGGACTTCATTTCCGGCGCCAATCTCGTGGTTACCCGCCGGTTCCTGGAGATCGTTGGGCCGATGCGGGAGGATTATTTTCTCTATCACGAGGAAGTGGACTGGGCGCTCAGAGGGCGCAGCCTCGGCGTGGCGATGCTCGACGGCGCGGTCGTCTTTCATGTCGGCGGATCGTCCATCGGCACGAAAACCACCACGACGAAGCGGTCGGCTCTGTCGTCCTATTTCCTGATGCGCGGTCGTGTGATGTTCATGCGCGCGTTCTTCCCTCAGAACCTGCTGCAATCAATGGCGTATTCGCTGATTCAGTGCCTGTCGATCTGGGTGAAAGACTCCCGGGAAAGCGGCGTCGCCGCGTTGCGCGGCCTGCTGCAAATGACACCGCCATCGTCGGTGAAGGCGCGGCTTCGCGGCAGCACGCTGGAGGCGACATGGCGAGCCTGACCATTATCAATTTCCACGGGATCGGCGATCCGCCGGCATGGATCGAGGCTGGCGAACGGCCCTACTGGATCCCTGTTTCGATGTTCGAGGAGCTGATTGCGCTCGCCGCCACGTTTCGCGACATGGTGCGGATCACGTTCGACGACGGCAACGCCTCAGATCACGACATCGCTTTACCGCGGCTGCTGGCCGCCGGGCTGAAGGCCGACTTCTTCCTGCTCGCCGGCCGGATCGATACGGCGGGTTACGTCACCCGCACCGAGGCGCGGCGGCTGGCCGACGCCGGGATGGGGGTCGGTCTGCACGGCCACGCCCATGTCGACTGGCGTGCGATCGACAAGGAAGAGGCAGACCTGGAGCTTAAAATCGCTCGCGCGCAACTGGCGGATGTGGTCGGCGCACCAGTGGACACCGCTGCGATCCCGTTCGGCAAGTACGACAGCAAGGTCATCGCCCGCCTCCGCAAAGAGGGATTTCGCAAGGTCTTCACCAGCGACGGCGGGCCAACTGCACCGACGCGCTGGCTCCAACCCCGCACGTCGATACGGTTCGACACCCAACTTGAACAGCTTGAACATCAGATCTTGAACGGCCCCGACGGACTTGCACAAGTCCGCCGATATGTCTCAATGGCATATCGTCGGCACCTGAAATCAACCCGTAAAGTTTGATGGGACATTTCTTCGTGATCGGTGTGCCATCGTTTTTTTGGAAACTAGGGAACACTATGGTGCACAGAGCATGAATACTCTGAAGAGAAGGCCCAACCTGTCGCGGTGGGCAGCTTGGTTTTCCAGCCAGATTCGGATGAAAGTCCTGGCGCGTATCGACCGACGGCTGGTGATCTACCGGCACGGGCGCACCTCAGAGGTCAGCGTAGCACCATGGCCGAATGTGGTGCGGTGCGCCGATATAGACGAGGCCGTCTCCTCCCTCGCGCTAAACGAACCTGAAACGGTCATGCCGCTGTCGTGGTTCCAAGACCGCTTCGCCGAAGGAGCGATCCTGTGGGCAGCCCTCGAGAACAGTAAGCCCGTGGCTTGGCTTTGGGTTGTGTCCAGATCGCGTCTTTCGGCATGGTACCTTCCGCTCAACGACCATGACAAACTGGTCTACTCCGTCGTAACAAAGCCCAACGAGAGAGGTCGAGGAGTGGTGCCGCGCCTCACTCTGGCAGCGGTTCAGGGTGAAGAGGGTGAAGGCGGCTCGATATATCTAGACTGCGCATACTGGAATTCGTCCGCCCGCCGCGCCTTCGAGAAGATCGGGTTTGTAGACGTAGGGCGATCGAAATTGGGGGCGCTGAAGCCTTTGACGCCGGTAGCAAGCGTTAGCGATGCTTTTTGAGGCGCCGATGTAGGTCAAACGCCTTGGACAAACCATAGGAGCGGAGACCCAAACCCCGGACGGACCAGGTGCCGCCGTTCGAGACATCTTCGCCGCCCATTCTGCGCTTGAACCTATACACATCCGGATTTCGAATCGGATCGATCCCTCCGAGATCATAGAAGTGGCAACCGCTCTCTACAGCCGTTTCGATGGCGGCCCATTGAGCCAAATAAGCGGCGCGGCTGGCGCGCCCTTCCTCGTTGGTCGCGCCGAGGAGATATACCGCAGTATCCCCCCCGTAGCCGCCGATATGAGCCGACACCAACCGGTCAGCGCAGCGGATTAGGTGGATGAAGAACCGCTCAGGCTCCTCGCAACGCTCCGCGACCGCTGCGAAGAAGGCGCTGTCTTGGGGAACCACAAAGGCTTTTTTGGTGGAGAGATCGCTCAAGAGCGGCGCCATGAGCAACAGGTCCGCCTCACGGTTCGAGCGTTCCACGACCAGCCCTTCACGTTGGGCACGGGCCAGTTCGCGCCGCCACTTCGGATCCAGTCCCGCGCGTACTGCCTCTAGGCCGCCGGCGAGATCGATGCGGATCGTGCGAAACGCGTCGGAATCGCGCCGCGACGCCACGGCACCTGGAAACCATCGAGCTTCAATGGGCGCAGGTTGCGATAACAGCGGGTCGATCTTGAATTCGCAAGGGCCCTCTGAAGCGAGGCTTGCCCAGATCGCTTTCAAAGAGATCTCATAGTCACGGGTCGCATCCTTTTCCTGCCCGAGAAGAATCGGCCCATGGCTAAGTAGATGAAGAGAGCCGAGACCAACAATCGACTTTGTCCGGATATTTGCAACCGCGATCGGCTGCCCGTCCTCCTCGACAACGCAGAAGCGCGAGGCGG
>JBIIUJ010000104.1:0-9248 GCA_044340025.1 Caulobacterales bacterium
GAGAATCGGCAGATCATTGGCCGGCGCTGGCCGCGGAATATCTGCCGCGCGAGGGTTGACCACGACGCTTGGACGGAAGGCCCGGCCGGGCGCCGGAGCGGGGGGAGTGGCCGCTTCCGGAAGCTTAACCACCTCCAGCGCACGGGCGCGGTGGGCGAGCCGGCGCAGAAATCCGCGCTCTTCCAACGCCGTGATCAAGCGGTGAATGCCTGACTTCGAAGCGAGGTCCAGCGCCTCCTTCATTTCGTCGAACGAGGGCGAGACGCCCGTTTCCTTCAGCCGTTCGTGGATGAAGAGGAGCAATTCGCGTTGCTTGGACGTGAGCATGGCGGACCTTGTTTCCCCGGAACAAAGCAAAAACACTTTGTCGGTGTTCTACCGATGTTCTCGCAGAATGCAAGCGCCGTCCTATCAGGCGCGTTCGGCCGCCTTCGCTGCAGTCCAGAGGGTTTCCATCTCGGCAAGATTGCTGTCGGCCGGGCCTCTTCCGTCTGCGGCGAGAGCGGCTTCGATCGAACGGAATCGGCGTTCGAACTTGGCGTTTGCCCCGCGCAGGGCCGCCTCCGGGTCCACGCCGGCCTTGCGCGCCAGATTGGCGAGAACAAACAGCATGTCCCCTATCTCTTCAGCCACATGGGCGGGATCATTCTCGCCCAGCGCCTCGCGGGTCTCGGCGATCTCCTCGTCGAGCTTGGCAAGCACCGCTTCGGGATCAGGCCAGTCGAACCCCACGCGCGCAGCCCGTTTCGTCAGCTTTTCAGCGCGCAACAGGGCAGGCAGAGCGAGCGGCACATCCGCCAGGATAGAGCCATCCGCGTGGACCCTGGCTGCGCGTTCGGCGGCCTTGATGGTTTCCCAGTTTTCGGTCTGGGCGCCGGCGGTGGCGATCTCTGCTTGCGCAAAAACGTGGGGATGACGCCGGGTCATCTTCTCCACCAGCGCCTCCGCTACGCTGGCGAGATCAAAGGCGCCGGCCTCCTCCGCCATGCGCGCGTGGAACAGGACCTGAAAAAGAAGGTCGCCCAGCTCGTCGCGCAAACTGGCCATGTCGGCGCGGGTGATCGCGTCGGCCACCTCGTAGGCCTCTTCAATCGTGTAGGGCGCGATGGTGGCGAAGGTCTGCTCCAGATCCCACGGACAGCCGCCGTCCGGGTCTCGCAAGCGCGCCATCACCGCCTGAGCAGCAAGCAGGGCGGCCGCCGTCCGGGATGTGGTCATGGGCCTGGCCTTTCCTCGCGCGCACTGATCGCGGCGCGCAGCGTCGCCTGACGGGCCGCGTCGATCGGGAATCGCCACACCAGCCACGCTAGGGCTCCATTGGCGATGATGGGGGCGAGAATAAAGAGGCCGGTGAGCGTGGAGAGCGCTACGGGAGAGTTGGCCGGGCCGAGGCCCGCTTCAAACCCGGCCCAGTCGAGGGTCACAAATGTGACGCCCGGGGCAAGGGCGAAAGCGGCCTTGGCCGCAAGAAGCATGAGCCCGAAATAGAGCCCGGTGCGCTGTTCTCCGGTCTCAACACGGTCCTGGTCGACCACATCGGCGATCATCGCCCTCAGAAGGAATGGGGCGGCGTTGGCCGCCACCCCGGCCACAAACATGCCGGCGACCGCGGGTCCGATCTCTCCCTTTGGCAAGACGACGATGGCGGCGAGCGCGGCTGCGTGAAGCAACACGGCGAAGGCCAAAGTGCGATGCTTGCCTAAACGATAAGACACCGCAATCCACAGCGGCACACCGACCACGGCGGCCACGAAATAGATCAACAGCAAGAGGTTGGAGGTCTCGCCCAACTCCAGCACGCTTCGGAAAAAGAATACAAAAAGCGCGCCCGTCACCCCCGGAGCGAACCCTGAAAGGAACTCCGCCAGCAACCCGATCCTCATGGCCCTGTTGCGTAAAATGGCCCCCAGAGCGGCGCGCGCATCCAGACCGTGCGGGGGTGGGGCAGGGGGCTCCGGCGTTTGTGTCAGGGTCACAAGCGCGCAAAGCGGCAGCATCATGATGATGTACCACCCCATCGCGCGCACATCATCGCCCGGGCCCCCAATCCCGAGCGTCTGCACCAGCGCAGGCACGACAAGAACCGTCAGCATGCCGAAAACAGCGAAAGTCTCGCGCCAGCCGTGGACCCGCGACCGCTCATGATAGCCCTGAGCGATCTCCGTTCCCCAGCTGAAATGGCCGACCTGGGCCATGGTGAAGCCGACATAGAGAACAAAAAGAGAGGCGTAGAGATAGGTGACCGAGGCGTTTTCCGGAGGATTGAAAACGAAGAACACGCTGGCCATCAGGATGGGAATGCCTGCCGCGATCCAGAGCTTTCGCCGCCCGAATCTGGTGCGCGTCGCATCCTGAAGCACGCCAACGACCGGGTCCGTGAAGATGTCCCAGAGGCGTGCAGTCATGAAGGCCACGCCAACGGCCGCGAGCGGCAGTCCTGCGACTTCGGTATAAAATGGCGGCAGATAGACGATGAGCGGGAGTGTCAGCGCCGTAAGCGGCGCCCCCAGGAGCGCGTAAGTGAAAACAGTGCGGCGTGGCAAACCGTCTCGGGACATCGGGCCATCAAGGCGACCCGCCGATCGTTTGTCCACTCCAGGAAGGCAGCCATCATTCTCTTTCGCTGAAGAGTCGTTTTTTCTGTTTGAAAACGGCGATTTCACGTGATGCTGGGGCGGCTGGGTGTGGGCAAAAAGCGTCGCATCGCCGTTGCGAGGGAGAGTTGGGTCGCTCGAGGCGGTGGTGCGGCGCTTGACCTGCAGGCGCCGGAGCGTGGGCGCTCCGGGCGCGCGCTTGGCTTAGCATGCAGTTCGCGCTAGGCCCGAAAGCATGAAACATCGCACCATTCAGGGCTCCATCCGCTACACATCCAACAAGCCCGAACGCAAGGGGCAGGAGCGAGGGCGGGAGCGCTTCACGTTCACCCGTCACTCCGATGACTGCGTCACGATCCGGGCGATCTGCGAAATTGAAGAACCCGACCCGACAGTGCTGCGCGATGTGATCTACTCGCTCGACCCAGCTGGCCGCCCGAAGGATTGCCTTTTGCGCCTTACGGTCGGCGATGCCTTCATGGGCGCAGGCTTTTTCCGCTTTGGCCCGGACTTCATCGAGGGCGAGAGCTATGGGCCAGGCATCGGCCGGGTGAGCCAGCGGGTCGATCTCGACCAGCCGATCGATGGGTTCGGAACCCACCCAATCGTCACAGACGGCTACTTTCTCGGCCGCCAGGACTGGACGCATGTGAAGCGGCGCAGCTTCTTCATGTATGTGCCGTCGCCAGACCATCGCGGCGCCACCGCGCCGGTGCTCGCGCCGGTCCGGATCGACGGGGTCTACAGGGGCCGTGAAACCGTGACGGTGCAGGCAGGCACGTTCGACTGCTGGCATCTTCAGTTCGAAGATCCCGGCGGCGGCATGGGGGACCATCCGGTCTATGACCTCTGGGTCACCGCCGATGAAGACGCCCTGTTCGTGCAGGGCGGCGTCGGCGGCTATATGCAGACCTGGTACGAACTGGTGGCGCTGACCCGTTGAGGGGATGGCGCGGATTGGGCCGCTCCACACACACACACACACACACACACCAGCGCTCGCATAATCCATATTATGGGCAACTGCTGCTTTGGCTAAAGCGGCAGGACGAGCCGCCAGCCGTCCACAGCTGGTTCCACGCCTTCAGGCAGCCGTGCGGCGAGCGTGGCGAAGTCGAGGTCGATGTGCATGTTGGTCAGGACAGCGCGCGCCGGTTTCACCTCAGCGATCCAGTCGAGAGCCAGCGCCACATGGGCGTGACTGGGATGCGGCGTGTCGCGCAGCGCATCAACGATCCAGAGATCCAGCCCCTTCATCGCGCTCAAAGCTTCCGGGCTCAGAACATTGACATCATTGGAATAACCGGCAGGCCCGAAACGAAATCCAAGTGACTGAATCGAGCCGTGGATTTGCGGCATGGCCTGCACCGGGATTGCTCCGCCCGGCCCCTCGATAGCCCATATTTCCCATAATGCCGGCATCGGGCGCGATTCAAGGATCGCAGGATAGCCGCTCTCCGGATCGCTTTGAAAAATATAGCGAAAGCGGCTCTCAAGAGAGGTCCGAGTGATCGGGTCCATATAGGTCGCGATCCGCTTGCGATGCCGATAGACCAGCGCGCGCAGATCGTCGACGCCATGGCATTGATCGGCGTGGTCGTGGGTGTACAGCACAGCGTCGATGCGGCGCACCTGATGGCGAAGAAGCTGCACGCGCAGGTCGGGCGACGTGTCCACCAGCACGATGGTCGTCTCATCCGGATCGAATGCGGCGTCGGCGCAGCGTTCCACAAGCAGAGAGCAGCGCATGCGGGCGTTGCGCAGGTCCTTCGGGTCGCACGCGCCCCAATCCCCATCCGGACGCGGAACGCCGCCGGACGACCCACAGCCAAGAATGGTGACACGCAGATAGCCGCTCATGGCGTCATACGCTGGAAAAGCCGACGCGCATTGGCGTCTGTTGCCTCGATGAAGGCTTCGAGGCCTATCCCGCGCCGGGCCGCCAGAAAACCGGCGACAGCCGGCAGATAAGCCGGCTCGTTCCGCTCGCCGCGATGGGGAACCGGCGCGAGATATGGGCAGTCGGTCTCGATCAAGACACGCTCGAGCGGCGCCTGATCGAAGGCCGCGCGCACATCATCGGCCTTCTTGAACGTAGCAATGCCGGAAAAGGATACAAAAGCGCCAAGCTCGAGCCCGCGCGCCAGCAGATCAAGGCCGCTGGTGTAGCAATGCAGCAGTATCGGGAAGGGCCCCTGCCCCATCTCTTCTTCAAGGATGTCGGCTGTCTGGGCGTCAGCCTGGCGGGTGTGAACGATGACCGGAAGGCCGGTGGCGCGCGCGGCGGCGATATGGGCGCGAAAGCAGCGCTCCTGATCGGCGAACGGGCTGTAGCCATAGTGGAGGTCCAGCCCGGTTTCGCCGATCGCCACAATCCGGGGGTCTGCGTTGGCTGCAGCGGCGAGCGCCTCGGCGGTCAGGTCGGGATGGTCCTTGGCGTGGTGCGGATGGGCGCCGATGGTGCGCCAGGCTCCGGCCCGGTCGCTTGCCGCCTTCACCGCGGGATAATGCTCGATCGTATCGCAGATGGAAATCATCTGCGTGACGCCGGCAGCGCGTGCACGAGCAAGGACAGCGTCGAGATCATCCGCGAAGGCGGCGTGATGCAGGTTCACATGGGTGTCGATCATGCCGCCCGCGCCTCAGCTGCGGTGTCGATGGCGCGCAGCATCGCCAGGATCGAAGCGACGCGATCAAGATTAAGCGCCTCGGTCTGGCGCGCGATCGCGCGGACATCCTCCCAGGCGCTTGCGAGCCTTCCAGGTCCGACCTGAGCCGCGAACCGGGCCATGGCGGCGCTCTCGCCGGGCTCGATTTCGCTTACCGCCAGCCCAGCGCCCGCACGGCCTGCGCGCGCCAGCCAATCCGCAATGATCTCGGCGCTGAGAGAAAAGCTCGCTTCCGTTGCGCCGCCTTTGGCGGCGAACGCCGTCTGCGCCCCCAGCGGCGCGCGTGGCGCCGCCTCAAGCGCCGCCGCACAAAGGCGGTAGAGCCCCGCTCCGCCAGCGGCGTCCAGCGCCAGCGCCCGACCGGGACGCCCGCCAGCAAGGCCCCCTGCAGCAGACTCGATCGGGCGCAGCATGATCCGCCGGCAGCGCGAGCGGATCGTGGGCAGCACCGCCCCGGGCGAGTGGGCAAGAATGATCACCACCCCTCCAGGCGGAGGCTCTTCGAGCGCCTTCAGGATGCCATTGGCGCCTTGCCGGTTCAGGTCGTCGGCCGCGTCGATCAGCGCCACGCGCCGGCCCCCGAGGGCGGGCTTCAGGCTGAAAAAGCCGGAGAGCCGCCGCGCCTCTTCAGCCGGGATCTCGGATTTGGGCCGCGCCGCGCCCTCCTCCCACGGTCGCCGGATCAGCAGGAAGTCGGGATGGCTCAGCGCCTCGATCATGCGGCAGACGGGATCTTCCGGCGCTGTCGAAAGCGGCCTGCCCGGGCCCGGCGCCGCGCCAAGCAGCCGCCGGATGAAACGATAGGCGAGCGTGGCCTTGCCCACGCCCTCCGGCCCCATGATCAGCCAGCCATGGTGCAATCGCCCCCCAGTCAGCGCCCGCGCCAGCGCGGCTTCGGCCTCCTCATGCCCCTGAAGGGCATAGACGCTGCGCGGATGGGGCGCGTTGATCAGACGATCGGCCTCGTTCACGGCAGTCGCTCTATGATCAGGGCCAGCGCCGCTGTGCACACGGCCTCTGCTGGCGCTTGCGCGTCCAGGACGCGGCACCGATGCGGCTCGCGTGCTGCAATATCCAGAAACGCCGCGCGCAACGCCTGATGGAAGGCCACGCCTTTGGCTTCGAACCGGGCTTCGCCGCCCTGGCGTGCTGCAGCGCGCGCCAAACCGACGTCGACGGGCAGGTCGAGAATGAGTGTCAGATCAGGCCGGGTCTGTGCGATGGTCAGCACGTCCAGCGCCTCGATCGCGGCCCGGCCCAGCCCGCCGGCATAGCCCTGATAGGCCATGGTGGAATCGCAGAACCGGTCGCACAGCACGATGGCGCCTTCGGCGAGGGCCGGCGCGATCACCCGGGCGACATGGTCGGCCCGGGCGGCATAAACAAGCAGAGCCTCCGAAAGCGGCCCCCATCGGTCAGCCTCGCCGGTGACGAGCAGGGCGCGGATCTGTTCTGCGCCGGCGGTGCCGCCAGGTTCGCGCGTTTCAACCACGCGAAGGCCGCTTGCACGCAGCGCCGCCGCCAGCCCAGCCCGAAGGGTGGACTTGCCGCCCCCCTCCCCGCCTTCGATCGTGATGAACAAGCCTCGGCCCATGACGGCATGGGTCTAGCCCCCGCCCGGCGGGGGCGCCAGAGGCAGGCCTAGTTGCTGATCACCCGAGCGTCGGGCATGCCAAGTTCGGCAATCCGGATGAGTTTGGCGTTCGCATCATCGCGCGATCCAGCATGCACGAGCAAGCGATAGAGGGTTGAGCCATTGATCTGGCGCGCCTCAATCTCGGTTTTCCCGACATTGGTCAGGCGGGCCCGGGCGCGGCGCGCGTTGGCTTCGGTCGAGAAAGCGCCCGCCTGAATGCGCACAGGCGCTGCGGCTGCTTCTGCAACCCGCAATTGAGGCCGGGGCGCAGGCGGGGGGATCGGCGCAGGGGCAGCCGCTGGCGCGGGGCCCAGATAGCGCGCCCGCACCCGCGCGGTCTCGCCCGCTTTCAGACCCAGAGCGCGCGCCGCTGCTGGCGACAGATCGAGCATCCGGTCCTGCTGGAATGGGCCGCGGTCATTCAGGCGCACCGTGACGGTTTTGCCTGTTGCGACATCGGTGACTTCAAGCAGGCTGGGAAGTGGCAACGTCGGGTGGGCGGCGGTCAGGGCGCCCGCGCTCAAGGTTTCCCCATTGGCGCTGCGCCGTCCCATGAGGTCGCCCGCCATGACGCCGGCGACGCCCGTTTCGTTGAAGGTGGGCTCATGGGCGGGCATGTACCACAGGCCCGCCCGGTTGTAGGGCGCACCCAGACGCTGGTGCGGGGCAAGCGCCCCACGATCAGCGGGTGCTGCAACAGGCGCCGTCCGAGAGGCGGCGGCTTCGACAGCGGCGCGCAGACTGGACTGTCTCGTCTCGGAGACGGCTGAAAATCCGCTATCGCGCGTCTCGGCCGCCGCAGGCGCGGCGATGCAGACCAGAGCGATGCTTGCGCTGAATGTCAGCGCCCGGACAGCGAAGCGCATTCGGCTCTTCCCTTGCTGCGCAGGCCGCGCATGGTGCGCCGCCCTACCCCGCTGCGGAATGTTTTCCGTCAGCGGGCCCATCTAATCACACAGGGCCTAACCTTAGCCTTAACAGCGAGAGCGCATTTCAGCCGCGGTTGCCGCTGCTTCAGGTTTTGCCGCAGGCGCAGGCGAGCGCTATGCATGCCGGAACAATCACGAGGAATGGAGGAAGACGCCAATGGCGACGATCACGACCCGCGCGGTCTGCCTGAAGGAGCGGCCCGTCGGCCTTCCCGGCCCGGAACATTTCGAACTGAAGACGCTGGAGGCGGCGCCCCCTGCTGATGGGCAGGTGCAGGTGCGCAACCTGTTCATGTCGGTCGATCCCTACATGCGCGGGCGGATGTATGACCGGCCGAGCTATGTCCCGCCGTTCCAGATCGGCGCCCCGCTCGAAGGCGGCGCCATCGGCGAGGTTGTCGCCTCTGCCGATCCGGGTTTCCAGCCGGGCGATCTGGTCAGCTCCATGTTCGGCTGGCGCGAGGCCTTCACGGCTTCGGCCAAGGCGGTCCAGAAGATCGACCCGCATGGCCTTCCAGCGGAAGTGTTTCTGGGCGCAGTCGGCATGCCAGGCCTGACGGCCTATGCGGGCTTTCTCGAGATCGGCAAGCCCCAACCAGGCGAAGTGGTGTTTGTTTCCGGCGCGGCTGGCGCTGTGGGATCGGTGGTTTGCCAGATCGCGAAGATCAAAGGGTGCACGGTCGTGGCCTCGGCCGGCTCCGACGAGAAAGGCCGCTGGCTGAAGGAAGTCGCCGGCGTCGATGCGGTGGTGAATTACAAGACGTGCGGGAACCTGCTGGAGGCGGTGCGCAAAGCCGCGCCGAAGGGCATCGACATCTATTTCGACAATGTCGGCGGAGAGCACCTCGAAGTGGCGCTCGAACTTGCCCGCCCCCTGGCCCGCTTCGCCGAGTGCGGGATGATCTCGCGCTACAACGACACCGCGCCGGCGCCCGGGCCTGCAAACCTCATCTATGTGATCGGCAAGAGCATCACGATGCAGGGTTTCATCGTCACGAATTACGCCCACCTTCAGGGCCAGTTCGTGAGGGACATGGCCCAATGGATCAGCGAAGGCCGCCTGAAGTGGGAAGACACGGTCTATGACGGGATCGACAATGCCGTCGCCGCCTTTCAAGGGCTCTTTCAGGGCGCCAACACCGGCAAGATGTTGGTGAAGCTTTCCTGAGCGTGCGGGCCCTGCGCCCGCACCTTCTGATTTTGCTCGCGACGGGTGGTCGCGGCCTCGCTATAAGCCCGCGCGTCATCGACCAGGAAAGCTGAAAACCGCCATGAGCCGGCTGTTCGACAACTATGTGATGGTGGACTGGAGCGCAGCCTCCAAGCCGACGACCGGGGCGGATTCGGTATGGGTGGGCGTGCTTAAGCGGGACGTGCGCCTTCAGTTGCGCTTTGAGCACCACAACCCGGCGACACGGCG
>JBIIUJ010000002.1:0-58046 GCA_044340025.1 Caulobacterales bacterium
AAGGTTCTCGACGATTTCGCCAAGCGCGGCGACCGCACGCTGTTGGGTTTCGATTTTCCTCTCGGCTTTCCGGCGGGGTTCGCCGGCGCGCTGAAACTCGCAGACCCGGCCTGGCGCTCGGCCATCGATCTGATCGCCCAGGAGATCAAGGACCGGCCCGACAATGCGAACAATCGCTTCCAGGTTGCCGCGATGTTCAACCGCCGCATCACGGGGGAAGCGTTCCCGTTCTGGGGTTGTCCGCCACGCGACGAGCTGACCACGCTGAAGACCAAACGGCCGCGGCCCCATGGCGAAGGCGATCTGCCGGAGTTTCGCCGCGCCGAACGGGCGACAAAGTCCGCCCAGTCGGTCTGGAAGCTCTACTACAACGGATCTGTCGGCGGTCAGATGCTGACCGGCTTGCCGGTCGTGAAGCGTCTGCGCGATGCGCGGCCCGGCGCTCGCTTGTGGCCGTTCGAGACGGGATGGGGTGCTCTTGACCGCTCGAGCCTTGAAGGCGTGGAGGTTGTGATCGCCGAGATCTACCCCTCGCTTGTCAAAGCCAAGGCCGACCCCGGCGAGGTGAAGGATCTGTCCCAGGTGCGCGCCATCGCCGAGCATTTTGCGGCTCTGGACGAGGCCGGCAAGCTTGCTGCCGCCTTTGGCCCCGCAAAGGGAACAGCTGAAGACGCCGTGGCGTCAGTCGTTGAGGAAGAAGGCTGGATTCTGGGGGTCTGACGGCGGCGGCGCTGACACTGTGGCGCAGAACGTCAGGCCGACCTTGCCGAAACGGCTCCATTCTGCACCGCCTCAAGCACCGCCCGAGCGACTGTCCAGGCGCAGGTGTGTTCCACCGCCGGCCGAAGCGGATGCGGCGCAATCGCGAGGCAGCCCGAAACCGCCGCCATAGGTTACCGACACAATGCGGAGGTCCCGCAGGTCAGGCAAACCAAGCCCCTTCACCGCCGCCCTTTGCGTGTTTATCTTTTGTTAAGATACGGAATCTCTTCGAAGAACTATCGTTTTCCGCTGGACAGGCGCCATAGACGCCTGTCATCGTTCTGTCATGTTCGACGCCAGCGACTTTCCACCTCGCCCACGACTGCTGGCTTGCGGTTTTGGGCCGTTTCCCGGCGTCGCCGTCAATCCCGCCCAGGAAGTGCTGGAAGCGCTTGCTCGTGAGGAATGGGCGCCGGAAGGCGCGCGTTTGTCCACCGCGTTTCTGCCTGTTGTCTGGACGGGTGCGGTGGAGGCGGCGCTTGCAGCTGCGCAAGCGGTGCGCGCCGACGCCGTGATCCTGTTTGGCGTGGCCTCCGAGGCCTCGTGCGTGCGCGTGGAGACGATGGCGCGTAATCTAGCCGATGCCGACCGGCAGGACGCGCAAGGTTATTGCTGGCCGGGGCGTCGGCTGTCGCCCAGCGGACTAGATAGTCTGGCCGCCACTCTTCCGCCTTGGCGCGTGCTTGGGGCGATCGCCCATGACGGCGTTGCCTGTGCGCCAAGCTCGGACGCCGGTGATTACATCTGCAACCGCACCTTCTGGGGCGTGCTTGCAGCAGCAGGCCCCAGGGCGGTCTTTGTGCACCTGCCGTTGCCGGCTGAAACCGCAGCCAGGCTGACGATGCCCTGCCCGTCTGGCATGACGTTGGCTCAGCTGGTTTTGGCGGCGAAAGCCGCGCTTACGGCGGCGTCTGTGTGTGTGCGGGAGTCTGTGGTTCCCGCTCCCAGCGGCTCAGCCTGACGGCGAGGACAACGCCCACCCCCGCGATCGCGCTCATGAGCAGGTAACCGCCTGCGGTCACCGCGTCATAGAGCGGCCCCGACGCCCAGGTCGCGAGCCCAAGCACAGGGGCCATCGCCACCGAGGCATACATCATCTGCGCGGTGGGAGCCCGTGCATCGCCATACCAACTCTGTAAAAGCCGCATTGTTCCAAGGTGCGTCGCCCCGAAGGTCAGGGCGTGCAGCGTCTGGAGCGGCAGGACCAGCCAAAGCGGCGGTGCGGCGGCATAGATGGTCCATCGCAGGATGGCGGCCGCCCCGCCGACAAGGATCAGGGTCTCCGGGCGAAACCGTTCGCTCCAGCGGGTGAGAAAGACCAGAAACACGATCTCTGCAGCAACCCCCAAGGCCCAGAGCCACCCCACCAGTTGCTCGGCGACGCCCTGACGGATCCAGACCAGCGAACCAAACCCATAGTAATAGGCGTGCGCGGCCTGGATCAGCCCGGCGGCAAAAATGAAGACGACAAAGCGCGCTTCTTTCAGCATCGCCACGCCGGCCTGAAGCCTTGCGCCAAACCGCATGGGCGCCAGACCAGTCGCCTCGCGCGGCAACAGGAAGCCGCTCGCGAAAAGCAGAACGCAACACGCTGCAATCCAGCCATAGGCGGCCCAGGGACCGAGGGTCTGAAGCATGGCCCCAACGCCAATGTTGGCCGCCACAAACAGCGCCGAAGCCCCGCCCCGCACCCGGCCATAGGACAGAACGGGCGCATCGCGCGTCAGGCGCAGGGCTGCTGCTTCGATGAATGGCACCATGCCCTGATAGAAGACGCCGGCGGCAAAGCCCGCGCAGGCGAGGCTGACGAAATCTGGCGCCACGCCAAGGGCGGCGTAGCTCGCCAGAGAAGCGCCGGCCAGAAAGATCAGCGGTGTCCGGCGGTCCGCCCGGCCCTCCGCCCAGGCCGCCATGAGCGGCCCAAGCACCAATCGCGCAATATTGGCCGACGCCAGAATGAAGCCGATCTCCGCCCCTGAAAGACCCTTCGACTCTTCAAGCCACACTGGCAGATAGGGCAGGATCGCCCCCATGCCTGCGTAGCAGATCGTCATGAAGAGCCCGATCCGGGCCGCCGATGACATCGGTCAGATCGCCTCGACCCGCACCGCGACCTGCCCGTTATTGGCGGCGAAACCGTGGTAGGCGATCCGGGCGCCGGTTTCAGCGACCCATTCGCTCAGGGCTTTGTGCTCATGCTCCCGCCAGCCCCAATACGCATAATACTCGTCGAAGACGAACACTGTGCCCGGCCGGATGCGCGGCGTCATCAGCGTCAGGGCGGTCTTGGTGCTCGAATAGATGTCAGCGTCGAGGTGGAGTAGTGCTGCCGGTCCGGGATGCGCGTCCAGAAAGGCGGGGATGGTCTGGTCAAACCAGCCCACATGGAGCGCGGCATTGGCCGGCACGCGCGGGAGGCGCCCGGACCGCGAAAAGGCGCCCGCCTTTTCCAGCGTTCCGCGCCATTCCTCGGGCAAGCCTTCGAAAGCATCAAATCCATGCACCGAGCCACGCGTCTGGCTGGCAAGAAACCGCAGCGTCTTGCCGGCTGAGACCCCGAACTCGCACACCAAGCCCTCTGGATACGCCGCCCGCCCGCTCTCAAGCCCAAAGCGAAGCAAATCCATTCGGTCGCGGCGCATGGCGGCGCCCGTCATGTGTTCCTTGATGAAGGCGATTGCCTCGCGCTTTGCGTCCATCTGGAGCTCGAACCAGAGGTCTCGCACGAAATACTTGTGCAGGATGCGGCTGTAGAGCTTGCCGGCGAAGCGATTGTCCATTGCTGCGGGGTAAGCGCGCCAGCCACTGGACGCAAGCACGCTGGCCGCCTAAACCGCCTGCCCATCGCGCCTGCCAGCAGACGGGCACCGATCGCCGGCTTAGCACAGCGGTAGTGCAGCGGTTTTGTAAACCGAAGGTCGGGGGTTCGATCCCCTCAGCCGGCACCATGGCCCCCGAAGGCGATCAGCCCGCGGGGCGAAGCTGTTTCACCACGCGGGCGATCAGATCCATGGTTTCGAGATCGACCAGACCGTCCACCTTGCCGGGCCGGAAGCGACGCTGGAAAGCAACGATCACATCACGTGTGCGGGCATCCAGCCTGCCGGTGATTTCCACGCCATAGCCGATATTGCCCAGCGCAGTCTGAACGAGAGCAATCCCGCGATCGATCATGTCGGGCTGATCAAACAGGGGACGGCGATCGCCGCTGGGCGGGCCAGGCCAGAATGATCCGCCGGCCGCCGCAAGACGCTCCCAAGGGAATTTCTCCCCCGGATCAGGCTTGCGGCCTGGCGCCATGTCGGAGTGACCGATGACGGCCTCGGGCGGGAGGCTCAATCGGGCGAGAATATCCGTGACGAGCGCGATCACAGCCTGCACCTGCGGCTCGGGGTAGTCTGGCAGGCCGAAATCATGCCCGCCGTTGATGATTTCGATGCCGATCGAGGCGGAGTTTACGTCGTCGCGTCCCAGCCAGGATCCCGCTCCGGCGTGCCAGGCCCGCTTGTCTTCCGCGACAAGTCTGAAAATCTCGCCAGTCTCTGAAACGACATAGTGGCTGGAAACCCGGTTCATTGGCGAGGCGGGGTCAACCTGATCGCTATGCCAGGGCCCAGGATAGGCGCCGGCGACCGGCCGGGGGTCTGTAAGCACGCGCAGCGCCGGCTCCAGACCCTGCATGCCGGTGTAGTGCAGCACCACAAGGCTGATCGGGCGGAGGCGTTCATTCCAGTTTGGCGAGGGCCGATCGATGAAGGAAAGCGTCATGGCCGCCAGCTTTAGGCCGGCGGCTTGGCCCGCGCCAGCGACTCAGGCGGCAGGACGGCGTTGCGCCGCATGGCGATGAGCGCGACGCCCGCAAGCGTGAGCGCGCCGCCCAGCAAGAGCTTGCCCGTAACAGCTTCGCCCAGCGCGAAGATCCCGATGACCACAGCCCAGAGCGGCGTCATCAGCGTCAGCGGGGCCAGCAGCGTCACGTCATACCGCTTGAGCAAGGTATAGTAGACCGCGTGGCCGAAGATCGAGACGACCAGGATCGAAAAGCCGATCGCCGCCCAGGCCTGCCAGCCAGCCGAGACGAGGGCGTCGATCTGATTGGTCTCAAGGAGCGCGGAAGCCGCGCATGCCGGCGCGATCGAGAAAAGGCCCACCCAGGCCTGCAGGTTCAGGGCGGGCAGCGGGTCCATCCGCTTCATCCACACCCCGCCGATCGAGGCCACAAGCGCCGACGCGACAATGAACAGCAGACCGACCGAAACCCCGAAGCTGGATGGATCATACGCGATCACCACGACGCCGACGAAAGACAGCACGATTCCGAGCCCCCGCCGCCAGCGCACCACCTCCTTCAGGAAAATCACCGAGAGGATGGTGGAGAACGGCAGGCCAAGCTGACCCACGATGGCTGCAGCGCTGGCGGGCGCATTCGCCAGACCAAGGAACAGAAGGGCGAAATGCACGCCGCCGACACAAAGTGAAACAAGCAGCACGAGCCCGAGCTGGCGCGGGACCGGCCGCAGAAAGGGCGCAAGCACGATGGCGATGCCAATGAAGCGCAGCGCGGCGGTGAAGATCGGCGGCACATCCTCCACCACCCATTTTGTGAGCGGCAGGTTCACGCCCCAGACAAAGCACACGAGCGCGAGAAGAGCGAAATCGCGCCCGGACATTCAAGGCCTCAGAACGGAAGGCATCCCACAGGATGCGTTGAATGCTCGGCCTAAGCCATTGCGCCTTGCCGTCCAAGCCGTCCGATCAACGGCCCCGCAGGTCGGACGACCATCCCGATGCCGGCCCCACATGGCGGGCCCGCACAGTAATCACCTGCGGCCGCGGTTCGCGTGCGGCAAACAGGCCCGCAAGCCCCACAAGCGTTCCCGCGATCACCGCCGCCACAGCCCCGAAGGCGACAGCCAGAACGATCAGCACGCTGGCGGCGACGCGGCGCAACCAATCCAGGCTGCTGGCGAACAGGGCAAGGGCGGATGATTGGGCGCGGCTCACGTCGGCTCTCCTTCGCAGACACATCTTGTAACGCACGAGGCGTGCGTCAACGTGTTGTCGCGCGAATTTCCTGAATGTGAGCGTAAGCGGCGTTAATGCGTGCTGTCTTTTCGTGCGCACTGCGCGCAAGCGCGGCTGCGCCATCGCCAAAGCGATCAGGATGATTGTCCCGGACGAGCCGAAGCCAGGCGCGGCGGACATCGTCATCCGACGAATCGCGGCTCACGCCCAGAACGTCAAACGGATCGGCCTCGCCAGCGTGGATCGCCAGACGGCGCGCGAACTCCGGTTCCGACAGTCCGAAAATTTCGGCGACGCGGGCAAGATAGGCATGCTCGGCGGGGTCGAGCGCCCCGTCTACGCGCGCAACATCCATAAGAACATCCAGCACGTCTTCCAGCACGCAGGGCCTGGCGCGATAGCGCCGGGCGAGCTGGCGGGCGTAGCTTTCGAAGCCATGGACAGTCTCTTGGGCCAGCCGAAACAGCGACCGGGCGGCGGCTTCATCCGCCGGCCCCAAGCCGACCGCCATGGCGAAGGCCTCAAACTCATCTGTCGTGGCCGCCCCATCGGCGCGCGCCATCTTCGCAGACAGGCCGATGACCGCAGCGGCAAAACCTTGATCGTGCGGATCGGGCGCGCACCCCTCTGGGAGCGGCGCCTCGGCAGCCGCAAAGAGCCGGTCGCGAAGCGACGCGATCTCAGACCAGAACATCATGGCTCTACCCTAGCCCAAGGCTTTCAGCCGCGCCATCGGCGCGCGATTCAGTCTCCACCAAGGATTTGGGTGCATGATAGGGCGATGGAACCGAAGCTCTCCTTTCTGGATTCTGCGGCCCAGACCGTTGGTCTGAGCGCGCTGCAGGCGCTTCTGACCCCGCTGGCGATCGCTTTCGCGCTGTGGGGGATGGGCCGCTTGCTGCTCGCGCTTGGACGCAAGGCCTGGGCTGGCGCTACAGAGCACAAGGGCGTCAATTTGGCGCTTGGCATGGTTGGCCTCATCCTCGCCATCGGGCTCGGCTTTGTGTCCTTCGCGATTGTGCCCGGCCCATTGGGTTTTCCCCAACTCGCCAGCATGCGCTGAGCCTTCTGCGTCGCGTCATGCGACGGCGATTTCACTCGGGCTCCGAATGCTCTATACGGCCGGCCGCGTCGCGGGCTGAGAGCCCTGTGCGCTAGGGCCTCCCGTCGCTCCGTCCGGGCCGGCCGATCACGTTGGACGGGCGTTTTTGACGCTGAAGGACTGACGCGACCATGGCCGACAATCGCAAGGCTGAACTCCTCTCCACACCCGTGGAGCATGTGGACATCACAAGCTACGACGCCCGCCCCATCATCGATTCCATGAAGAAGATGAGCTTCACCTCCCGGGATACCGGGCGGGCGGCCGAGATCTTCAACACCATGATCGAAGACGACAAATGCTCGGTCTGGCTGACGCTCGCCGGCTCCACGAGCGCGGGCGGCTGCATGCACGTTTACCGCGATATGGTGAAATACGGGATGGTGGACGCAATCGTTGCGACCGGCGCCTCCATCGTGGACATGGATTTCTTCGAGGCGCTGGGCTTCAAGCATTATCAGGCCAAGGAAATCCCCGACGATCGGGTGTTGCGCGAGCTCTATATCGACCGGATCTACGACACCTACATCGATGAGGAAGAGCTCCAGGCCTGCGACCACACGATTTATGAGATCGCAAACGCCCTTCCCCCCAAGCCCTATTCCAGCCGCGCCTTCATCCATGAGATGGGCAAGTGGCTCGCCGCAGGCAACGCCAAGAAGGAAGGCAGCCTGATCCAGACCGCCTATGAAGAGGGCGTGCCGATCTTCTGCCCGGCCTTCGTCGACAGCTCGGCTGGCTTCGGCCTCGTCAAGCATCAGGCCGAGGCGATGAAGGCAGGAAAGCCCGGCATGGTGATCGACGCGATCGCCGACTTCCGCGAGCTGACCGAGATCAAGCTGAAAGCCGGAACCACGGGCCTGCTGATGGTGGGTGGCGGCGTGCCGAAGAACTTCGCTCAGGATACAGTGGTATGCGCTGAAATCCTCGGCCACGAAGTCGAGATGCACGCCTATGCGATCCAGATCACGGTGGCCGACGTGCGCGATGGCGCGTGCTCCTCTTCCACGCTGAAGGAGGCCTGCTCCTGGGGCAAAGTGGACGTGGCTCTGGAGCAGATGGTCTATGCCGAGGCTTCCACCGTCATCCCGCTTCTCGGCTCGGACGCCTATCACCGCGGCGGCTGGAAGACGCGCGCCAAGCGGCGTTGGGCGGACCTCTTCGCCGCCTGAACATAAAGGCTATGGGCGCGGCGGCTCTCGTCGCCGCGCCCCGCTGGTCAGGCCAGAACGCGGGGCAGCTTGAAAACGACGTCTTCGCGCGTGACGCGCACCTCTTCCACTGTCACGGTGAAGCGGGCGGAGAGGGCATCGACCACGCCTTCGACAAGGTCTTCAGGCGCGCTGGCGCCGGCTGTAAGCCCGACGCGGCGGGCCTGAGACAACCAGTTCCAGTCCAGCGCCTCGGCGCTCGCGATCAGACGAGCGTCCTTTGCGCCCGCACGAAGCGCAACCTCGACCAGCCGCACGGAGTTCGAGCTGTTGGGCGCGCCAATCACCAGCACAAGATCAGCGCCCTCGGCGAGCGCTTTCACCGCTTCCTGGCGATTGGTGGTGGCGTAGCAGATGTCTTCCTTGTGCGGGGCAGCGATGGCGGGAAAACGCGCACGCAGCGCCTCCACCACCGCAGCTGTGTCATCGACCGAGAGCGTGGTCTGGGTGACAAAGGCAAGGCGGGCCGGGTCTTTCGGGGTGAAAAGAGCAGCGTCTTCCACGGTCTCGATCAGGGTGACGGCGCCCTCGGGCAACTGCCCCATCGTGCCGATCACTTCGGGATGGCCGGCATGGCCGATCAGGACGGTCTCGCGACCCGCTTCGAAGTGGCGTTCAGCCTCGACATGGACCTTTGAGACCAGGGGGCAGGTTGCGTCCACATACAGCATCTGGCGGCGCTCGGCCTCTGCCGGCACGGCCTTTGGCACGCCATGGGCCGAGAAGATCACAGGCCGGTCTGTGGGGCATTCGTCGAGTTCCTCAACGAACACCGCCCCGAGCGCCTCCAGCCGCTCCACCACGTGCCGGTTATGGACGATCTCGTGGCGGACATAGACGGGTGCGCCATACCGCTCGATCGCGCGCTCCACGATCTGGATGGCGCGATCCACGCCGGCGCAGAACCCGCGCGGGGCGGCAAGAAGCAGCGTGAGCGGGCGGGGCGCGGGGGCGTTCATGAGGCGAGGTATATCTGCTGAGCGGCGGCGGCGGTAGGCCCCCGGGACCGGTCCGCCTCAATCGGGCGCTGACGCAGGGCGCTAGCGCCCCAGCTCGCGCATGGCCCGTTCCAGACCTTGCAGCGTCATGGGGAACATCCGTTCCGCACCGATAATGTCGCGGACGAGACCGATGGATGGCGTGTAGTCCCAATGCCGCTCGGCCACCGGATTGAGCCACACGACATGTTCGTAGATATCGGTGACACGTTTGAGCCAGTGGGCGCCCGGCTCCTCATTCCAGTGTTCCACGCTGCCGCCGGGATAGGTGATCTCATAGGGGCTCATCGTGGCGTCGCCCACGAAGATCACCTTGTAATCGTGCGGGAACTTGTGAAGCACGTCGAACGTGTCGAGCTTCTCTGCAGCCCGACGCCGATTGTCCTTCCAGACCTGCTCATAAAGGCAATTGTGGAAGTAAAAATACTCCAGATGCTTGAACTCGGTTCGGGCGGCAGAAAACAATTCTTCGCAGAGCTTGATGTGGCTATCCATCGAGCCGCCAATATCGAAGAACAAGAGCACCTTGATCGTATTGCGCCGCTCCGGCCTCAGGACGATGTCGAGATAGCCTTCCCGTGCGGTCTTGCTGATCGTTCCATCCAGATCCAGTTCGTTTGGCGCCCCATCGCGGGCCCAGCGGCGCAGACGGCGCAGCGCGACCTTGATGTTGCGGGTGCCGAGCTCGACCTGATCGTCGAGGTTCTTGTACTCCCGCTTGTCCCAGACCTTCACCGCCCGGCCATGCCGGCCTTCCTTCTGGCCGATCCGCACGCCTTCAGGATTGTAGCCATATGCGCCGAACGGGCTCGTGCCGCCGGTGCCGATCCACTTGTTGCCGCCTTCGTGGCGCTCTTTTTGTTCCTTGAGACGCTCCTGGAGTGTCTCCATCAGCTTTTCCCAGCCGCCGAGCGCCTCGATCTGGGCCTTTTCCTCTTCGGTCAGGAACTTCTCGGTCAGCTTCTGCAGCCACTCTTCCGGGATCTGGGCGGCAAGCGCCTCCTCGGTCTTTTCCAGGCCCTTGAAGACATGGCCGAAGACGCGGTCGAACTTGTCGAGATGGCGCTCGTCCTTCACCAGCGCTGCGCGCGACAGATAGTAGAAATCCGTTACATCCGGCGGGATCACGTCGCGCTCGAGCGCCTCGATCAGCGTGAGATACTCTTTGAGCGATACCGGAATCTTGGCGTCGCGCAGCTCAGCGAAAAAACGTTGGAACATATGCAAGCGGCCTCTCGAGGGCCGAGTTTAGGCTGCCCGGCGGCGGCGTCGAGGGGTTTCTAGCGGATCAGGCCGCCAAAGGCGTCGAGGATGGAGCCGCCGTCAATCGCGCCCATGCCGAGCGCCAGGCTGCCGCCGCCAAGCAGCGCGCCCACGAGAATCGCTGTCACCACGCCGGCGGAGCCTGAACGGTCCTGGCGCAGTTTGGTCAAAGGCATGTCCGGCGTGCCCGCAATGCGGCGCAACGCCGAGCGCGGCACATCGGCAAGCGCCACCGCCGCCATGATCAGAAACGGCGCGATGAGCACCGCCTCAAGCGGCAGCCCGACGCTTCCCAGATGCTGTTGCAGCCATGCCATTGCCGTGTTCATGGCGAAAGAAAAGCATCAAGCCGTAAATCCGCCATGAAAACGCCCGGTTATCAGAGTGTAAATCTTCAACGTGGGCTTGGCGCAGGCAGGCGAAACGCTTCGTCCGGGATCGGCTTGTTTACGGCAAATGTTTGCCAAACAATCTCATTCTGTTTGACTCCATTGTAATAGAGCCGCACGCGCATTGGCTGCACCCATCGCGGCTCTGACTGCTCCACAAAGTCGGAATAGATGCGCTCGTGCCAGCCGCGAGGCGTCTGAAAGCCCGCTTTCAGGATGCGATAATTCTCCTTGTCGATCCCGAAAATGGTGTCGCCGCCGGCCCGGTCGCTGACGCGGACCATATAGACGGGGCGGCTGTCCACCGAATCGTCGGGCAAGCGCGAGAGGGTCGCGCCTTCGTCGAGGGCGAACCGGATGATGCCGAAGCCAAAGTTCTCGCGCCACTCGCTGGTGTCGGCCGCGCCCCCTGTCGGGCCCGCTTGCGTGTAGCTCCGGACGCCGTCGAAACTCTGCTGGAACAGCACGCGTCCCCCGCGCCAGCTATCGATGCGCACCCTGCCGTTGGCGATATGGGCGTCCGGGCTTTCGCGCGGGAAAACCCGCCACATCTCATGGCGCTCATTCACGACCCGGCTGTCTTCCGTTCCGCCCGGCCAGAAAACGCCATAGCCAGAGAGAAACAGGGTATCCGGGCGCCGCCAGGTCTCGCCGCCTGCGGCCTGCGTCGCGCGTTCGACGATCGTGCGGGCGGAAACGGGCTCCGCCCGGGACGGCGTCGCTGCAAGAAGGGCAAGCAGGGAAAGAAGAACAAAGCGCATGAGGCCAAGCTGGCCTTCCTGCATGCGTGGACCAAGCGCCTGCCTGCGGCGCAACGAAAAAGGCCCCGGCAAAGCGCCGGGGCCTTCCGCATTCGGACTGAAGACCAGTTACGAGGAGTAGAACTCAACCACCAGGTTGGGCTCCATCTTCACCGGGTATGGCACCTCGGCAAGGCCAGGCTGACGCAGAAGCGTGGCCTTCATCGCCTTGGGGTCCACCTCGAGATACTCGCAGAAGTCGCGCTCCTGGCTATCGAGGGCTTCGAGCACCAGGGCCATTGTGCGGGACTTCTCGCGCACCTGAACCACGTCGCCGACCTTGAGCTGATAGGACGGGATGTTCACGCGCTTGCCGTTCACCGTCACATGCCCGTGGTTCACGAACTGACGCGCGGCAAACACCGTCGGCACGAATTTCGCGCGATAGACCACCGCATCGAGCCGGCTTTCCAGGAGCGCGATCAGGTTTTCGGCCGTGTTGCCCTTGCGGCGCACCGCCTCGACGTAAAGCCGATGGAAGTGCTTTTCAGAAATCGAGCCGTAATAGCCCTTGAGTTTCTGCTTGGCGCGCAGCTGAAGGCCGAAGTTCGAGACCTTGCCCTGGCGGGCCTGGCCGTGCTCGCCCGGGCGATAGGCGCGCTTGTTGATCGGGGATTTCGGGCGACCCCAGATGTTTTCGCCCATCCGGCGGTCAATTTTGTGTTTTGCGTCAATACGTTTCGACATGCTGTTCCTTCACGGTCCGGGTCGCGCCCCGTGGCGCGACAGCAGGCATGGCCGGATCCCGTGTCCCATGGTTCATCCCACGGGCTGACAAGGTCGCTCGAGGGAAGCGGCGCACATAACCGAAAGCCTTGTGAAGTCAAGGCTCAGGCGCAGGCAAACACGCCGTTCGGCCGCTCAGGCCGCTTGCCCGGCGCACCAGCCGCTCGACCAGGCCCACTGAAAGTTGTAGCCGCCGAGCCAGCCTGTCACGTCGACTGCTTCCCCAACGAAGAACAAGCCGGGAGCGGCCTTGGCCTCCATGGTTTTTTGCGAGAGCGCTGCGGTGTCCACCCCGCCGAGCGTCACTTCAGCCTTGGCGTAGCCTTCCGTGCCGACAGGCCGCAGCCGCCAGGGCTGAAGCCGGCCGGCAACCTCTTCCAGCGTCTTGTCCTTCAGGTCGGCGATGCGGCCGTTTGGCAGAACGGTTTCGCACAAGCGCTCGGCGAACCGCTGCGGCAGGTCTTCGGCGAGAATGGTGCGCAGCTCGGCCCGGGGCCGCTCGCGCTTGCGCGCGAGCAGGTGGCTGCGGGCGTCGCGCCCCGGAAAGAGATCAACCGCGATTTCCTCGCCTTCACGCCAGTAGGAGCTGATCTGGAGGATGGACGGCCCTGAAAGGCCTCTATGGGTGAACAGCAAGGCTTCCCGGAAAGCGCCACGCGCCTTGCCCGCGCCCGCGCTTGCAACGGCGTCGAGCGAGACGCCCGAAAGCGGCGTCATCAGCGCCAGATCGTCGGCATCGAACGTCAAGGGCACAAGCCCGGGGCGCACCGGCGTCACGGGCAGGCCAAACTGGCGCGCCATCCGATAGGCGAAATCCGTCGCGCCAATCTTCGGGATCGAGAGCCCGCCCGTGGCCACGATGAGGCTTTCGGCCCGGATTGAGCCGGCGCTTGTCGTCACCTCGAACTGATCGGACCGGGAGACGGCCTGAACCGTCACCCCCGTCTGCACCCTGGCGCGGGCGCCGGTCGCCTCCGCCATCAGCATCGCCACGATGGCTTTGGCCGCGCCCGTCCCCTCGCAGAAGAGCTGTCCCAGCGTCTTTTCATAGAACGGAATCTGATGGCGGCGCACCAGCGCGATGAAGTCGTGTTGCGTGTAGCGAGAAAGCGCGGAGCGAACAAAATTCGGATTCTGGCTGAGAAAGCGCTCGGGCCGCACTTCCAGATTGGTGAAGTTGCAGCGGCCGCCCCCCGAAATCAGGATCTTGGCCCCGATCGTTGAGGTGTGTTCCAGAACCAGAACGCGCCGGCCGCGCTTGGCTGCCCCGGCTGCCGCCATAAGACCTGCCGCACCTGCGCCGATCACCAGAACATCGACGGTCTCGGTCAAGGCGCTACAGCGACTGGCCGTCGTCAATCGTGACGATGGCCCCGGTGACGAACTGGCCGGAAGCGCCGCAGAGCATGAGAAGCGGCGCGTCGAGATCTTCTTCCCGCATCAGGCGGCGGCGCGGAAAGCCCTGCACCATCTTCTGGCCGCCTGGTTCTGCGAGCCAGGCCGCGTTGATTTCTGTCTCGACATAGCCTGGGCAGATCGCGTTGACCGCGATGCCGTGCCTGGCCCACTCGCGCGCGAGGCTCTTCGTCATCATCGCCACCGCAGCTTTGGAGGTGCAGTAAGGCGTAAGGCCGGGCAGCACCTTCAACGCGCCGATCGAAGCAATGTTGACGATGCGGCCTCGCGCCGGGTCGCGCCCCTCCCCCATCATGCGCCGCGCCCCCTCGCGCGCAACAAGAAAGACGCCGCGAACATTCACCGCCATGAGCGTATCAAAGTCAGCCGCTGCGATTTCGACCGCCAGACCGCGCGAGTTCATCCCGGCGTTGTTCACGATGGTATCGACGGGGCCAAGCCTCGCCTCGACCGCATCATAGGCTGCGATGATGGAGCTTTCTTGCTCCACATCCAGAGAAATCGCCTCAGCGGCGCCGCCGGCGGCGCGGATGGCATCCACCTGTGCGCTCAAGCGGTCTACGCGGCGCGCCGCCAGCGCGACCCTGGCGCCTGCAGCCGCCAGAACTCTCGCAAACCGGGCCCCCAAGCCGCTGGAGGCCCCCGTGACGAGCGCTGTGCGGCCGCGCAGGTCGAAGGTAGGAACGGCGATCTCGGCATGGCTTGGCATCGGCGGCGTCCCGGCGCATTTTCGAACGTGATGTTTGCGCCGGCTTAAGCGCTTCCGGGCAGGCTTGGAAGAGAAAGCGACACGAAGGGGCAAGCAGGGACGTGGCGGCGCGCGCATTGATCCTGACGATCGGCGGGGAAGACGCGCACGCGCGCCTACGAGCGGCTGGCTATGCGGTCATCAGCGCTGAAGAAGCCGGGGATGCCCCTGCCCCGGATGTCGTTGTGATCGATGCTCGCCTGAGGTCCGATCGGGAAACGACGCGGCTGGCCCAGGAGGCTCGGCTGAAAGCTGCGCCGCGCACGATTGCGATCATCGCCCTGATCCGGGCGGACGCTGCGCCTCCGGCAAGCGGCCTTGTGGATGGTCTGCTGCCGGACGGGCCAAGCGCTGCTTTGGCGGCGGCCCGGATCGAGGCGGTTTTGCGCTGCAAGGGGCTGGAGGAAGAAGCCGCCGCCCGGGTTGAAACGCTTGCGGCGTTTGGCGTGACTGAGGCGGCGCTCACCCTTCCAGAAAGCGCTCCGCCGCGGATCCTGCTGGTGGGCGAGCCGGGAACCACCACGCTCAAGGCTGCATCCGCCCTTGAACAGTGCGGGGCGGCGATTGTCGGCGCCTTCACCTCATTCAACGCGTTTGACTATCTCCATGACGCACCGTTCGACGCTGTCGTGGCGCTGGCGCGGGGCGAGGATTGGTCAGGGCCGCTGGGGCTCATCGCCACCATGCGACGCAGCGCCCGTTTCTACCACACCCCGGGGGTCGTGATTGGCGCACCGATCGGAGAGGCTCAGATCGAAGCCGCGATCGCCAAGGGCGCCGACGACATCGTTGACGCCGCCCAGCCGATGGATGGGGCCGCAGCCCGGATCGTTGCGCTTGCCGCCGGTGCTCAACGCCAGTCGGCCATGCGCGCGGTCTTCGGCCGCACACGGCCGGTTGCAGCGATCGATCGCGCCACGGGACTCTACGGCGCGGCCTTTCTGCGCAGCCATCTCGACCGTCTCTGTCAGCGCGCAGAGGCGACCAGGCGTCCCTTGGCGCTGCTGGCGGCGCGCGTTCGCGACGATGATCGCGCCGCCGCCTTGCGCCATCTGGGGGCGTATCTTGGCGTCTTCGGGCAGGCGGGGGCCATGATCGGCAGGCTGGTGCGCGCCGAAGACGTGGTCGCGCGACTGGACGCCAATCTTCTGACCATTGTGATGGCGGGATCCACCGAGAGCGCCGCGCGCGCGGTGGCCGAGCGAATTGATGGCGTGCTGGCCTGCACCGCCTTCGACACGGGCACCGGCGTGGATAGCGCTCAGATCGGCTTTGACTTCGCCACAATCGCCCGCGCCCCCGGCGAGGGCGCAGGCGTGCTTCTTGCGCGCGTGCGGTCTTTGCTTGAGCAATCGTCGCCGGCCGCCTGAGCGGCTCAGCGATCCAGACGCCGGCTTTGCACCACGCGCACAGTCGCGTCGGCGGAATTCATCACCAGGGTCTGGGTTTCGACGCCGTGACCGTTCGACTTCACACCTTTGACCAGAGCGCCATTGGTCACGCCGGTCGCCACAAAAATCGCCTCGCCGGGGACCAGATCGTCCAGATCATACTTGCGATCGAAATCGCTGATCCCGATCCGGCTGGCGCGGGCGCGCTCGTCGTCGTTGCGGAAGACAAGCCGACCCTGAAACTGGCCGCCGATGCAGCGCAAAGCCGCCGACGCCAGAACGCCCTCCGGCGCGCCGCCCTGACCAAGATAGAGATCCACCCCGGTGTCGGGCTGGCTGGTATAAATGACGCCCGCCACATCCCCGTCCGAAATCAGATGCACGCACGCGCCGACGCTGCGCAGATCGTCAATGATTGCGGCATGCCTTGGACGATCAAGCACGCAGACCCCGATCTCGCGCGGGCTGACGCCTTTGGCCTTGGCGAGCGCCAGGACGTTCTCGCTGGGTTTTGCGTCGAGATCCACGATGCCTTTGGGAAAGCCCGGCCCCACCGCGATCTTGTCCATGTAGGTGTCCGGGGCATGCAACAGACCGCCTCGCGGCGCCAGAGCCAGCACGGCGAGCGCATTGGTCATGGCCTTGGCTGTGAGCGTGGTGCCTTCCAGCGGATCGAGCGCGATATCGATCGCCGGGCCGACGCCAAGACCAACTTCTTCGCCGATGAAAAGCATCGGGGCTTCGTCGCGCTCGCCTTCGCCGATGACGATGCGTCCCCGGATCGCCATGGCGTTCAGGGCGGTGCGCATCGCGTCAACGGCTGCCTGGTCTGCCGCTTTCTCGTCTCCGCGCCCGACAAGAGCGCTTGCAGCGATCGCGGCCTCTTCAGCGACCACGGCCGCCTGAAAGGCGAGATCTGTGTTCAGAACAAGGTCTGTCATGGGACTCCTTAGCGGCTGTCTTGAAGGGACTAGCCCTCGATCCGGATGAGGCAGGGGTGCTCGGCAAGCGATTCCAGAGCAGCAATCTCGGCGACGGCGCGGCGCATCACTGCCTCGGGGCACGCCTGCACCGTCAGCACGATCGGCACGCTCGCCGCGTCGGCCACGGGCTTCTGGACCATGCTTTCAATGGAGACATCGTGCTTGGCGAGCGCTTCTGCGATGGAGGCGATGACGCCGGGACGATCCTTGACCCGCAGGCGAAGGTAGAAGCGCGCAGCCGGGCTCGCCTCGGCAGGCAGAAGGCGCACAAACCCGGCCGCCGCCGGGCCGGCAAACACCGGCCTGTCGCCGCCATGCGCGAGATCCAGCAGATCGGCCGCCACGGCGGATGCGGTTGGTCCTGCGCCGGCCCCGCTGCCAACAAGCGTGATCCTGCCCACAGGCTCGGCGTCGATGACGACGGCGTTCGTGGGGCCAAAGACACTGGCGAGGGGATGATCGAGGGCCAGGAGCTCCGGACGCACCGCCTGATCCAGCTTGCCGTCAACAAGCGCGGCATAGGCGACAAGCCGGATGCGGCGGCCCATCTCGCGCGCCGCCGCAAGATCGACTGCATCAATCGCCTCGATCCCCTCGCAGCGGACTGCCGCGAAATCCGGCGCCGTTCCAAACGCGAGCGCGGCAAGGATCGAGACCTTGTGGCCCGCGTCTAGACCCTTCACGTCGAAACTGGGATCTGCCTCTGCGTAGCCCGCTTTCTGGGCGTCGGCCAGAACGTCGCCAAAGCCGCGTCCGGTCTGCTCCATCTCGGTCAGGATATAATTGCAGGTGCCGTTGAGAATGCCGCTGACGGCCGAGACCCGATTAGCGCTCAGGCCTTCACGCAAGGCCTTGATGGCGGGCACCCCGCCGGCGACGGCGGCCTCATAACGCAACTGCGCGCCATTGGCCTCCGCCAGCGCCGCAAGCGCAGCCCCGTGCTCGGCCAGAAGCGCCTTGTTGGCGGTCACAACGTCCACGCCGCGGGAAAGCGCGGCCTCCACCGCATCACGCGCAGGCCCCTGCGAGCCTCCGATCAACTCGACAAAGACATCGAGCCCCTCGATCGCGGCCATGCCGACCGGATCGTCAAACCAGCGATAGCCCTCAAGATCGACGCTGCGTGCGCGGTCCCGGTTGCGCGCGCTGACGGCCACGACCTCCACAACGCTCGCCAGCGCGCCGCCGGGCGTCCGAGCCAGCGTTAGGAGGCCGCCGCCGACCGTGCCGAGCCCGGCGATGGCGATCTTGAGTGGTCTGGGCGAACGAGACGTCATGCAGCGCTTTCAGAGGGCGCGGCCACCGCCGCGTTGCTGGCGAGAAATTTCTTCAGATTGCGCGCGGCCTGGCGAATACGGGCCTCGTTCTCGACAAAAGCCAGCCGGACGTAACCGTCGCCATATTCGCCAAAGCCGGCGCCTGGCGCGACGGCGAGCTCTGCGCCTTCCATGAGGCGCTTGGCGAATTCCACGCTTCCGAGATGGCGAAACTTTTCTGGCAACGGCGCCCAGGCGAACATGCTCGCCTCGGGATTGGGGATCGCCCAGCCGGCCTTGGCGAAGCTTTCGACCAGCACGTCCCGGCGCGCCTTGTAGGTAGCCCGCATCTCGGCGACGCAGTCCTGCGGGCCGTTGAGGGCGGCGGCGGCGGCGACCTGGATCGGCGTGTAGTTTCCGTAATCGAGATAGGATTTCACCCGCGCGAGCGCTGCGCACAGCCGCGGATTGCCGAGCGCGAAGCCCACCCGGAACCCAGCCATGGAATAGGTCTTGGAGAGGGTGTTGACCTCGATTGCGACATCCTTGGCCCCGTCGACCTGCAGCACGCTCGGGGGGGGATTGGCCTCATCGAAATAGATTTCCGAATAGGCCATATCCGAGAGGACGAACATGTTGTGCTTCTTGGCGAGCGCCACGGCGTCCTTGAAGAAGTCCAGCCCGACCGTCTGGGCGGTGGGGTTGCCCGGATAGCACAGGATCATCGCGATTGGCGGAGGCACCGAATGGCGCACCGCCCTGCCGATGCCGGAGAGATACTGCTCGGGGCTGTGAGCCTCGATATGGCGGATCACCCCGCCGGCCATGATGAAGCCGAAAGCATGGATCGGATAGGAGGGATTGGGCGCGATCACGACATCGCCCGGCGCAGTGATCGCCTGGGCGAGATTGGCGAAGCCTTCCTTGGAGCCGAGCGTGGCGACCACCTCGGTGTCGGGATTCAGCGTGACGCCGAAGCGGCGCTGGTAATAGCCCGCCATCGCCCGACGCAGGCCGGGAATGCCCTTCGAGGCGGAATAGCGGTTTGTGCGCGGCTTGCGCGCCGTTTCGATCAGCTTTTCAACGATATGAGCCGGCACCGGCAGATCCGGGTTGCCCATGCCGAAATCGATGATGTCGGCCCCGCCGTCGCGAAGGCGCGCCTTCAGCTTGTTCACCTCCTCGAACACATAGGGCGGGAGGCGACGGATCTTGTGAAACTCAGGGGTCATGGCGAGAATCGCTTGCAGGCGGGCCGGACGACAAAACCATAGACGTCTCGGCCGGACAGGGACAGGCCGCGAAAGCGGGACGGCGTCTTGCGCGATCTGGCGCAGGCGCCTGCTTTGGCGGCGAGGAGGTCAGGGCAGTGGAGGCGGCGCGACCGCCGCGCGCGCTCGCTGCGCCCAGCCTTCGGGGTCTTGCGTCCAGGCTGGCGCCGGACTGGCGCGGGAATCATCATCGAGACGCGCGCGCTGCGTCGCCGCCCAGAGCTCCGAGCCGCCCGCTGCGGGCGGAGCCGACTCGATCTGGCCGAACAGCCGTGCCCGTTCGGCTTCCAGCCCATCGCGTCGCGACATCCACACCTCCAGCGGCGTGAAGTCTCGCGGCGATGCGGGTGTCTTGCGAATGTCGGGATAGGGGGCCCGCTCCAGCCGGGCGAGGCGCTCCTCCAGCCATGCCTCTGGCGCAGAGGCGGGCTCCTGCGCGGACGCCGCGCTGGCGAACATGCCGAGCACGCACAGCACGGCAGCGCCGAGAAAGCGACCTGAGCAGGCTTTAGGGTCCATGCTTTTGCTCCTATAGAGAGAAAAAGCTGCTGTCACGCGCGAGCCGCGCGGCGCACGATCGATGGGAGAGCGAGTGATGGATGGCTCGGGCGCGTCGCGCACCCCCCGCAAGGGCAAACGCCGCTCGGCCGCAGGCCCGGCCGAAGACAGCGCGCCGCCAGCCGAAGCCGCCCCGCCCATCGAAGAAGCCGCCGACGACCTGATGAAGCTCCTGCATGGCCAGTCGATGGAAGCAGTCGAGAAGCTGTCACGGACGCTGTTTGATGTCACGGTCCAGGCGCAGACGCTGGGCGCAGAGCTGCTCCACAAGGCGCAAGAGGACGGGCAACGGCCTTTTCGGCCAGACCCTTATGGCCTCACCCCCTATGCGGTGGAGGTGGCGGGCAAGCTGGCCTCGAGGCCGGAAAAGCTGCTGGACGCCCAACTGGCTCTCTGGAAGGGGTATGCCGAAATCTGGGCCGACGCGACAAAGCGGGCCCTTGGCGACGAGCCGGCAAAGCCCACGCCCCGCGACAAGCGCTTTGCAGACCCTGATTGGACCAATCTGCCCTATTTCGACCTGCTCAAGCGCACCTATCTGCACACCGCCGACTGGATGGTGAAGCTGGTTGAAAGCGCTGAGGGCGTGGACGAAACCAGCCGGCGCAAGGCGCTGTTCTTCACTCGCCAGATCGCCGACGCCTTTTCCCCCTCCAATTTCGCTCTGACCAACCCGGTGGTGCTGCGCGAGACGATCAAGAGCCAGGGCGACAATCTGGTGGCCGGGCTCCATAATCTCGCCGAAGACCTCAAGCGCGGCGGCGGCCGGCTTGCTATCTCCCAGACCGACGAAAGCGGGTTCAAGGTGGGCGAGAACATCGCCATCACGCCTGGCAAAGTCGTCTATCGCGGCGAATTGTTCGAGCTTCTGCAATACGCGCCAACGACCGCGCAGGTGCATGAGACGCCGCTGCTCATCTTTCCGCCGTGGATCAACAAATTTTACATTCTGGACCTGCGCCAGGATAATTCGATGATCAAATGGCTGACCGAGCAGGGTTTCACCGTGCTTGTGGTCTCCTGGGCGAATCCGACGCCGGAGCAGAGCGCCAAGACGTTTGAAGACTATATGCGGGGCGGCATTTTCGAGGCGGTCGATGCGGCGCGAAAAGCGACGGGCGCGCAACAGGTCAATTGCGTTGGCTATTGCATTGGCGGCACTCTGCTGACCACCACGCTGGCCTATATGGCCAAGGTCGGCGACGAGCGGATCGGGGCGGCCACCTTCTTCGCCAGTCAGTCCGATTTCGTGGAAGGCGGCGACATGCTCGTCTTCACCGATGACGCAGCCATGCAGTTCATCAAGGATGAGATCGAAGCGCGCGGCGGGGTTCTGGGCTCGGACGTGATGGCTGAGACGTTCAACTACCTGCGCGCAAATGATCTTGTGTGGTCGTTTGTCGTCAACAATTATCTGCTCGGAAAGAAGCCTGCGGCTTTCGACCTGCTGTTCTGGAACTCAGACCAGACCCGCATGCCGCGCGAGCTTCACCTGTTCTACCTGGACACCTTTTATCGGAAGAACCTGCTCGCGCGCGGCGAACTGACCTTGCTCGGCGAGCGCCTCTCCATCGGGGACATCAAGATCCCGGTCTATATGCAGTCTTCCAAGGAAGATCACATTGCGCCGTACCGCTCGATCTTCCGCGGCGCGCGCCTCTATGGCGGCCCGATGCGGATGATTCTGGCGGGCTCCGGCCACATCGCCGGCGTTATCAATCACCCCACCGCCAACAAGTATCAGCATTGGTTGCCGAAAGACGCCGACGCCCCGCTTCCAGATACGGTGGAAGCCTGGATGGAGACGCGCGAGGAGCGGCCGGGCTCCTGGTGGCCGGACTGGGCGGCCTGGCTCGCGCGCCACTCAGGCCCGATGGTTCCAGCACGCACGCCGGGCGACGGCGGCCTGCCGATTCTGGGTGATGCTCCGGGCGCATATGTTCTCGTCCGGTCGATGGGATGACGCCCCCCGCCCCGGCAGGGTCTAGTTCCGGCGCGGCCCGCCTGCGCTGCCGGGCAGGTTCGGATCCTCGTTGGGGAGGCGCACCGGCGCCCGGCCCAGATTTCCAAACAATTGCTCCAGCACCGTGAGTTCACGCCCGCGTGTGGGCGTCTCGTTGGCGTTGAAGGCGAACACACGGCCATCCGCCACGCCAAAGCGGCGAACGCCGGCCACAGCGTCGCCCTCATCGAAGGTGATGGCGATCACGGTGCGCTCGGTCGTGCGGGGCTTGAAGTAGGCCAGCTGCTGCTGCGTGGCCGAGATGTAATACCAGACCTGCTGGTCGAAGACCCCGATGGTGGACGGATTGCCGAGCCGCGCCAGAACGCTGGACTTCGTGTCGGTCCCAACCGCCACATCGGCGGTCTGGGCCTCGTCGGGCAGAAAGCCACGCCGATCCGTGATTGGCGCACAGCCGCTCAGGACCAGCCCCAGCGCGGCGAGCCCGATGGCGGCGTTCCAGTGCTTCATCGTCGCATCTCTCCGTCGGTTTCATCCCCGGCGCGTTTGCCCTAAGCGCTTGCGGCCCTAACCTCAAGGCGGAAGGCTCAGTTGTCATGTTGCAGCGTCTGTTCGGAAAAAATCCAGCGCGTGAAGCAGGACGCGACCTGTGCATTGTCGTCACGCGCGCGGCGCGCGAACCCGCTTTCTACGGACCGGGGCGAACGCCGGACACGTTCGAAGGCCGGTTCGAGGTTGTCACCCTGATTGCCTCGCTCGTGCTGCGCCGTCTCGCTGGGCGGGGCGAACAGGCCGACCGCACCAGTCAGGCCCTGTTCGACACCCTGTTTCGCAGCTTCGATCAGGCGCTTCGCGATGTCGGCGTCGGCGATCTTTCCGTCGGCAAGCGCATCCGCAAGATGGCGGAGGCCTTCTACGGCCGGGCGGGCGCCTATCGCTTGGCCCTCGATAATGACGATGCTGCGGCCCTGCTCGAGGCTCTGTCGCGCAATCTGCTCGCCGGCGTGGAGGCCGAGGAAGGCTTTGCCGAGACGCTCGCCGCCTTCGTGCGCGCAGCGGTGGAAAGTCTCGATCACCTGCCAGATTCAGAGCTCCTTGCTGGCCGAATGACGCTTCCGGCCCTGGCGTGACGCCGGCGGTGCGGTTGCACCGCAGCGTTCGGGCTCTATGGTCGCGCCAGAGCAAGGATTCTTATGGCTGAGCCCTTCGTCATTGCTGTCGACGCCATGGGCGGGGACCATGCACCCGCCATCGTGGTGGACGGCGTCGCTCAATTTGCACGGTCCAGTCCCGGCCTGCGGTTTATTCTATGCGGACAGCCCGACGCCCTCGCCCCCCTGCTTGCGGCCCATCCCGCTGCGGCGGCGGTGAGCGAGGTGCGCGCCTGCGCCGATGTGGTGCCCATGGACGCCAAGCCCGCCCAATGGCTGCGCCGCGGCAAGGACACCTCCATGTGGAGCGCGATCGCCGCTGTTAAGGCCGGTGAAGCGGCCTGCGCGGTCAGCGCGGGCTCGACGGGCGTGCTGATGGCGCTGAGCCTGCTGCAATTGCGCACGATGCGCGGCGTCCACAGACCGGCGCTTGCCGCGCTCTGGCCCACGGTGAAGGGCTTCAGCGTGGTGCTCGACGTGGGCGCCAATGTCGACAATGATCCCGAGCAATTGCTCGATTTCGCCGTGATGGGCGAGGCCTACCATCGCGCTCTGACCGGCCTGGAGCGCCCGAGCGTCGGTTTGCTCAATGTCGGCTCGGAGGACATGAAAGGCCATAGCGAGATCAGGGAGGCCGCCCAGATCCTGCGCGAGTTCGGCGGCGGGCTGAACTTTGCGGGCTTTGTCGAGGGCGACGACATTTCAATGGGCATGACCGACGTGGTGGTCACTGACGGCTTCACCGGCAACGTGGCGCTCAAGACGGCCGAGGGGGCGGCCAAGCTCGTCGGCGCCTTCCTGAAAGAAGCGCTCACGTCGGGCCCGCTGGCGATGGCGGGCGCACTCATTGCGCGCAACGGCCTGATGAAACTGAAGGACCGGATGGACCCTCGCAGCGTGAACGGCGGCGTCTTCCTCGGTCTCAACGGCCTGGTCGTGAAGTCGCACGGCGGAACCGACGGCAAGGGTTTCGCTTCCGCCCTCGGTGTGGCCGCGCGGCTGGCGCGCTCGCACTATCTCGTCGAGGTGGAGGGCAATCTCGCCCGCCTTGCTGAGCGTCGCGCCGCCGCCGGCAAGCCAGAACCTGCACTTTCCTGACTGGTATCATGACGCTTTTTCGCAGCCTGATCGCGGGTGTCGGCGCCTACCTGCCAGCCCAGGCAGTGCCCAATGCAGCGCTCGCCGCCTATGTCGAGACCACAGACGACTGGATCGTGGAGCGCACCGGCATCCGCCAGCGCCATGTGGCGGGTCCGCTGGAAAGCACCGCCACCCTGGCCGCGCAAGCCGCCCGCGCTGCGATCGCCGACGCCGGCCTGACCGCCCATGACGTGGATGCGATCATTGTGGCGACTGCGACGCCGGACCATACGTTTCCCGCTACTGCGACCGAGGTTCAGGCCCTGCTCGGCATCCAGCACGGTTTTGCGTTTGACGTGCAGGCGGTGTGCTCGGGCTTTGTCTATGCCCTGACAGTCGCCGATGGCCTGATCGCCCGCGGCCAGGCCCGTGCAGCGCTTGTGATTGGTTCTGAATGCTTTTCCCGCATTCTGGACTGGAGCGATCGCGGCACCTGCGTGCTGTTTGGCGACGGCGCCGGCGCGGTCGTCCTGCGCGCGGCGCCGGAAGCCGAAGCCCAAGGACGCGGCATCCTGAGCGCTTATCTGCGCTCGGACGGGCGCCAACGGGATCTTCTCTATGTCGACGGCGGACCGGGGAGCTCCGGCGCCGTCGGCAAGCTACGCATGCAGGGCAACCAGGTGTTTCGACACGCCGTCACCAATATCGCAGAGGCGATCGAAGAAACGGTGGCGCGGGCCGGCCTCTCTATCGCCGACATCGACTGGTTCGTGCCGCATCAGGCCAATCGGCGTATTCTGGACGGCGTGGCAAGAAGGCTCGGAATTCCAGAGCACAAGGTCATCACGACTGTGGACCGGCATGGCAATACTTCGGCGGCCTCCGTGCCGCTGGCGTTTGCGGCGGCGCGCGAGGATGGGCGCATCAAGGCGGGAGACCTGGTGCTGTTTGAAGCCATGGGCGGGGGCTTCACCTGGGGCGCTGCGCTTGCGCGCCTGTGAGGCGAAATTGGCTTTGACGCAAGGAAATCCGGCGCTTAGGAATCGCGGTCCGGCTCGAGTTAAGCGGGGGGCTTCGTGGCTTCGAGAACCATCACACGCGCTGACATCGTTGAAAAGCTTGTGGTCGAGGTGGGCCTGTCGCGCACCGAATGCCAGGACATGCTCGAGGCCGTGCTTGAGACGCTGATTGTTGCGATGGAGCATGGCGAAGGCGCCAAGCTCTCGCGTTTTGGCAACTTTACGGTGCGATCCAAGCGGGCGCGGGTGGGCCGGAACCCGAAAACGGGGGTGGAGGCCGAGATTGCGCCGCGGCGGGTGGCGACGTTCAAGCCGTCCCAGATCCTGCGTGAGCAGGTGGATGCGGGCGCGCTCTGAGCATGAGTGCGGCGCCGGAAAAGAGCCCCGCCGCGTTCCGCTCCATTAGCGAGGCCGCTGAGGAACTGGGCGTGCCCCAGCATGTCCTGCGGTTCTGGGAAGGCAAGTTCGCCCAGGTGAAGCCGATGAAGCGGGCCGGCGGCCGGCGCTTCTATCGCCCTGAAGACATGGCGCTTTTGCGCGGCGTGCGCGCCTTCCTGCAGGAGGACGGCTACACGATCAAGGGCGTGCAAAAGCTGCTGCGCGATCATGGCGTGGGCTTTGTGCGCCGGCGCGGCGAGGGCGAGATTGCGCCAGCCGCCCCTGCCCCGTCGAGGGCCGCGACGCCAGCCCCTGCGCCCGAGCCTGGTCCCTTGTTTGCCGCCGTCGCGGCCGTAGCGTCGCCAGAAGCGTCTCCGTTGCGGCGCATTCTCGTCCGGCTTGAAGCAGCCAAGGCCCAGCTTGATGCAGTTCTGCCCGGTTAGAGCCCATCCTGAGACGGAAATTCCGGCCCCGCCGATCAGGCCGTCTCGGCAAACAGCTCCCGCCCGATAAGCCAGCGCCGGATCTCGCTCGTGCCCGCGCCGATCTCGTAGAGCTTGGCGTCGCGCAACAGCCGGCCGGTCGGATAATCGCTGATATAGCCATTGCCGCCCAGGCACTGGATCGCCTCGAGCGCCATCCAGGTGGCCTTCTCCGCGGCATAGAGGATGGCGCCGGCGGCGTCCTTGCGGCTGGTCTTGCCGCGGTCGCAGGCCTTGGCCACCGCATAGACATAGGCCCGCGCGGTGGAGAGCGTGACATACATGTCGGCGAGCTTGCCCTGCATCAGCTGGAACGACCCGATCGGCTGGCCAAACTGATGCCGCGCGTGCACGTAAGGCAGCACCACGTCCAAGCAGGCCTGCATGATGCCGAGCGGGCCGGCGGCCAGCACGGCGCGTTCGTAATCGAGCCCGCTCATCAAAACGCCCGCCCCGCCATTGACGGGTCCGAGCACGTTCTCCTCGGGCACCTCGCACTCTTCGAACACGATTTCGGCGGTGGGCGAGCCGCGCATGCCAAGCTTGTCGAGGTGCTGGGCGATGGCAAAGCCCTTGAAGCCCTTTTCCACCAGAAAGGCGGTCACGCCTCTTGGGCCAGCCTCGGGCTCGGTCTTGGCGTAGATCACCAGCGTGTCGGCGTAGGCCGCATTGGTGATCCACATCTTCGCGCCATTGAGCACGAAGCGATCGCCGCGCTTTTCGGCGCGCGTGCGCATGGAGATGACGTCGGAGCCGGCGCCCGGCTCGCTCATCGCGAGCGCGCCGACATGCTCGCCGCTGATCAGTCTGGGCAGATAGCGCGCCTTCTGCTCGGGCGTCGCCCAGCGGCGGATCTGGTTGATGCAGAGATTGGAGTGCGCGCCATAGGAGAGGCCGACCGAGGCGGACGCCCGGCTCACCTCCTCCATCGCGATGACGTGTTCGAGATAGCCGAGGCCTGAGCCGCCCCACTCTTCCTCCACCGTGATCCCATGCAGGCCCAGCGCGCCAAGCGCCGGCCAGAGATCGCGCGGGAAGGCGTCGTCGCGGTCTATTGCGGCGGCGCGCGGGGCGATTTCGGCGGCCGCGAAAGCCTGCACCGTGTCGCGAATGGCCTCGGCCGTCTCGCCGAGGTCGAAGTCCAGAAGAGCAGGCGCGTTGGGGATCATGCCGCAAGCCTACAGGCGCGGGCGCGCCCGAGGCAATCGCTCAGGATCAGCCGCCGCCCGCCAGCCCAAACGCATTGCGCACGCCATCGATCACGAATTGCGCGGCAAGCGCGGCGAGAATGATGCCAAGGATGCGGGTGATCATCGCGGCCACTGTGGGGCCCATGATCTTCATCAGCGGACCGGCGGCCAGAAAGCTCGCCAGACAGATCGCCAGATTGAGCGCGGCTGCGCCCAGCACCGCGCCGCGCGCGGCAAGGTCTGGGTGCTCGGCGAAGTAGAGCATGATCGAGGCGATCGCTCCCGGCCCAGAGATGAGCGGGATCGCCAAGGGGAAGACGGAGATGTCTTCATGCTGTTCGGGGTGGGCGCGCTGCTCGTTCAGCACCTTCTCGCTGCGCTGCTCGCGCCGCTCGGTGCGCTTCTCGAACAGCATGTCGAGCGCGATCAGGAACAGCAGCAGGCCGCCGGCGATGCGGAAGGCGTCGATCGAGACGTGCAGCTTGTCGAGCAGCCATTCCCCGCCAAACGCAAAGCCGAGCAGCACGAGCGTGGCGATGGCCACGCTCTTGAACGCCATCCTGCGCCGCCAGGCCGCGTCATGGCTGGCCGTCAGGGTGGCGAACATCGGCGCGATCCCCGGCGGGTCGATCACCACGAAGAAGGTGACAAAGGCGGCGAGAAACAGCTCGAACATCGCGCCGTCTTAGCCGATCCGGAGTGCGGCGTCGCCGCCCCATCGCCGCATGGGCGCCATCCTCAAGAAAAAAGGCCCCGGCGTCGCCGCCGGGGCCCCTTCCCTGTCCATCATGCGGGGCTTAGCCCTGCGCCAGCACCGCCAGCAGCAGAAGCGCCACGATGTTGGTGATCTTGATCATCGGGTTCACGGCGGGGCCGGAGGTGTCCTTGTAGGGATCGCCCACGGTGTCGCCGGTCACGGAAGCCTTGTGGGCGTCCGAGCCCTTGTAGTGCTTCACGCCGTCGCGATCGACAAAGCCGTCCTCGAACGACTTCTTGGCGTTGTCCCAGGCGCCGCCGCCAGAGGTCATGGAGATCGCCACGAACAGGCCCGTCACGATCACGCCGAGCAGCATGGCGCCCACGGCGGCGAGCGCATTCTCCTTGCCATTGATCAGCAGCACCACGACGAACAGCACGATCGGCGAGAGCACCGGCAGAAGCGAGGGCACGATCATTTCCTTGATCGCGGCCTTCGTCAGGATGTCCACCGCCTTGCCGTAATCGGGCTTGGCCTTGAACTCCATGATGCCGGGGATCTCGCGGAACTGGCGGCGCACTTCGGCGACCACCGATTCCGCCGCGCGGCCCACCGCCGTCATGGACCAGCCGCCAAAGAGGTAGGGCAACAGCCCCCCGATCAGCAGACCGACCACGACATAGGGGTTGGAGAGCGCGAAATCGACCTCGACGCCGGCGAAGAACGGATACTGCTCCGGGTTGGAGGCGAAGTATTTCAGGTCCTCGGTGTAGGCCGCAAACAGCACCAGCGCGCCCAAGCCCGCCGAACCGATGGCGTAGCCCTTGGTCACGGCCTTGGTGGTGTTGCCCACCGCATCCAGCGCATCGGTGGTCTTGCGCACTTCGGGGGGCTGCTCGCTCATTTCCGCGATGCCGCCGGCATTGTCGGTGACCGGGCCGAAAGCGTCGAGCGCGACGATGATGCCGGCCACAGACAGCATGGTCGTGGTTGCGATCGCCACGCCGAACAGGCCCGCCAGCGAATGGGTGCCGATGATGCCGGCGACGATGACGAGCGCCGGCAGCGCGGTAGACTCCATCGAGACCGCAAGCCCCTGGATCACGTTGGTGCCATGGCCCGAGACCGAGGCCTGAGCCACAGACCGCACCGGGCGAAAGCCCGTGCCGGTATAGTATTCGGTGATCCAGACGATGGCGGCGGTGACGAGCAGGCCGATCACGCCGCAGCCGAACAGAGCCATCCCGGTGATCGCCAGACCGCCGGAGGTGGTGAACACCTGATCCATGCCGATGGTGACGGACGTCACGCCATAGAGCCCGACAAGCGACAGGACGCCCGCCGCGATGAGGCCCTTGTAAAGGGCGCCCATGATGTTGTTGTCCTTGCCCAGGCGCACGAAATAGGTGCCGATGATCGATGTCACGATCGCCATCGCGCCGATCGCCAGCGGGTAGACCATCATGATTTCAGCGCCGCCGGCGCGGAAGAAGATGCTGGCCAGAACCATCGTGGCCACGATCGTGACCGCATAGGTCTCGAACAGGTCGGCCGCCATGCCGGCGCAATCGCCGACATTGTCGCCCACGTTGTCGGCGATGGTGGCGGGATTGCGGGGGTCATCCTCGGGGATGCCGGCTTCCACCTTGCCCACCATGTCGCCGCCCACGTCGGCGCCCTTGGTGAAGATGCCGCCGCCAAGACGCGCGAAGATCGAGATGAGCGAAGCGCCGAAGCCCAGCGCCACCAGCGGATCGATCACGTCGCGGCCGGTCACTTCCCGACCGAGCGCGCCTGTCAGCACGAAATAGTAAACCGCCACGCCAAACAGCGCGAGGCCGGCCACGAGCATGCCCGTGACCGCGCCGGACTTGAACGCCAGATCAAGGCCCGCCGCGAGGCTCTCCTTGGAGGCTTGCGTGGTCCGGACGTTGGCGCGCACCGAAACCAGCATGCCGATATAGCCGGCCAGCCCAGACAGCACCGCGCCGACGAGGAAGCCAACCGCGACCGACCAGTCAAACAGCGCAAACAGCGCAATGAAGATCACCACGCCCACGATGCCGATCGTGGTGTATTGCCGGTTGAGGTAGGCGTTGGCCCCTTCCTGGATCGCGGCGGCGATCTCCTGCATGCGCGCGTCGCCCGCGCTCTTGCTCAGCACCGACTGGATCGTCAGCGCCCCATAGATCATGGACAGAACGCCTGCCCCGATCGCCAGCCAAAGCCATGTGTTGGTGTCCATCGTTTCTTCCCAGCGCTCCCCCGCAGTCCCGGCTGCGGCTGTTTTCAGGTTGGCGCGGTTCAGACGAACGCGAAGAGAATCTCCCGCCCGCCTCGCCCCCCAGGTGGACAGACCTCATGCCAAAGCATGGATAAGAACGCAATCAGACCTTGACTAACGCAGCAGCGGATCGGCGCGAACCACCTCCATGCGCGTGACGCGCACTTGGGCGGGCGGCATGACGGTCTGGGCGATCTGGACGAGCCGCGGCGGCAGAGCGGCAAGGTCGGCTGGCTGGCCGGGCGTACGGCTTGCAGGGATCGGATCGCGATGCAGCGCCCGGATCAGAGCGTCGCGATAGATTTCCGGCCGCTCGCGGGCGCGCTGGGCCCCGGCGCTGTTGCTGGCGTGCATGCGCAGCGACAGGAAAATGTAATTGGTGAGCCGGCCGCCCTGCGCCACCGGGGCAGTGATGGCGGGGATGTCCACCGTCAGGCCCGCGACCGATTCCTCATCCGCCTTTGGCTTGCCCGCAGCAATGGCCCCCGACGGGACCAGCAGAAAACCAAGCAGGATGCGGCGCGAAAGCATGCGCGATGCTCCTGCCGGACTTCGGTAAAGGAAGTCTTGTTCAGCGCCGCCCGGCCAGAAGCTTGGCGCGCGCCCAGCCGCGGGCCTCCTCGGCCACCTCGAAGGCTGATCGGATCTGGGCGTCGCCCGGCAGCTGCGGCGTGATGTGGGTGGCGGCGTCATAGGCGGCCTTGAAGGCGATCTCGGCGGCCTGAAGCTGGCCGGAACGCAGATAGGCCCACGCCTCGATCAGCGCCGGCGCGATCGGGTCGCGCGCCAGAAGCGTGAAGAAGGGCTCGTCTTCGGCGGCCTTCTGATAAGCGTCGAACAGGCTCGGATCGGTCTTGCTGGTCATGGCGCGGCCCCTCTGGAGGGCGCAACAGAGCCTTCTGGATCGGCCGGGGTCAAGCTGGTCCAGCGCGCCCGGGCCGCCCAGGCGAGCACGCCGACCAGAATCACCGCCGAAATGATGCTAGCGAGGATGATCGCCTCCACCAGACCGCCCACCCCGCGCCCCAGCGTGATGGCGAGCCCATAGGCGGCCGGCGGCATCACGATGACATAAGCCAGAAAATGGCTCGCCGTCGGCAGCCACACGATCCCGCCCGAGCGCAACGCCTGCGCGGCCACGACCTGCAGGCAGTCGGCGAAGAAGAACCAGGCCGCCAACGCGATCAGGCCGGAGGCGATCTGGATCACGGCGGCGTCGGTGGCGTAGGCCGAGGCGATCAGCCTGGGCGCGGCCAGCGCTAGCGCCATCGCGGCCAGCGCATAGAGGCCCGCCACGGCAAGCCCGGTCCAGGCTGCTCGCCCCATGCCCGCAGGATCAGCCCGGCCGGCGGCCTGAGCGACCAGAACGCCTGTCGCCGAGGCAAGCGCAAGCGGCGCCATGAACACCAGCGAGGCCACGTTTAGCACGATGGCGTAGGCCGCCACCGCCAGCGTGCCGATCAGGCCGGCGATCAGGTTCATGCTGGCGAAAGCGCCGGCTTCCATCGTCTGGCTCAGGCCGGCGGCATAGCCGATGCGGCGCTGCTCGGTCGCTTCCTCGCGGTTGGGGGCCGGCGGCTGGCGCACTCGCAGCGCCGCCTGATCGTGGAGGGTCCAGACTACCCAGATCATCGCCGCCGCCATCACGGCGCGCCCGATCAGCGTGGTCCATGCCGATCCGACCGCGCCGAGCGCCGGGATCGGCCCAAAGCCGGGTACAAAGACGAGATTAAGCGCCAAATTCAGCACATTAGCCCATAGAATGATCACCATGGCGGCCTTGGGCCGGCTCAGGCCTTCCATGAAGAACGAGCCGGCGACATAGATCAGATAGAAGGGCAAGGAGAGGCCAAGCACCCGCGCCACCGCCGCGGCACCCTGGGTCAGGTCTTCGCCCTGGCCCGCAGCCGACAAGAGCGGCTCGACGCCCACGAACACGAGCGCTGCGCCCGCCAGTCCGATCCAGAGCGCATAGATCAGGCCGCGGCGAAACACCCCGCCAGCCCGGTCCGGGACGCCGGCGCCCACATGGCGCGCGGTCAGCACCTGAACCCCGCTGAGCAGCCCGATTGCGGCCACCAGCACCACGCTCGTCGGCGCCCAGCCCAGCGCCTGATAGGCGAGCTCGGTGGAGGAATAGCGCCCCACGATGATCGCATCGCAAAGCCCCATCAGCATGATGGAGAGGCGCGAGATCACGATGGGCCCTGCCAGGCGCAGCAGCGGGCCGGTTTCTGGGGCGGGTTTCATCTGAGGCGGGTCCGTGCCCGCTTCGCTAGGCGCTTTGGCCGGCGCTGGCCAGCCCTAGTCCAGCCATTGCGCCGGGTCGCCCAATGCGACGCGCCCGTCTTGCTCCACTCGTCCAAACAGCCCCCCGCGCCAATCCGGCGTCAAGGCGGCGCGCAGGCCGGGCACAGCGGCGTCCATCCGGCTGCACGGTTCGGTCTCGCCGAGGATGCGAACGCGCGCGCCCCCGATCTGGATCAGCCCGCCCGCCGCGCGTGGATTGACAAGCCCCCGCACCAGAACATTGGCCCGGCGCGTGGTCCACGGCGCGGATGGATCGGTTTGCGCCGCGGCGGCCTGCCAGTCCTCGACAAACAGGATGGTCACCTGCCGGGTGCGCGATGCGCCGCGCGCATCCCCCTCCAGGCCGCCGGTCTGGCTGATCTCTGCAGCCTCCAGCGTCTCCATCGGCGCGCGCAGGCGCGCCCGTTTCGCCAGCCCGATCACCTCACCTGTCATGGCATGCCCTCCTTCGAGGCGGCGCCGGCTCATTGAGAAGGCGCCCAGGCAGGCCTGCCTTCTCTCTTTCGGAAATGAAAGACAAGGCTCTTGTTTTCGCCTCATTCCCGGCAACGTTAAGGGCCGAATGCAACCGGGCCAGAAACGCATGAAAGCTCATCGGCGCACCGTGCTGGAGCGGGTCTTCCACCGGCTCTTCACCTGGATCGGCGCGCTCGGGCGGCTGGCCGCCTGACAGGTTCGGGCATTAAGCCTTTGGCGAAGGCTCGCTGGTATCGTTTCTGTCATGTCTGCGGCAATCGCGAACCCCGCGCCCGTGTCGGTGCGTTTTGGCCAGGGCGGCGTGATCTTTCGCGAAGGCGAGAGGGCCACTGTCGCGTATCTGGTCATTGAGGGCGTCGTGCGTTTGCACACAAGGGATGCAGACCAGATCCGCTTCATCGGAGACGTTACTGCTGGCGGCTTCTTTGGCGAAATCGCGCTCCTGAACGATGAGACCCACCCGATCTCGGCGGTGGCTGCCACCGACGTGCGCCTTGCCGTGGTGCGCCCGGAGGCCTTTGCAAGGCAGGTGGAAGCCTCCCCGCCGCTGGTGCGCGCAACGATGCGGCGGCTCCTGTCCATCGTGAAACGCTTGAAGGCAGCCCATGCCGGCGGCCTCCAACAGCTGGCCAAATGAGCGGTTCATCGCGCTGCATCTGGGCCTGTTGCCCGGCGGCGCCGGCGGAGCTACAAGCCGCTTCCCCGCCCGAAAGGGCACGGTCGGAGCGTGGCGCAGCCTGGTTAGCGCACTAGTCTGGGGGACTAGGGGTCGTGGGTTCGAATCCCGCCGCTCCGACCATTACGGCGGATGCCCCCGCCGCGCCCTCCGGGAAGGGCGCGACGGGCGTTCATCAATCTAGCTGCCGCTGAACGAGAATTTCACGCCCAGAAAGACGCGGCCTTCTGCGGTCGGCGAATTGTCCAGATCGGTATCGGTGTAGGACAGTTCCAGCGAGACGCCGTTTTCCAGCGCGCCCGCAAGACCGACCTTCCAGTTGGTGTAGTCCACAAACGCGCCGTCGCCGGAGAAGCTGCCCACCGCGCCAATGGCCGAAAGCGACACCGGACCGAGCGTGGTGAGCGGGACGGAGCCGCCAAGCTCGACATAATTGGTCGTGGGGCCGTCCTTGCCGTATTCCGGCGAATAGAAATAGCTCAGCGCGATCGACGCGCCGCTCTCGTAGGAATGAGACGCCACGGCCTTGAATTCGGTCGCGTTCAGCGTGTCCTCATCGGGATAGATGTAGGTGACGACGCCGAGGTCGAAATCGATCGGGCCGAGCGACGGCTTGACCCCGATATAGAGATCGACCTCGCTCTCGGCGGCTGTATTGAAATCGACGTTGGACGCCCACACGCCGGCATAGAACAGACCATAGGAGATGTCGGCGCCGCCCTGCACGGCGGGATTCTCGTCGGTCTGGCTCACGCCGCGAAAAACATAGTCGCTGAACGCGCCGATATTGAAGGACACGCCCAGTGCGGGCTCTTCCTGGGCGAAAGCCGGCGCCGCGACGACTGCACTCAGCATGGACGCGGCCAGGATGGACTTCATGAGCTTCATCATCTTCCCCTCAAAGTGGCGGACGGCCGGCCAACCGGGAGGAAAGGGCCGGGCGCTGCGGACCCAACGATGCGCCCGGCGGGCGATCCGCCCAACGCTGCGCTCTGCCGCAGGCAAACCATGACACGCCTGTGACGCGAAATCGCGCGCCCGGACGACTGCGGCGCCTGTTTCGGGGGCGCCTGTTGCATGCCAGCGACACGATCGCGCGCGCCTAGCGCGCCGCCAGAGGCGCAAAGCCCAGGTGGTGGCCGGCGTCGACCAGAAGCGTCTCCCCGGTGATGTGGCGCGAGGCGTCGCCAGCCAGGAAGCAGGCCACGTCGGCGACATCTTCCGGCGTGCTGGCGGCTTTCAGCGGCGTGCTCGCGCGGACGTTGTCGCGAATCAGGGCGGTGCGGTCTTCGCCATAGGCGCTCGGGAACCAGCGCGTGTCGATGAAACCCGGACATAACGCATTGACCCGGATGGCCGGGGCGAGCGCGCGCGCCAGCGACAGCGTCATGGTGTTGAGCGCGCCCTTCGTCGCGGCGTAGGCGACCGAGGAGCCAATGCCCGTCACGCCGGCGATGGAGCTCACCATCACCACGCTGGCGGCACGCCCGCGGGCCGCAAAGCTCGCCTCAAGACCGGCGCGCGCCGCGCGCGTCATCTGGAAACAGCCGATCACATTGACCGCATAAAGGCGCTGGAAATCGTCTGCGCTGAGCGCGTCGAGATCGGCATGGTTGGGCACATGCCGGGTGACGCCAGCATTGTTGACCAGCACGTCGATCCGCCCGCCGGCCGCCGCCGCAATCGCCCGGCAGGCCGCATCCTCGCTCACGTCGCCCTGCACGATCGCGACCTCTGCGCCGGCGGCGCGACAGATAGCGGCGGTCTCCTCGGCCTCGGCGGCGCTGCGGGTGTAGTTGAGCACGATCTGCCTCGCGCCCTCGCTCGCCATCTTGCGCGCGATGGCCGCGCCAAGGCCTGTGGCCGATCCGGTGATCACACAGGCGTAGCCCTCAAAGGTCTTCATCAGATCCTCCCTGGTTTTCATGGCCCAGTCCGCCGCGCGGGCGCGGGGCGGATCTGCGCTATCACGAATGCGGCAGTGGCGTAGACACAAGCTGGCGCGTCCGGCCAAGGCCCGGCGGGCAAAGCGGCCGCGCGAAAAGGCACCCTCATGGAAACCGCGTTTCAGATTATCGCCGGCCTTGTGCTGCTCACCTTTGGCGGCGAGGGCATCGTGCGCGGCGCCGTGGGCGTGGCGCGCAAGCTCGGCGTCTCGGAACTTGTGATCGGCCTCACGCTCGTGGGGTTCGGCACCTCGACGCCGGAACTGATCACCAGCCTCAACGCGGCAGCAGCGGGTTCGCCCGGCATTGCGGTCGGCAATGTGATCGGCTCCAACATCGGCAACATCCTGCTGATCTGCGCGATCGTCGCGCTCGTCACGCCGATCGCCGTCGACCCCAAGGCGATCAAGCGTGATGGCGTCATCATGGTGCTCGTCAGCATCCTGTTTGTGGCGCTGGCGTTGCTGGTGGGTGAACTCAGCCGTCTGGTCGGCTTCATCTATGTGACAGGCCTGATCGCCTATATCGTCTTCGCCTTCTGGAGCGAGCGCAAGGGCGGGGCGGCGGCGGAACTTCACGAGGCCGAAGCCCATAGTCATGATCCGCCGCCGGACGCGTTGTGGCTTTCGCTCGTGTTCGCGGTGGGCGGACTTGCGCTTCTGATCTTTGGCGCGGACTTCCTTGTGAAAGGCGCCGTGACGCTCGCCCAACTCGCTGGCCTGTCGGAGACCATCATCGGGCTGACGATCGTGGCGGTCGGCACGTCCCTGCCGGAGCTTGTCGCCTCGCTGGCGTCCGCGCTGAAAGGCCGCTCCGACGTCGCCTTCGGCAACATCGTCGGCTCCAACATCTACAACATCCTCGGCATTCTCGGCATCACCGCGATCATAGCGCCGGTGCCGATCCCCCCCGACATGGTTATGCGCGACTATATCGCGTTGTTGGGAGCGGCGGTTCTGTTCCTGTTTCATGCCTGGACGGGCGGACGGATTTCGCGCGCCGAGGGCGGTTTCATGATGCTGCTGTACGGGGTCTATTGCTACTTCCTGCTGAACCCGACGGGCGGGCCCATCGCGCTTTGAGGTGAGAGGGGTTCTTCCCTCCTTCACCATTCGAGCCTACATTGGCCGAGCCGGGGCTTGCTCCGGCTATGGCGATAAACGCGCGTGGAATAAACGGCTCGGACCCGGGTGCGACTCCCGGCGGCTCCACCAACCTTCCACCGTTGTCGGGGGGCGTGCGGGGCCGACTAGGATCGACGGACGTGTAAAGGCGTGGCTTTCGCTCGAATGGGCTCCGTTATCGGCCCGTTTCACAACTGCGAACGACAACTTCGCTGAGGAAGTGCGCCTCGCTGCGTAAGCAGCGCGGAGACTTCCGACCAAGCCCTCAGGCTTAGCCGCCTGAGGCGGGGCCCGGGGGCGCCTGGCAACAGAAGCCCCCACTTTTCCCGCCGCCCCGCGCCTGCCCCAGAATCGCCGGTGTTCGCCGATTGCGCGCATTGGCGCGCCGCGCTCGCCTTGGGCTCGAACACGGTTGACTGGCGCGCGCGCCCGCTTAAGCGTGACGGACGCGAAGGAGACCAGCACGATGGCCGCAGACGGCTTCGATTACGAGAAGATGGCGCAGGAAGCGCTGCGGGGCGTCGTGCGCGAAGCGCTCAAGCGCGTGCAGAAGACAGGCGCCCTGCCCGGCCGCCACCACTTCTACCTCACGTTCAAGACCCGCCACCCCGGGGTCGACATCGCCGACTATCTCACCGAGAAATATCCCGACGAGATGACGATCGTGCTCGAACACCAGTTCTATGACCTGACGGTCACGGAGCGCCGTTTCGAGGTGACGCTGCGGTTTGCCGGCGTGCCGCAGCATCTGGTGATCCCGTTTGGCGCGCTCACCCGGTTTTATGATCCCTCCGTCCGGTTCGGGCTTCAGTTTGAAGCTGTCGAGGACGAGACTGATCGTCAGGCCGCCAAGGCTGCGCCTTTGCCGGAGCCGGAGGCGGCAGGCTCGGTCGTGGTGCTGGACGCCTTCCGCCGCAAGTGACGCAAGAATGCGCGCTCAGCGATGCAGCGTTGCTGGCGCGGTTTGCGAACGCCCGCAACCGACCGCCCTGTTCGGTCGCGCTTGGACTGGAGGTGCTGGCCCTGAGCCAGTCGCCGGCCTGGGCGCGGCTGGCCTTCAGCGCCCCGGCCGACTGGTGCAATCCGATGGGCGCTATCCAGGGGGGCTTTGTCACGGCGATGCTCGATGAGGCCATGGCGGTCGCCGGCATTGTGGCGGGCGGGCTGGGCTATGTCGTGCCGACGCTGGAGCTCAAGACGAGCTTTCTGCGCCCCTGCCCTCCCGGGCGGCTGGAGGCGGATGGGCGTGTGCTGCGCTGGGGCGCGGCGGCTGCGTTTCTGGAAGCCGAACTGTTTGATCCCGAAGGCCGGCTGATCGCCAAGGCAAGCGCCACCGCCATGCCAAGACGGCTGGAGGGCAAGGCCCATCCGCGCGCAGCTGGTCCGGGCTAACCGCGCCGGCTGCGCACCACCGCCCCCACGGCCATGCCGCCCGCGATCGCGCCCGCGAGGTAGATCGCATCCCCGCCGAGGCCCGCCTTGGCGGCCAGCGCCACGACCACCAGCGCCACAGGGGCGGCCACAAGGCCCGCCCATCCCGCGCGCGACCAATCGACGATCGGGGATTGAGGTCGGATCGGTTCGGGCGTCATGGTGCGCAATCCTGTCTCCCCACGAGACATGTCCGCCTTCCCCGCGCAAGGCCCGCGCCAGCATCGTTCACCGCGGACGACGCGCCATCAGCTTGAACACCGCACGCGCTTCCAGGATCAGCCCTTTGCCGGCTTCCGCGCTCGCCGCGGCATGAACGAGATCGCCCTGCGCCGGACCGGCCAGCGCGCGGGCGGTCACCCACGCCCCTTTGCGCGCCATGCCCAGATAGTCGGCTGTCAGCCGCAACGTCACGGCCGGCCGGGCCGCTTCGGCAAACACCGCATGGGCCAGCACGCCATCGATGAAGCCGGCAAGCAGACCGCCATGCAGGATGCCATAGCTGTTGCAATGACGCGTCCGCACGCGAAAGCCGTGCTCCACCCCGCCTGGGCATGGGCGCGCGTAAAAGGGGCCGTTGTGGGCCGAGAAGGGCCCGCGGCCCGCCAGATAGACAAAGCCGGGCGGCGGCGCGTCCTCAGGGCCGGGGGCGAGGTCTGGCGGCGGACTGGACATTGCGAAACAGCCGGTGGCGCACAAGATCGCCGGGTTGGATGCGAAGCCGGGCGGCTGTGCCTGCATTCAGCTCCAGCACCGCAAGCACCGGCTCGCCCGACGGCACCACTTCGCGCGAAAGCGGCACGCCCCGGCTGATGCGCGCGATGCGGCCGTTGGCGCGAATGAACAGGATATCGAGCGGCAGATAGGTGTTCTCCATCCAGAACCCGACTTCGGCGGCGATCTTGAAATCGAACAGCATGCCATGGTCGGCCGCCATGGACCGCCGAAACATCAGCCCCTGGGCGCGCTCGGCAGGGTCGTCGGCGATCTCGGCCTGAAACACATGAACGCCGCCGGAAGCCGTTTCGATCACCACCCGCTGGCGCGCGGGCTCGGCTGCGGCGATCGCCGGCCCCCATGCAAGAAGGCCGAAGAGCAGAGCAAGGATACGCACCATGGCTGCAGCCTAACGCGTCTCGGCGCCGGGCGGCAAACATTTCACCCGGGCAAGACGTCCTGGGCGACCACGCCCTTCGGCCCCTCCACGATGCGCGCCCGCAGCGTGGTTCCAGGCTCGATCTGATCCAGGCCGGCCCGGCGCACGGTTTCGGCGTGGAGGAAGATATCTTGCGCCTCGCCGACGCGATTGACGAAGCCATAGCCCTTGGAGCGGTTGAACCATTTCACAACCACAGGTTCGAGCTCTGCGGGGTCGATGCCCTCGACCGAGGCGAGCGGGCGCGCGATGGCCTCGCAATCCTGCAGGTCAAGCTCCAGAACCGCGAGCGCCTGACGACCACGCGGCCCGATTGTCGCGTCCAGAACGATGCGGGCGCCTTCCGGGGCATCGTGATGGCCGGACCGCCGCAGCACCGAAACATGCAGCAGCACATCCGCCTTTGATCCGGGCGGCGCGTCAGAATCCACGACGAAGCCATAGCCCTTGGCGGCGTCGAACCATTTCACGCGTCCGGTCACCCGCTGGGTGACGCCGCCACTCTCTGCCTGCGCCGTCATGGGCTGTCGTGCTTTGGCAAATTGAACACATGAATTATCTATGAGGTATGGGCCGCACGCGCGACCAACAAAGCCGTGAAGGAACAATGACATGATCGAGCGTAGGGTCTTCCTGACAGGTGCGGCCGCCATGGCTGCGGGCCCGGCTCTCGCCCAGCGCGCGGCGGGCGGGGCGCACGCCTTCCGGTTTGAGGGCTTGATGGGCGGCGAAATCGCCCTCTCCCAATTCGCCGGCCGGACCGTTCTGGTGGTCAACACCGCCTCGAAGTGCGGGCTTACGCCGCAATATGCGGGTCTGGAGGCGCTCTGGCGCCAGCGCCGCGCTCGCGGTCTCACCATTGTGGGCGTGCCGTCGGGGGACTTTGCGGACCAGGAACTCGCAACCTCCAAGGAAATCGCGACCTTCTGCGAACTCAATTACGGCGTCAGCTTCCCGATGGCGGCGAAATCAGACGTGACCGGTCCCGACGCTCATCCCTTCTATCGCTGGGCCGCGGCCCAGCTGGGCGATTCCGGCGTGCCGCGATGGAACTTCCACAAGATCCTGATCGGGCCGGACGGCCGCGCGATGGCGGGCTTCAGCTCGCGGACCCAGCCCGACGACCCCGCCTTGGTTGCAGCGATCGAGGGGGCGTTGCGGCGGAGCTAAGCCCGCGCCGGCAGCGCTCAGGCGCCGGTCTGGCGCGGCTCCACCCATTTGTCCTTCATCGTGACCAGCTCTTCGGCCACGGTGGGGTGGAGCGCGCAGGTCGCGTCGAATTGGGCCTTGGTCAGCTTCGCCTTCACCGCGATGGCGACCGCCTGGATGATCTCGGGCGCATCCGGCCCCACCAGATGACAGCCGACCACCACATCGTCAGCGGCGCGCACCACGAGCTTCATCAGCATGCGGGTCTCGTCGCCCGCCAGCAACGTGCGCATCGGCCGGAACTGGGTCTTGTAGATGTCGACCGCGCCATAGGCCTTGCGCGCATCATGCTCGCTCAGGCCCACGCAACCGACCGGGGGCTGGGAAAACACCGCGGTGGCGATATCGGCATGGTCATAGGCGGTGGGCTGGCCGCCAAAGACGGTGGCGGCGAAGGCTGCCCCCTCGCGGATCGCCACCGGAGTGAGGTTCACCCGATTGGTGACGTCGCCCACCGCATAGATGCTTTCCACGCTGGACTTGGAATAAGCGTCGACGACGATCGCCTTGCTCTCGGTGCGCGCCACGCCCGCCGCTTCGCACCCCAGACCGTCTGTGTGGGCCACGCGCCCCATGCAGGCCATCACCAGCCCGGTCTCGACCCTCAGACCATTGGACAGGGTGCACAGATAGCCCGCCTCTGTCGGCTCGATCCGGGAGAAAACGGCATGAGTGATGACATGCACGCCGCGCCGCCGCAGCGCTTCATGGACTGCGGCGCGCACGTCGTCGTCAAAGCCCTTCAGGATCAGATCGCCGCGATAAAGCAACGTCACATCCACGCCGAGACCTTTGAGGATGAATGCGAATTCCACCGCAATATAGCCGCCGCCGGCGATCAGGATCCGCTCGGGCAGACGATCGAGACTGAAGATCTCGTCGGAGGTGATGGCGTGCTCGATGCCGGGCACGTCGTCGGGAAGCCAGGGCGTGCCCCCGGTCGCAATCAGGATATGACCTGCAGTGATCGTCTCGCCTGTCGCCAATCGAACCGCGTTCGGCCCTGCGATTTCGGCGCGCGTATCGAGCACCTCCACCCCGGCGTTGCCGAGGTTGCGGCGATAGATGCCCGACAGCCGGCTGACCTCCTCGGCCACAGTGTCGCGCAGGGTGGGCCAGTGGAAGCTGGGGGCGCCAGCCTGCCAGCCATAGGCCTTCATGACCTCGAATTCGTGTGCGTATTCAGAAGCGTAGACGAAGAACTTCTTTGGAACGCATCCGCGGATCACGCAGGTTCCGCCCACGCGATGTTCTTCCGCGATCATCACCCGTGCGCCATGCCCCGCCGAAAGCCGCGCTGCGCGCACGCCCCCGGAGCCAGCTCCGATTACAAAAAGATCAACATCATAGGCCAAGACTATCGCTCCAGAACCTGCACAGACTGATCCCCGCCCACGATGACCGTGCGCGCCAGGCCAAGGAAAAGGCCATGCTCCACCACGCCGGGAATGCGCTTGAGGCGCTCGGCGAGCTCTTCGGGGCGCGGGATGCGCGCGCAACGGCAATCGAGAATGTAGTTGCCGCCGTCGGTGACGAAGAACTTGCCCGCATTGCCCATTTCGCGAACCTGGATGTCGGCGCCGTCGCAGCCTGCCGCGCGCAGCGCATCAAACACCTTCTTGGCGGTGATGGTGAAGCCGAACGGCGTCACCTCGATCGGCAAGGGAAAGGCGCCCAGCGTCTCCACCATCTTTCCGGCGTCGGCGATGACGACCATGTGGTCGGAGGCGTTGGCGATGATCTTTTCGCGCAAAAGCGCCCCGCCCCCGCCCTTGATCAGCCGGAACTCGGGATCGACCTCGTCGGCCCCGTCCACGGTCAGGTCGATTCGGTCGGCATGGTCGAGGTCCAGGAGCGGCACCCCCACGCTCTGGGCGAGCCGGCGGGTGGCCTCCGAAGTGGGCAGGCCCAGAACCTTCAGCCCCGCCTGAACCCGCTCGCCCAGCATGCGCACGAAATGGGCGGCGGTGGAGCCTGTTCCCAGCCCGAGGATCATGCCTTCGTCCACGAAATCCAGCGCGGCGGCGGCAGCCCGCATCTTGGCGATATCGCTCACGCCAGACCCCCGAGGCAGACGTATTTGACCTCCAAGAACTCCTCGAGGCCCCATTTGCCGCCCTCGCGGCCAAGGCCGGATTGCTTGACCCCGCCGAACGGAACGCTCTCAGACGACATCAGCCCGACATTGACGCCCACCATGCCGGCCTCCAGCCCTTCCGCGAAGCGCATCGCGCGGCCGATGTCGCGGGCGAAGACATAAGCGGCCAGCCCGAAGGGCGTGTCATTGGCCAGGTGCAGGGCTTCCTCCTCGCTTGAATACCGGATCACCGGCAGCACCGGCCCGAAGATCTCCGAGCGGAACACCGCCATTTGCTGGGCGCTTCCAGACAGGAGCGCCGGGGGCAGGAAATTGCCATGGGCAGCGTCCCCGCCGGCCAGCACCGTTGCCCCCGCGCTTCGGGCCTGCGCCACCATTGCTTCCACCCGCTCGACCGCCCGGCCATGCACCAGCGGACCGATATCCACCCTGTCTGCAAATCCGTCGCCGACCCTCAGCTCAGCCACCTTGGCCGCCAGTTTCGCCTCGAAGGCGTCCGCGACGGCGGCGTCCACAAACAGGCGGTTGGTGCAGGTGCAGGTCTGGCCCGATCCGCGGAACTTGGCCGCAAGCGCGCCTTCCACCGCCGCATCGAGGTCTGCATCGACCGTGACCACGAACGCGGCCGAGCCGCCAAGCTCCAGCGCGACTTTCTTCACCGTGTCGGCGGCCTGCCGCATCAGGAGCTTGCCTACAGAAGTCGAGCCGGTGAAGCCGATCATGCGCACCGTGTCGGAGCCCATCAAGGCGCCCCCGATCGCTGCGGCGTCGCCCGGCACGACGTTGAGCGTGCCCTTCGGGCCGCCGGCTTCGGCCCACAGCGCGGCGAGCGCCAAAGCCGACATCGGCGTCTCCGGCGCGGGCTTCAGCACTATTGTGCAGCCCGCTGCAAGCGCGGGCGCGGCCTTGCGCGTCACCATGCCCACGGGGAAGTTCCACGGCGTGATCGCGCCCACCACGCCCACCGGTTCGCGCAGCGCCAGCAGCCGGCGGTCGGGCAAGGGGCTTGGGATCACCTCGCCATAGGCCCGCTTGGCCTCCTCCGCGTACCATTCCACGAAGGACGCGCCATAGGCGATTTCGCCCTTCGCCTCGCGATACACCTTGCCCATCTCCAGCGTGATCAGCGCGGCGAGATCATCGGCATTGGCGAGAATGAGGTCGTTCCAGCGGCGCAGGATCGCTGCGCGCTCCTTCACGCTGGTGCGGCGCCAAAGCGGATAGGCCGCCGCCGCCGCCGCGATCGCCGCTTCTGTTTCGGCCGCGCCGCAGTGAGCGACCTCCGCCAGCTTCTCGCCGGTGGAGGGGTTGATCACCGGCAGACGGGCGCCGTCGGCGGCGGATCGCCAGCCCCCATTGATGAAGGCGTCGGCATGGGCAAGGTCAGGGCGTTTCAGTCGCGCCAAGCCTGCCGGCGCGGGATTGTCGTAAATGTCGAGCACGGACTTAACAGCCTTTCAGGACGTCGCCTCCCCCTATAGACCCAGCGGGTGCGCCGCCATAGGGCGCGCCGTCGCGAGGAGGGCCGCGGCCATGCAGAGGCTTTGGGGAATTCTGGCCGCCGCCATTCTGCTGGCGTCGCCGGCGCTTGGGCAGACCGATCCGGCCAAGAGCGCAGCCCCTGGGTATCTGGTGGTGGTGGGACAATCGAGCAATCGGGCCGCCATGGGGCGCTACGCCGGCGCGCTGCCGCCAATCTACGCCAAGCATCAGGGCTATTATCTGGGCATCGGCGGGCCGGGGCGCGGCGTCACCTGGCTGCAGGGCCCGTGGCGGGACCGCTCGCTGGTGCTGGGCCGCTTCCCCACGCGCGAGGCGGTCGAGACCTTCTGGTGGGATGAGGACTATCGCAGCGCCGTGCGGCTGCGCGATCGCGCAGGCGTGTTCAGCGTGCTGGCCGTGCCATCGACGGGCCCCACGCCTTTTCAGGGCGCGGACGCGGGATTCCTCATCGTGATGCTCGCTTCCAGCGAGGCTGGGCGCGCCGATTCGGCGGGCGAAACCTTCGCCCGTGCGGTCGTGGAATCTGGCGGGGTGGTGATGTCTCCGCTCGCGCCCGCCACCGCAAGGCCGCTGGAGGGCGACACTGTGTTTGATCGGGTCTGGATCGCAGGTTGGCCCAGCCTGGCTGCGCGCGAAGCATTTCTCGCCAGCCGCAGCGGCCGCGCCGCACGCGACGCCTGGAGCAAAGCAGGCTTTGCTTCCGCAGCCACGATCAATGGCGTGGCGCGCGCGGAAGCCGCGCCTGCTGCAGCGCCGGTCCGGCCGCCTGCTGCAGCGCCGGTCCGGCGAAACGGCGCGCGCTAACCCGCCAGGCTGTGCGCCCCGTCGCGATGATGGGGGCCCTTCGCGATGATGGGGATAGACCGCCCGCTGACCTTGCGCGCCGACTCATGCGAGCGTTCAAGGAACCATGTCCAAATCCACCGCCAAATCCCTGTTCGATGAAGAAGCCGCCTCCGGGCAGGCGGCGGGCTATTCCGCCAAGGATATCGAGGTCCTGGAAGGGCTGGAGCCCGTTCGCAAGCGTCCGGGCATGTATATCGGCGGCACCGACGAGCGCGCGCTGCATCACCTGTTCGCCGAAGTGCTGGACAACAGCATGGACGAGGCTGTCGCTGGCCACGCCGATCGGATCGAGGTGGAGCTGCTCGCCGACGGCGCTCTGGAAGTGCGCGACAATGGCCGCGGCATCCCCGTCGATCCCCACCCGAAATACCGCGACAAGAGCGCGCTCGAGGTGGTCATGACCGTGCTGCATGCGGGCGGAAAGTTCTCCGACAAGGCCTATCAGACCTCCGGCGGCCTGCATGGGGTGGGCGTGTCGGTGGTGAACGCGCTTTCCGACCGGCTGGAGGTCGAGGTGGCGCGCGGGCGCAGGCTCTATCTGCAGCGCTTCTCGCGCGGGGTTCCGCTGGGGCCGCTGGAGGACAAGGGCGCAGCGCCCAACCGGCGCGGCACGACCGTGCGTTTCCACCCCGACGCGCAGATTTTCGGAGAGGCCGCGGCGTTCAAGCCAGCGCGCCTGTTCGCGATGGCCCGCTCCAAGGCCTATCTCTTCCGCGGCGTGGAGATTCGCTGGAAATGTGCGCCAGAGCGGCTGCGCGCCAATGACGCGACGCCTGCGGAGGCCACCCTCCACTTCCCGAATGGGCTTGCAGACTTCCTGCGCGCCACCATCGGCCAGGCGCCGACCGTCACGGGCGATCTGTTCGCCGGCAAGGTGGAGCGGCCCGGCGGCCATGGCACGGTGGAATGGGCGATCTGCTGGGGCCTGCGCGGCTTTGGCGACGCCGACGGCTTCCTGAAATCCTATTGCAACACCATCCCGACGCCTGAAGGCGGAACCCATGAAGCCGGCTTTCGCGCCGCCCTCGCCAAAGGCCTCAAGGCCTATGGCGAGATCGTGGGCGAGAAGAAGGTGGCGCTCATCACGCCCGAAGACGTGATGGGCCCGGCCGGGGGGCTGATCTCGGTCTTCATCCGCGAGCCCGAGTTCGTAGGCCAGACCAAGGACCGGCTCGCCACGCCAGATGCGCAGCGTCTGGTGGAAAGCGCCGTGCGCGATCAGTTCGATCACTGGCTTGCAAGCTCGGCCAAGGAAGCTGGCGCCCTGTTGTCCTTTGTCATCACGATCGCCGAAGAGCGCCTCAAGCGGCGCAAGGAAAAGGAAGTCGCGCGCCAGTCGGCCACGCGAAAGCTGCGCCTGCCGGGCAAGCTCGCCGATTGCGCACGCCAGGACGCGGCCGGCACCGAACTCTTCCTTGTGGAGGGTGATTCGGCCGGCGGCTCGGCCAAGCAGGCGCGCGATCGCGCCACCCAGGCCATTCTGCCGCTGCGTGGCAAGATCCTGAACGTGGCCTCGGCCACGCTGGACAAGCTCGCCCAGAACCAGGAGCTTTCAGACCTGATGCTGGCGCTGGGCGTGCAGGGCGGCGCGCGCTTCCGGGTCGATGATCTGCGCTATGAGCGCGTGGTCATCATGACCGACGCCGACGTGGACGGCGCCCATATCGCGGCGCTGCTTCTCACCTTCTTTCATCGCCAGACGCCCGGCCTGATCGAGGCGGGGCGGCTCTATCTCGCCATGCCGCCGCTTTATCGGCTCACCCATGGCGCAAAGACCGTCTACGCCAAGGACGACGCCCACAAGGACGAGCTGTTGCGCACCGCCTTCCCCGCCCGCGCCAAGGTGGAGATCGGCCGCTTCAAGGGCCTCGGCGAGATGATGCCGGCGCAGCTGAAGGTGACGACCATGGACCCGAAGACCCGAACGCTCGCGCGCGCGGTCCTGACAGGGGATGGCAAGCCCGCTTTCGATGGTCTCGTTGAGACGCTGATGGGTCGCAAACCCGAATTGCGCTTCCGGTTTCTGCAGGAGAACGCCCGCATGGCGGGCGAACTGGACATTTAGGCCGGGAGCGCCTATGAACTTTCGCACTGCAGCATGGCACCGGGCTGCAATCACGCCATCTCAGGCGTGCAGGATGTGGCGCACGAGGCGCCAAACAGGCGCTTTTTCTTCCGTGCAAACCACAGGATCCCATGACCACTTTTGCTGATCTCGGCTTGTCCGAGCCGACGCTCGCCGCCGTCACCGACTCCGGCTACTCCACCCCCACCCCGATCCAGGAAAAGGCGATCCCCGTCGTCCTGCAGGGCCGCGACATCCTGGGCATCGCCCAGACCGGCACCGGCAAGACCGCGAGCTTTGTCCTGCCCATGATCGACATTCTGGCTCAGGGCCGGGCGAAAGCGCGGATGCCGCGCACCCTGATCCTGGAGCCGACGCGCGAACTCGCCGCCCAGGTGGCGGAAAACTTCGAGAAATACGGCAAGAACCACAAGCTCTCGATGGCGCTGCTCATCGGGGGCGTGTCCTTCGGCGATCAGGATGCGGCGCTGACGCGCGGCGTGGACGTGCTGATCGCGACGCCGGGCCGGCTGCTCGACCATTTCGAGCGCGGCAAGCTCTTGCTCAACGGCGTGCAGCTCATGGTCGTGGATGAAGCCGACCGCATGCTCGACATGGGCTTCATCCCCGACATCGAGCGCATCTTCAAGCTGACGCCTTTCACCCGGCAAACGCTGTTTTTCTCCGCGACCATGCCTCCGGAGATTACCCGCATCACCGAGCAGTTCCTGCAAAATCCGGCCCGGATCGAGGTGGCGCGCCCCGCCCAGACGGCGGCCACGATCACCCAGCATCTGGTCGCCTGCCCGTCTGGCGACCCCAAGACGAAGCGTGTGGCCCTGCGCGCGGTGCTTGCTCACTGCGACGCGACGATGAAGAACGGGATCATCTTCTGCAACCGCAAGACGGAAGTGGATATCGTTGCGAAGTCTCTGAAAACCTACGGGTTTGACGCCGCGCCGATCCATGGCGATCTTCAGCAGAGCCAGCGGACGGCCACCCTCGACAAGTTTCGCGCCGGCGATCTGAAGCTGCTGGTCGCCTCCGATGTGGCGGCGCGCGGCCTCGACATTCCCGATGTCAGCCACGTCTTCAACTTCGACGTGCCGCGCAACGCGGATGACTATGTCCACCGCATCGGCCGGACGGGCCGGGCCGGGCGCACGGGCGACGCCTTCATGCTGGTCGCGCCAGAAGACAAAAAGCTCCTGGCTGCGGTCCAGAGCCTGATCAAGACCGACGTGAGCTTCACCGAGATCGAAGGGCTGCCGACCGAGCGCGTGCCTGATGAAGGCCGTCCGTCTGCACGCCGCGGCGAGCGCGGCGAGCGTGGCGACAGGCGGGAACGCAGCGGACGGACCCGCAGCGCTGGCGGCGAACCGAGACCGGAAAGGCCAGCTCATGACGCCCGGCCCGCCCGCGACGACCGCCCGCGCGCCGAACGGCCTGTACGCGAGCCGCGCCCGATCGCCGAACCGGCGCCTCCAGCCGCCCGCCCCGCCTATCGAACCGAGCGCCCGGCCGCCAAGGCGCCCGATCGCCCCAAACGCAGCGGCGCCGCCCGTCCGTTCGGGGATGATCCGGTTCCGGCCTTCCTCGCCCGCCCGGTGGTGATCAAGAAGTCCAAGGAAACCGAAGACGCCTGATCCTGGCTCTCGACCTCGAGAGCCAGGAGACCGGCCCGTCAGCCGCTCACAACTCGACGATCAGGCCCTTGTCGGGCGCAGCCTCGCCATCAAGCAGGCGGGTCCAGAGCGCTTGTGCTGCGGCGAGCCCCTGGACCCGTTCCACCGTCATGAAGGCGGTCACAGCGGCGCAAAAGCCTGCCCAGGCGGCGCCATAGCGCTGATAGAAGCCGGCAGGCCCCCATTGCTTCATCCGCGCGCCCATGACGTCGGGGGCGAAGAAAAGCTGGGGCTGCGGACCGACAGGCGGCGGACCGGCGCGGCCCGCATCACAGTGCGCGCCGCCCACCATGCTGGAAAACCGCAGCGCTTCGCCAAACCGCGCATGCACCGCGCCTGTCACCGATGCATCGCCCGCGAAATCGACATAGACCGCCGGCGCGACCAGCGCTGTGGCGATCTCCTCATATGTCCGCACAGTGCTGTAGAGCCCCGTGTTCTCCACAAAGGCGCGGTTGCGCGCGCTCGTGAGGCCCAATGTGCTCACCCCCCGGGCTTTCAGGCCATACGCCATGGCAAGCGCGGTCTTGGACGACGCGCTGGAGGCAACCACAAGGTCGGCGCCGAACAGGCCGTTCTCGCCCAGCCAATCGTCCAGCAGGAAGCCCGTCATGAAGAGCGGCCGCAGCAGACAGACAAGGTCCCCCGCCTCCGGATCATGGCCAGGCTCGCTCTGGGTTCGGGTGTAGCTGTTGTAGAAAGGCGACAGGCCGCTGCGGTGCGCGCTTGTATCGGAAAAGCTCGCTGCGCTGACAGACCCTGGCCGCACCACGAGATGGCTGCCGAACGGCAGGTAGCCGAACACCCGCTCGCCCACCGCGAGACCATCTGCCCGGCTTTCCACGACATCGGCATAGCCCCAGACCGGGGCGATGCCCCTGCCCGGCTCCGCCGGAAAAAAGTCCCAATAGCGCATCGCCTCGCCGAAGACGGCATAGGTGATGTTGTTGGCGGTCAGCGCAAAACGCGAAACGCGCAGCACCGCCTCCCCTGCCCCGGCGATGGGGACGGCGGCAGTTTTCACCGCGCCATCGCGGAGGTTGCTGCGGTTCAGGGTGAAGACTTCAGCCTCGGCCATGGCGCATCCTCCCTCGCTTGAGGCGAGGCTATCGCGGCATGGGACGCGGCGCGAGCCCCTAGACCAGCCGGCTCTGCACCAGCGCGGCCTGAACGAAGCTTGCAAACAGCGGATGGGGCTCGAAAGGCCGGCTCTTCAGCTCGGGGTGGAACTGCACCCCGAGAAACCAGGGATGGTCAGTCCGCTCCACGATCTCGGGCAACACGCCGTCGGGCGAGACGCCGGAAAACCGAAGGCCATGGGTCTCCAGCCGCTCGCGATAGGCCAGGTTGACCTCATAGCGGTGGCGGTGGCGCTCCTGGATGGCGACAGCCCCGCCATAGGCTTCGCTGACGATCGACCCTTCTGCGAGCACGGCGGGAAAGGCGCCAAGCCGCATCGTGCCGCCCAGATCGCCGTCGGCGGCCCGCGTCTCGCGCGCATTGCCCTGGGTCCATTCCGTCATGAGACCCACCACAGGCTCCGCGCAGGGGCCGAATTCGCTCGAGGACGCCCCTGCGATCCCTGCCTGGTGACGCGCGGCCTCCACGCAGGCCATCTGCATGCCAAAGCAGATGCCGAAATAGGGGATGCGGCGCTCGCGCGCGAAGCGGATCGCCTTGATCTTGCCCTCGGCCCCTGAATCGCCAAAGGCCCCGGGCACAAGAATGGCGTGCACGCCCTCCAGCTCTGCGGTGATGAGATCATCGCCGCCATCGAACGCGCGGGCGTCAACCCAGCGGATCTCGACCTTCACATTATTCGCAAAACCGCCGTGATTCAGCGCTTCAATCAATGACTTGTAGGCGTCTTTCAAGACCGTGTATTTGCCCACGACCGCAATGGAGACCTGGCCGTCGGGGGTGCGGATCCTGTTGGAGATCGCCTCCCACTTGGAAAGGTTGGGCGCGGGCGCATCCATGATGCCGAAGGCGCGCAGAACCTCCCCGTCCAGGCCCTCGCGGTGATAGTCGAGCGGCGCCTCGTAGATGGAGCCGGAATCCATCGCCTGGATCACGCCGCTTTCGCGGACATTGCAGAAAAGCGCGATCTTGCGCTTCTCGTCCTGGGGAATGGGCCGGTCGCAGCGGCAGATCAGAAGGTCGGGCTGAATGCCGATCGAGCGCAGCTCTTTCACCGAGTGCTGCGTCGGCTTGGTCTTCATTTCACCAGCCGCCGGGATGAACGGCAAAAGCGTGAGATGAATGAAAACCGCCTGACCACGATCCAGTTCCTGGCCCAGTTGGCGGATCGCCTCGAAGAAAGGCAGGCCCTCGATGTCGCCGACCGTGCCGCCGATCTCGCACAGCACGAAGTCTGCATCGCCCGCGTCCGCCAGAACGAACGCCTTGATCGCGTTGGTCACATGCGGGATCACCTGAACGGTGGCGCCGAGATAGTCCCCACGCCGTTCCTTGGCGATGATCTCCTGATAGATCCGCCCGGTGGTGATGTTATCGGCCCTCGTGGCCGAAACGCCGGTGAAGCGCTCGTAGTGCCCAAGGTCGAGATCGGTCTCGGCACCGTCGTCGGTCACGAAGACCTCGCCGTGCTGATAGGGCGACATCGTGCCGGGATCCACGTTGAGATAGGGATCCAGCTTGCGCAGGCGGACCTTGTATCCGCGCGCCTGCAACAGCGCGCCGAGAGCGGCGGACGCGATGCCTTTGCCGAGCGAGGAAACCACGCCCCCGGTGATGAACACGTAACGGGCCATGGGGGATCACCCTAGCGGCCGAATCATCCCGCGCGAAGCGCCCTGCTGTATCGGCGCCCGAAAAAGCGCAGTCGGCCTATTCCGCCTTGGCAGGCTCTGCCGGGGCCGGGGCGGCTGGCGCTGTCGCGGCCGGCTCGGGGATCGCGGGAGAAGACGGCAGCGTGATGGGGCCTGTGGGAAGACCGGCTGGCGACTGGGCAGGCTGATCCACCACCGAGCGGGGCCCGCGATCAGCATTGCCCAGCAGGGTCAGGCCGAGGCTCGTGGCGAAGAACAAGGCGCCCAGGATGGTCGTGGAGCGCGTCAGGACGTTGGCGGCCGCCCGGCCCGACATGAAGCTCCCCGGCCCGCCGCCGCCGCCCATGCCCAGCGCCCCGCCTTCCGATCGCTGCAGCAGGATCAGACCTGTCAGCGCGATGCAGAGGATCAGGTGAATGATCAGAAGCACGGTCATCATGGTGGTATCGGGTCTCTCGGGTCCGGCGCGCCAGACGACGAGGCGTCAGGCGGCGAGAATGGATTGGCGGCGAAGGCGGCGTTCCCGCGCCTTGTCGAGCCGATCGCGCACGGCCTGAAGCGTCTCGTCCAGAGCCGCCTGCACGCTGTCTCGATCGTCCGTCGCGTAGGCGAGATAGAGGCCAAGCGCAAGCTCGAGCGCCAGTCTGGCGTTTTCCTGCTGTTCCGGGCCGGGCGTGGCGGCCCGCAGCGCGACGCTCTCCAGAAGCTGCGCCATATCCTGCAGATCATCTTCCCCGTCGGCCAGAACGAGCGCGACGAGTTCTTCCACCGTCTTGACGAGATCGGCGACGAATGTGGCCTCGGACTTGGCTTCCCCGGACTGGAAGGTCACTTCCGCCGCCATGGCGGCGCGACGCGCCAGCTTGGCGGCGCGCGACCGGCGGACCTTGAGCTTGGCGTCCTCGAGCGCCATCGCCGCTGCGATCGGATCGATCGCCTCCGAGACGGAGAGGCGCGTGCGCAACGGGTTGGGCGGGATAAAGGTCTCCGCGCCCTCCCGGCCGTCGCCCGCCTTGCCGCGATCCGGCCCGATATAGTCCGACGTGACCACGAAAGCCTTCCGCCGCATCACGATGTGACGCATCCGCTCGGCCAGCATCACGGCCGAGAAAGGCCGCAGCAGCACGTCGTCGGCCCCGGCGTTGATCAGGTCGGCGATCACCTCGGTTGCGCCGTTCCAGCTCGTTCCCACCAGCGGGACGAATGGGTTGGAGCCGATGGCGCCAACGCGGATGTCGCGCACGACGGACGGGCCGTCGATCCCCTCGCCAGGGCACTCCAGCAGCACCAGATCTGTCTCAGGCGACACAAGCCGACGGCAGAAATCCGCAAACTCGACATAGCCGTCGACGCGCCGGATCCCGATCCCGGACAACACAGCCCGCGTCGTTTGCATGTTGGCGCGAACAGGATCGTAGACGACGACTTTGGTCTCTGCCAGCGCGGCGGCGTCGAAGGCTTTCATTCTGGCTCGCGGCCCCCTCGACCCCGGCGTAACAGCAAAGCGTGATCAGTTCCTTACATCCGCTGTGCAGGCCCTAGACGGTTGCGGAACGAACAATCGCCAGAAACTCCGCCGCCTTCAGCGAGGCGCCGCCCACCAACGCCCCGCCCACGTGGGGAAGGCGCAGCAGCGCGGCCGCATTCTCCGGCTTCACCGATCCGCCATAAAGGATGCGGGCCTGCGCAGCCGGTTCGCCAAAGGCGTCTTTCAGCGTCGCGTGGATGGCGGCGTGGATGGCGGCCACATCGTCCGGGGTTGGGGTGCGGCCAGTGCCGATCGCCCAGATTGGCTCGTAGGCGACGACGCACGCCGCCGCCGTTGGCGCAGCGCCGATCGATTCCCGCACCTGGGCGCAAACCACGTCAATCGCATCCCCGGCGTCACGCTGGTCCTGACTTTCACCAACGCAAATGATGGGGGTCAGGCCGGCTGCAACCGCAGCACGCGCCTTCGCGGCGACCATTGCGCTTGTCTCGGCATACGCGCCGCGTCGTTCCGAATGGCCGACGATGACATAGCGGGCGCCCAGATCGGCCAGCATGGCCGCCGAGATGTCGCCGGTATGGGCCCCGGATGTTTCGCCATGACAGTCCTGCCCACCGGTGGCGACCGGGGAACCCGAGAGCGCGCTGGTCATGGCGTCGAGCAGCGTCGCCGGCGGGCAAAGCACAAGGTCCACCCCGTCGGGTGCGGCCGCGCCGATGGCTTGCGCCTCTTTCAGGGCGGCGCGCAGGCCGTTCATCTTCCAGTTCCCGGCGATCAGATGACGCGACATGCTCGGTCTTGCTCTCCTGCTTGGCTGCGGGCCCGCCTTGCCGGGGGCTGCGACGAACCCTATGGTCCGCGCCCGTTCTTAAAGGCGTGTTTCCCTATGCTGCAAACGATGCGAAAGGCGGCTCGGTCGTGGGTCGCGGGCATCCTGATCGGTCTTCTGGTGATCAGTTTCGCGGTCTGGGGGATCAATGACGTCTTCCGCGGCCGGACCCAGACCGCGGTCGCGGTGGTGGATGGCCAGGAGATCAGCCCGGAAGCCTTCCAGCAGGCTTTCCGAGCGGCTGTCCGGCAGGCCGCTGCACAGGCCCAGCGCGAGGTCACGGAGGCCGAAGCCCGCGAAGCCGGCCTTGGCGGTGCGGTGCTGGAGCGGATGGTGGGCGAAGCAGCGCTTGACGCGATGGCCCGCCGGCTTGGGCTGGTCGCTTCCGACGCTGTGGCGGCTGCCGAGATCCAGGCGATCGAGGCGTTCAGGAACCCGGTCACCGGCGCCTTCGATGCAAATACCTACCGCCAGGTGCTGGGCGAGAACGGCTTCACCGTTCAATCGTTTGAGGACAATCTGCGCCGCGAGCTTGCACGCCGGAAGCTGCTTCTGGCGGCCGGCACAGGCGTGCTGGCCCCGCCGGCTTTCGCCGCGATCGACCTCGCCTTTCGAACAGAGCGGCGCGGCGTGACCGTGCTCCCGCTCGACCCGAGCCTTGTGGAGCAGCCTGGCCAGCCAACGGATGCGCAGCTGAAAGCCTTCTACGACAGCCGCCGCGACCAGCTGATGATGCCGGAGCGGCGCACGCTGACGCTGGCGCTCGGCGCGCCGCAGGATTTCGCAGCCGGCGTGAGCGTGCCCGAAGAAAAGGTCCGCGAGCTCTTTGAGTTCCGCAAGGCGGAGCTTGGCACAGCCGCAACCCGCAGCTTCGTGCAGCTTGTGGCGCCAGACGAGGCCAAGGCTCAGGACGCCGCGCGCCGCCTCGCCGCCGGCGAGGACGCCGCCGCGATCGCCAGAGCGCTGGGCCTGCAGGCGCCGCTGACCTTTCAGGCCGCGCGCGCCGACCAGGTGCCCGACAAGGCGGTCGCCGAAGCCGTGTTCGCCCTGGACGCGGCCGGCGCAACCCCCGCGATCAAGGGCGCGCTGGCCTGGGCTGCGGCGCGGGTGACGGCGGTCACTGCGGCTGAAACCCCCAGCTTCGACGCCGTCGCCCCGGCGTTGCGGGCCGAGATCGCGGCCGAAGAGGCCCAAGGCGCGCTCCTGAAGGCCACCGAAGCGTTCGAGGACGCCACCACCGACGGCGCCACCCTGGAAGCAGCCGCCAGACAGGCCGGCCTGCGCGTGGTGACGCTTGCTCCGGTCGATGCCCAGGGCCGTCGCGCCGATGGGCAACCCGACAGCTTTCTCGCCACGGCAGGTGATGCGCTCAACATCGCCTTTGATCAGGCGCAGAGCGAGATTGGCGAGATGGTGAACCTTCCCGGCGGCGGATATGCGGCTATCCGGGTTGACGCGATCCAGGCGGCGGCGCCGCGGCCGCTGGCCGACGTGCGCGACCCCTTGATCGCGCAATGGCGCCTCGAAGAGCTGGAACGCCGCCTGCGCGCCCGCGCCGAAGCGCTGGCGGGAGAAGCCCGCAAAGGCACGCTGGAGGCGGTCGCGCGCACGGTCGGCCGGCCGGCGGTGAAACGGCCGCGCCCGATCCTGCGCGGGGAAACCGACAATCTGGTCGGCCAGGAGCTTGGCCAGGCGATCTTCACCGCCAAAGCCGGCGACATCGTATTCGGACCGGCCTCCCAGCCCGGCGTGCTCGTTCTTGCGCGCATCGATACTGTGGAGCGCGACGCAGACAACGCCGTGCCCGCACGCGTCGAGGCGGCGCGTCAGGCCAACACCCAGTCGCTGGCTCAGGATCTCGTGCTGACGCTGGAGCGCACCGCGCGCACACGCTTCCGGGCCGAGACCTTCCCCGCCCGCGCCACCGCCGCCATCGGCGGCGCGCCCGAGGGCGAAGAGGGAGCTGCCGCGCCTGCCGGCGGCGCTGCGCCTGCGCGTTGATGGCTGATCCAGTCTTTCCCGCCTTCGACGCGTTCGCGGCGACCTATGCCGAGGGCACGCCCCAGGTGCTCTGGACGCGTCGTGTCGACGACCTCGAAACCCCGGTGGGCGCGCTCCTGAAGCTGGGCGCCGATACGCCCGGCGTGTTCCTGCTGGAATCGGTTGAAGGCGGCGAGACGCGGGGACGCTATTCCATTCTGGGAGCCGCCCCGGATCTCGTCTGGCGATCCGATGGGGGCGCGGCGTCGATCTCGCGTTCAGGCAGGTTCGAGGCTGCAGCCTTCGCCCCGGAGGCCAAGCCGCCGCTGGAGAGCCTGCGCGCCCTGATCGCGGAAAGCGCCATCGCCCTGCCGCCGGAGCTGCCACCGCCTGCGGCCGGCCTGTTCGGCTATCTCGGCTTCGAGATGGTGCGCGAGATCGAGCGCCTGCCGGCCGCTGCGCCTGATCCGTTGGGCACGCCGGACGCGGTGCTCATGCGGCCCACCATCGTGATCGTGTTCGATTCAGTGCGCCACGAGCTTGTGCTTGTCACCCCGGTGCGGCCGGCGCCTGGCGTGTCGGCCGCGCAGGCCTATCGCGCCGGTCAGGACCGGGTCGCCGCCATCGCCGGAAAGCTCGATGCGCCGCTTGGGCGCGGCGCCCTGGCGCCTTCAGCGCCCGCCCCCGCGCCGCCCCGCTCCAACCAGACGCCGGAGGCCTTCATGGCCAAGGTGGAGCGCGCCAAGGCCTATATCCGCGCGGGCGACATCTTTCAGGTGGTGCCGAGTCAGCGCTTCACCGCGCCCTATGCGGCCGCGCCCGTGTCGCTCTACCGCGCCCTGCGCCGGCTCAATCCCTCGCCGTTTCTGTATTTCCTTCAGATGGACGGCTTTTCCATCGTTGGATCGAGCCCGGAAATCCTTGTGCGGGTGCGCGACGGGATCGTCACGGTGCGCCCGATCGCAGGCACCTTGCCGCGTGGCGCCACGCCGGCAGAGGATCGCGCCAATGAGGAGCGTCTGCTCGCCGACCCGAAGGAACGCGCCGAGCATCTGATGCTGCTTGATCTTGGCCGCAACGACGTGGGCCGGGTGGCGCAGGCCGATCCGGGCAATGACCCGGCCTGGGGCGCGCGTGGCGGCGTGCGCGTGACCGGCAGCTTCTTCGTCGAGCGCTACAGCCATGTGATGCACATCGTCTCCAATGTCGAAGGACGCCTTGCGCCCGACAGGGACGCGCTGGATGCGCTGCTGGCGGGCTTTCCGGCCGGCACAGTCTCCGGGGCCCCCAAGGTGCGTGCGATGGAGATCATCACCGAGCTTGAGCCGCATGCGCGCGGGGTCTACGCCGGCGGGGTTGGCTATTTCTCGGCGGATGGATCGATGGACTTCTGCATTGCGCTGCGCACCGGCGTGGTAAAGGATGGAGCGTTGCACGTGCAGGCTGGAGCAGGCGTCGTGCTCGACAGCAATCCCGAGAGCGAGCATCGCGAGTGCCTCACCAAGGCGCGCGCGCTGTTTGCAGCGGCGGCTGAAGCCGCCCGCTACGGCTGAGCCGGGGCCGCCGCCATGCCGGGACCGCGCATTCTCGTCGTCGATAACTACGACAGTTTCACCTACAACCTGGTGCATTACCTTCAGGAGCTGGGCGCCGAGACCGACGTGCGTCGCAATGATGCGCTGAGCGCGGCCGAGGCTTTGGCCCTGCCGGTGGATGGCGTGGTGCTGTCGCCGGGCCCCTGCACGCCGAACGAGGCGGGCATCTGCCTCGAGCTGATCCGGACCGCGCCGGCGGGCCTGCCGATCCTGGGCGTCTGTCTGGGCCATCAGGCGATCGGGCAGGCCTATGGCGGCGTGGTGAAGAGCGCGCAGGCCATCATGCATGGCAAGACCAGCCCGATCCGGCACAAGGACGGCGGCCTGTTCAAGGGTCTGCCGCAGGGCTTCACCGGCGCGCGCTACCACTCGCTCGCGGTCGAGCGCGACACCCTGCCCGAGGCGCTGGTGGTCGACGCCTGGCTCGACGATGGCGAGATCATGGGCATGCATCATCGCGACCGGCCAGTGTTCGGCGTCCAGTATCACCCCGAATCCATCGCCACCGAGCATGGGCATGCGCTGATCCAGGCGTTCCTCGACAAGACGGTCCGGTCATGAGCAGCGCGCTTCAGCCTGCGCTCGCCGCGCTGGCGCGCGCACAGGCGCCCGCGCCGGAAGCGCTGGACGCCGCCTTCGCCGCCATCCTGGCTGGGGAAGCGACCCCTGCCCAGATCGGCGCACTCTTGATG
>JBIIUJ010000155.1:0-5517 GCA_044340025.1 Caulobacterales bacterium
TCAGCGTCGTCTTGCCGTGGTCAACGTGACCAATCGTGCCAATGTTGCAGTGCGGCTTCGTCCGCTCAAACTTCGCTTTCGCCATCGGAACTCTCTCCGGATTACAGACAGGGGTGGATTAACCGGCCAGCTTGGCGAGCACTTCCTTGCTCACCGCGGACGGGACTTCTTCATAGTGATCGAACTGCATCGTGAAGCTCGCCCGGCCCTGGGTGAAGCCGCGCAGCTGGTTCACGTAGCCGAACATGTTGGCGAGCGGCACCATGGCGTTCACGACGTTGGCGTTGCCGCGCACGTCCTGGCCCTGGATCATCCCGCGCCGGGAGTTCAGATCGCCGATGACGGATCCGGTGAACTCTTCCGGCGTGACCACCTCAACCTTCATCACGGGCTCGAGCAGGCGCGGATCGCCCTGCTCCTTCAGCTCGCGGAAGGCCGCGCGCGAGGCGATTTCGAACGCCAGAACGCTCGAGTCCACGTCGTGGAACGCGCCATCGATCAAGGTCGCCTTGAGGTCGATCACCGGGAAGCCGGCGAGCAGACCGTTGTTCACCGAGTTCTCGAGGCCCTTGACGACGCCGGGGATATATTCTTTCGGCACCGCGCCGCCGACGATCTTGCTCTCGAACACAAAGCCCGAACCCGGCTCACCCGGCTCGAAGATCACCTTGATGCGGGCGAACTGGCCCGTGCCGCCGGTCTGCTTCTTGTGGGTGTAGTCGATCTCGGCGCGCCGATTGATCTTCTCGCGGTACGCCACCTTTGGCTGGCCGATATTGGCTTCGACCTTGTAGGTGCGGCGCAGGATATCAACCTTGATGTCGAGGTGAAGCTCGCCCATCCCCTTCAGGATGGTCTGGCCGCTTTCGAAATCGGTCGAGACCTGGAAGGACGGGTCTTCGGCCGCGAGCTTGGAAAGCGCGATGCCGAGCTTTTCCTGGTCGCCCTTGGTCTTGGGCTCGACCGCGATCTCGATCACGGGCTGGGGAAACTCCATCCGCTCCAGGATCACGGGCTTCATCGTGTCGCACAGCGTATCGCCGGTGCGCACTTCCTTGAGGCCGGCCAGAGCGACGATGTCGCCGGCATAGGCTTCCTTGATGTCCTCGCGGTTGTTGGCGTGCATGAGCAGCATGCGGCCCACGCGCTCCTTCTTGTCGCGCGTCGAATTGAGCACGCCTTCGCCGGAGTTGATCTTGCCGGAATAGACCCGGCAGAAGGTGATCGTGCCCACGAAGGGGTCGTCCATGATCTTGAACGCGAGCATGGAGAAGGGCTCTTCGTCCTTCGGCAGACGCACGGTCGGCTCGTCGGTCTTGAAGTCGATCCCATTGATGGCTTCGCGATCCGCCGGGCTGGGCAGAAGATCCACAACCGCATCGAGCAGCGGCTGCACGCCCTTGTTCTTGAACGCGGAACCGCAGAACACGGGATGGAAGGCGCGGCGCTGCACGGCCGTGCGCACGAGCTTGCGCAGCGTATCCTCGTCGGGCTCTTCGCCCTCGAGGTACATCATCATCGCCTCGTCATCCATTTCCACGGCGGCTTCGACGAGCTTGCCCCGGTATTCCTTCGCCTGGTCGAGCAGGTCGGCCGGGATCTCCTCGTAGGAGAATTCGGCGCCCAGCTTCTCGTCCTTCCAGACCACTGCTTGCATCTTCACGAGATCGATCACGCCCTTGAAGGTGTTCTCGGCCCCGATCGGCAGCTGCATGCAGACCGGCTTGCCGCCGACGCGATCGATGATGTCCTGGACGCAGCGGAAGAAGTCCGCCCCGATCTTGTCCATCTTGTTGACGAACACGATGCGTGGCACGTCATATTTGTCGGCCTGACGCCAGACGGTTTCGGTCTGGGGCTCAACGCCCTGGTTGCCGTCGAGCACGCACACCGCGCCATCGAGCACGCGCAGGCTGCGCTCCACCTCGATGGTGAAGTCCACGTGCCCGGGCGTATCGATGATATTCAGGCGCTTGTCGCGCCAGAAGCAGGTCGTCGCGGCCGACGTGATGGTGATGCCGCGCTCCTGCTCCTGCTCCATCCAGTCCATCGTCGCGGCGCCGTCATGGACTTCGCCGATCTTGTGGGACTTTCCGGTGTAATAAAGGATCCGCTCCGTCGTCGTCGTCTTGCCCGCATCGATGTGGGCCATGATTCCGAAGTTGCGGTAGTCCTCGATCGCGTGGGTACGCGGCATGGGGGGCTCCGAATTCTGTCTGGATTACCAGCGGTAGTGGGAGAAGGCGCGGTTGGCTTCGGCCATCTTGTGGGTGTCTTCGCGCTTCTTCACCGCTGTGCCGCGGTTTTGCGCCGCGTCCAGCAGCTCGCCGGCAAGACGTTCCTGCATGGTGCTCTCGTTGCGCCGACGGGCCGCGCCCACCAGCCAACGCAGCGCCAGCGCCTTGCGCCGCTCTGCGCGGACTTCGACGGGCACCTGATAGGTCGCCCCGCCCACGCGACGCGAGCGCACTTCGATGGCCGGCGACACATTGTCGAGCGCATCATGGAACACGCCGAGAGCCTCACGCTTGGCCCGGCGCTCGGCCAGGTCGAACGCGCCATAGACGATTGATTCAGCAACCGACTTCTTGCCCTCATACATGAGGTAATTCATCAGTTTCGTGACGTCCTGATCCCCGAATTTCGGGTCGTTCAGAATTTCGCGCTTCTCCGCGCGGCGGCGACGGGACATGCCTCGTGCTCCTAGATCTTACTTCGGACGCTTCGCGCCGTAGAGCGAACGGCGCTGCTTGCGGTTCTTCACTCCTTGCGTGTCGAGCACGCCGCGCAGGATGTGATAGCGGACGCCGGGAAGGTCCTTCACCCGGCCGCCGCGAATGAGCACCACGGAGTGCTCCTGAAGGTTGTGACCTTCGCCCGGGATGTAGCACAACGCCTCGACCTGGCTGGTCAGGCGCACCTTCGCCACTTTCCGGAGCGCCGAGTTCGGCTTCTTCGGCGTGGTGGTGTAGACGCGGGTGCAAACACCCCGGCGCTGGGGGCAGCCCTTCAGGGCGGGCACCTTGTTGCGCACCCGGAGCGGCTTGCGCGGCTTGCGGATCAGCTGGTTGATCGTCGGCATTCGAACCTTCACGGACTTGGGCGCACAAACACGCCGCTCAACACGGAGAGGCCAGCCTGATGCACAAACGGCAACGCCGACCCCCTTGGGTCGGTCGCGGCGTCCGCTAGCGTCTCACACTGGCTGCGTCTGGTTACGCGGGACCAGCGGCCCCGGCGCGCCCTTCGGCGGAGCGCGGCCTATACGCGTGAGGGGGGATACGGTCAAGGCGGGCGGGTGCGGAGCAGAGCCCTCGTTGCTGCCCCACATGGCCGCCTTGTGGCGCAACGCTCGCCAGCAGAACTCGGCCTAACGCCGATAGACCTCGCGCCGGTGGCCAATGCGCACAATAGTGATGAGCACCACGCCATCCTCCAGATCGGCGATGATCCGCCAGTCGCCGACCCGATATTTCCAGAAATCACCCAGTTCGCTGCCCTTGAGCGGCTCGCCGATGTTGCGGGGATCCTCGAGCGGGGCGACCCGGTCGCGCAGAAAGGTCAGGATGCGCTGGGCTGTTTGCGGGTCGAGCTTGCGGAGCTGCTTGGCGGCGCTCTCGGCGAACTCAACGCGCCAGGCCATAGTCACTCAGAAGATCGTCGATCGATACGCGCGCCTCTGCGCCGGCACGAATGCGCGCACGAACCTCGGCGGACGCATAAGCGTCCTCCAGATCGTCGATGTGTTCGACAATCGCCTGAACGGCATAGAACGTCTTGGATCGACCGGTCAGCGCTGACAGCGCCGTCAGGCGGTCTTCTACGTCAGCGGGCAAGCGCAGCGACATTGGCATAAGGGGTCCATAGCATGCGATACGTGTATCGAGAACCCGGCTTGGCCCGCAAACAACAACGCCCGCCGAAGGGGCGGGCGTCGGATTGCGTGAAGATCGCAGCGCTCAGCCCGCCATCTTCTCCTCGACCGGATCGCGCAGCACATAGCCGCGGCCCCAGACGGTTTCGATCAGGGTCTTGGGGGCGCCGGCGGCTTCGAGCTTCTTGCGCAGCTTGCAGATGAAGACGTCGATGATCTTCAGCTCCGGCTCGTCCATGCCGCCATAGAGGTGGTTCAGGAACATGTCCTTGGTGAGCGTCGTGCCCTTCCGGAGGGAAAGGAGCTCGAGCATCTGATATTCCTTGCCCGTCAGGTGCACGCGGGCCGTGCCCACTTCCACCGTCTTGGCGTCGAGGTTCACCAGAACCTCGCCGGTGCGGATCACCGACTGGGAGTGGCCCTTGGAGCGGCGCACGATCGCATTGATCCGCGCCACCAGCTCGTCACGGTTGAACGGCTTGGTGACATAATCATCCGCGCCATAACCAAGACCGCGCACCTTGGCGTCGATGTCGGAATTGCCCGAGAGGATAAGAACCGGCGTGTTCACGCGGCCCACGCGCAGCTTCTTCAGGACGTCATAGCCAGACATATCCGGCAACGTGAGGTCAAGAAGAATGATGTCGTAGTCATACAGCTTGCCGAGATCGACACCTTCCTCACCGAGGTCCGTGCAGAACACGTTGAAGCCTTCAGACTTCAGCATCAGTTCTATCGACTGCGCTGTCGCTTCATCGTCTTCAATCAGAAGAACGCGCATTAAGCCCCCTCCGGTTGGCGCCCACCGCTCGCGCCGGGCCATAGTCAGGTTAACCTTCCTGAAAATGGCCTAAGCTGATTTGCTTAAGAAAGCTTAAGCGAAATCACACGAACCGAACACGCTGACGCAGGAATCGCGCAAGGCGTGTTTACGGCAGGTTAACAGCGGGGGCGCAATCGTGGCGGACATGACATCAACGCCTCGGCTGGGCCCTCTGATCAATGCGCTGGAGGGTCTGGAGACGCGGCGCATGGAGGGCCGCGTGCGCTCCCTGCAAGGCCTGGTGATCGAGGCCGCCGGCCCACCCGAAGCGCTGGCGCTGGGCGCCCGCGGCATGATCGAGACGGACCATGGCCCCGCCCAGGCGGAGATCGTTGGCTTTCGCGGCGAGCGGGCGCTTCTGATGGCCTATGACGCGATCGAAGGCGTGCGCCCCGGCGCACCAGTCGTGCTGGATGGGCGCGCCGCCAGCGTGCGGCCCAGCCGGGCCTGGCTCGGCCGGGTGGTGGATGCCTTCGGTCAGCCGGTGGATGGCGGACCAGCCTTGCCGCAGGGCGCGCACGCCCGTCTGGTGAAGGCCACCCCCCTTCCCGCCCATGCGCGCGGCCGCGTCGGCGCCCGGATGGAAACGGGGGTGCGCGCACTCGATGTATTCGCCGCCCTGTGCCGCGGCCAGCGCATGGGCATCTTCGCCGGGTCGGGCGTCGGCAAATCGGTGCTGCTGTCCATGCTCGCCAAGGGGGCCAGCGCGGACGTGATCGTGATCGGGCTGATCGGCGAGCGTGGACGCGAAGTGAAGGAGTTTCTGGAGGATACACTCGGTCCGGAAGGCCGCCAGCGGGCGGTGGTGATTGTGGCGACA
>JBIIUJ010000156.1:0-5510 GCA_044340025.1 Caulobacterales bacterium
CTGGCCCACCAATCATGGGTTCGAGTCGTTCTGGGGCGTGCCCTGGTCCAACGACATGAATCCGTTGCCGCTCTATCGCGGGACCACGATCCTTGAAGAGCCGCTGGTGCAGGAAACCTTCGCCGAGAGGCTCGTGGCGGAGGCCCGCACAGTGATCGAGGCGCCGGGCGACCGGCCCTTCTTCCTTTATGTCTCCCACATCGCCCCGCATGTGCCGCTGCGGCCGGGGCCGCGCTTTCGCGGCAGGAGCCAGGCGGGTCTGTACGGCGATTTCGTCGAGGAGATGGACTGGACCACAGGGGAAATTCTCGCCGCGCTGAGGCGGACCGGCAAGGACCGCAATACGCTCGTGATCCTGACCAGCGACAACGGCCCCTGGTTTGAAGGCTCAAGCGGCCAGCTGCGCGACCGCAAGGGCTCCACCTTCGAGGGGGGCTTCGGGGTGCCGTTCGTGGCGCGCTGGCCTGCGGCGATCCCCAGAGGGCTCGTCAGCGATCAGATGGCGATGAATATCGATCTTCTGCCCACGATCGCCGCCGCAGCCGGCGTCGCGCCGCCAGCCGACCGGCCGATCGACGGGCAGAACATTCTGCCGCTCCTGACTCGCCGGGGCGCTACGACCCCCCATGAGCGGCTGTTGTTCTTCTCCAACGCCGCCATCGCGGCGGTCCGGACCCAGGACTGGCGCCTGGTCGTGCGCAGCTTCTACGCCACAATCGACGTTCCGTTCGAGGCATTGGGCTACCGGCTTCTGTTCGATATGCGCGCGGATCGGGGCGAGAGCGTGAGCGTCTGGCATCTTTTCCCGGCGGTGGCGGCCCGGCTTGAGGCCATGCTGACAGCGGCGCGCGCGGAATTCTCCGGCCTGGCCCAACAGCGCACCGATCTCTCCCGCCCCGGTCCCATTCAGCTGCCTGAAGGTGAGCGGCCAGCGCTTCCCCAGCCGAATCTGCCTGTGTTTGGCGACCAGCCGCCGATCGGCTCTGGAGCTGCGCCATGATCCTCACCCAAGCCCAACGCCAGACCTTCGCCGAGGATGGCTATTTCGTGCTGCGCGGGTTTGCACCAGAGGCCGAAGGCCTCGCCATCGAGGCGGAGATCATCGACGCGATCCGGGCCGATCCGCCAAGCACACATCCCGGCGAGGCCGCCTATCGCACCGCAGGCGACCTTTTCATCCAGCCTGAGCAAAAGCCGATGCAGGGCTGGCGCAAGCCGGAAGATCTGATCTCCAAAGTGTTCAATCCGCATCTCTCCGGTGCGGCGCAAGCCTTCGCCCATCGCGATGACGTGGCGGCGATCGTGACGGAGCTGATCGGCGCGCCCTCGAGCGTTTTCCAGAGCCAGTTCATCTTCAAGAACCCGGGGGCCTGGGGCCAGCCGTGGCACCAGGACGCCTTCTACTTCCCTTTCGACCGCCGTCCGGAGATCGGGGTGTGGCTGGCGATCTCGGAAGCGACGCTGGAGAACGGCTGTCTTGCGGCGATCCCGGGCTGGCATCAGCATCCGGTTCTGGAGCACGGCCCGGACCTGCGCGAGGGCGCCAATCACGGCTATCTCGAGATCCCAGGGCTGCCGGAAGATGAGGCCAAGGCGCTTGTGATGGAGCCGGGCGACTGCCTGATCTTTCACTCGCTGCTGCCGCACCGCTCGTTTGACAATCGCGCCGCGAGCCGGCGGTCCGCTATCGTCTATCATTATGCAGCGAGCGCCACTTCAGTAACCAGGCCGCTCTCGCCGGCGCAGGCCCTCATCCATCACTGGCGGCCGGTAGGTCGGGCGCCATGAGCGCGCCCATGCCGCGGCGCGCGCTTGTCTACGGCGACAGCAACGCCTGGGGTTTCTGGATTCCCGATCGGCCCGGCGAGCCGCTGCGCCGCATTGCGTTCGCGCAGCGCTGGGCGGGCGTGGCGCAGGCCGCGCTCGGCCCGGGCTGGGTGATCGAGGAAGACGCGCTTCCCGGCCGGCTCGCCAGAGGCGAGCGTCAGCTCGGCGCGCTCGACCCGGCCGCCTATGACGGTTCGCGCACGCTCGCGCCCGCGATGGTCCGGCATCTGCCGTTGGATCTTGTGGTTCTGGCGCTGGGCACGAACGATCTCCTGCAGGAGCCGACGCCGCAAGCTGAGGAAGTCTGTGATCGCATCATGGGGCTTGCGCATCTTGTCGGGCGGGTGGTGATGCCGGTTCCGCTCGCGGGCATGCCCGGGCCGGCGCGGGTGCTGGTGCTGGCCCCGGTGGGCATTCGGCCGGACGCGCCCGACCGGGCAGATCCCGCACGCGCGGAGGCGGAGCGGGGGCGGCTTGTTCCCATGCTGCAAAGCGCCTGTGCGCAGGCCGGATACGCCTTCGCCGATGCTGCGCAGGCAGTGCCCGTTCCGGGGCCGGACGGCGTCCATTTCGGGCCAGCCGAAAACGCCGCGCTTGGCGCGCTGGCGGCGCGCGCGATCAGAGAGGCGTTTGCATGAAGTCTTTTGTCTCCCGGCGCAGCTTTGGCGCCCTTGCAGCCGGATTGGCCGGCGCCATCGTGGCGGCGCCCGCTCTGGCCTCGGCTTCGCCGCGAAGGGTGCTGGTCTATGGCGCGTCCAATTCCTGGGGCTTTCAGCCCGTGACGCCAGGCGCGCCCCTGCGCCGGTTGCCGTTTGCGGAGCGCTGGACCGGGCAAGCGCAACGCGCGCTTGGGCCTGGTTACGAGATCGTGGAGGATGTGCTTCCGGGCCGCACCGCAGGCGCTGATCGACCAGGATTTGGCGGATTGGCGCCCTCGGCCATGAACGGGCGGACGGAATTGCCCGAAGCGCTGGTGCGCAACCTGCCCGTGGGCCTTGTCGTGCTGCAGCTGGGCACGAACGATCTGATGCTCGACCCCGATCTTGCGCCAGAGACGTTCGCCGCCCGGATCGGCGCGCTTGCCGACGCCACCGCCGCGTTTCGGCTGCCGATCGCCATGGAGGGGCAGGCCTATCCCATCCGCACCTTGGCGATGGCTCCGACCGGGATTGCAGCAGCGCCCGGCGCCGCCAACGGCGCAAGGGCTGAAGCTGCCCGGCGACGCTGTCTGCCGGTGTTGCAAGCCGAAGCCGCCGCGCGCGGGTTTCGCGTGTTCGACGGGGCCGAGGCCGTGCCTGTGCCCGGCCCGGACGGCCTGCATTTCGACGCGCCGGCGCACCGGCGGCTGGGCCTGCTGGCGGCGCGCGCCATTGCAGAGGCGCTGTCATGACCAAAGGTGGATTGCCGCTTTCAACCAAGGTCGGCTTCGGCGTCGGCGATTACGGCTTCAATCTCGTCTGGTCCGGCACCGGCCTGTTCCTGATGTATGTCTATACCGATGTGTTCGGGATCGCTCCGGCGGTGGCGGGCGCGATCTACGCCATCGCCCTTGTCTGGGATGCGGTGACCGATCCGATGATGGGCGTGATCGCCGACCGCACGCGCACACGCTGGGGCCGCTACCGGCCCTGGGTGGCGGCCGGCGCGCTGCCGCTCGCGGCAAGTTACGTTCTTGCTTACTGGAACCCGGGCTTTACCGGCGTGGCGCTGGTGGTCTGGGCGGCCTTCACCCATTGCCTGTTGCGCACCGCCTATACGGTGGCGGGCATCCCGTTCTCCTCGCTGCAGGCCCGACTGACATCGGATGCCGACGAGCGCGCCCAGCTGGCCGGCTTCCGCATGATCGGCGCAGCGTCCGGCGCGTTGACGGTGGCGCTGGCCACGCCCGCAGCCATTGCGATCTTCGCCCCCGGCGACGAGGCGCGCGGCTATCTCCTGGCGGCGATGGCGCTGGCGGGCCTTGCGGTGGTGATCTTCGTCTATGTCGTGGCGGTGATGCGCGAGCCGCCCGAAGTCGCCGACGCAGAGCCGGAGCCCCTGTTTGAGGGCCTGGGCGACTTCTTCAGTCAGGCGATCCAGAACGGCCCCCTGATGCGGATCTTCGTCGTGATCGTGGCGATTGGCGTCGCGCTGACGATGTTTTCCAAGAACGTGCTGTATTATTTCAAATATGTGCTGGAGGCGCCGGAGCTGGCGACCTTTGCGCTGATCGCGCCCGCCGTGGGCATGATCCTGACCGTGCCGATCTGGGTCTGGGTGGCGGGGCGCACCTCGAAGCGGACGGCCTGGATGATCGGGTCGGCGATCGCGGCTGTGGGCTATCTTCTGTTCTATCTCAATCCATCGCGCGATCCGGCCGTCGTGCTTGGCATCATCGCCGTCATCACGGTGGGCGGGGCGAGCTTTCCAGTGCTGTTCTGGTCGATGCTGCCTGACACGGTGGAATGGGGCGAGGTCCGCCACGGCGTCCGCCATGAAGCCAAGGTGTTCGGCTTCGCCAGTTTCGCCCAGAAAGCGGCCCTCGGTTTCAACGCCTTGCTGTTGGGGTTCAGCCTGGAGGCGGTGGGCTATGTCGCCAATCAGGATCAGACGCCTCAGACGCTGGCGGGCATCACCGCGCTGATGGCGCTAACGCCGCTGGCGGGCGTCATCGTCTCGGTGATCGCGCTCTGGGGCTATCCGATCGATGCGCGCCGCCATCGCGAACTGCGCGCCGAGATTGCAGCGCGCGCCGCGGCTGCGCCTGCGGAATGAAGAGAGGAAGACAATGACACATCTCGCTCCGGAGAAAGGGCTGACGCCCGCCCAGATCGATGCGCGCGTGGAGGAGATCCTGCGCGCCGCGACGCTGGAGGAGAAGGTTGCGATAATGAGCGGCCGGGGCTTCTTCGAGCAGTTCAAGGCCTCCGGTCGGCTGTGGGGCGCAGAGCCGTATCGGGCCGGTTCGGGATGCGAGCGGCTCGGCGTGCCGCCGCTCTATTTCACAGATGGGCCGCGCGGCGTGGCGCGGGGGCAGTCGACCTGTTTTCCGGTGCTGATGGCGCGTGGCGCCACGTTTGACCCGGATCTGGAGCGGCGCATCGGCGAGCAGATGTCGATCGAGATCCGCGCGCAGGACTGCACGCTCTCGGGCGCGGTCTGTGTCAATCTGTTGCGCCATCCCGCCTGGGGGCGGGCGCAGGAGACCTATGGCGAAGACCCCTACCATCTGGGCGAGATGGGCGCGGCCTTCGCAGAGGGGCTCCAGACCCACAATGTGATCGCCACGGTCAAGCACTTCGCGCTCAACAGCATGGAGAACGCCCGGTTCAAGGTGGATGTCGCGTGCGAACCGCGCGCGCTGCGCGAAGTCTATCTGCCGCACTTCAAGCGCATTCTGGATGCCGGCTGCGCCAGCGTGATGAGCGCCTACAACAAGCTCAACGGCGAGTATTGCGGCCAGAGCCGGGCGCTCCTGACCGATATTCTGCGCCACGACTGGGGCTTCGATGGCTTTGTTCATTCCGATTGGGTGTTCGGGGTGCGCAGCGTCTTTGGCGCGGTCGCCGGCCTCGACATCGAAAACCCGGAGCCGATCGTCTTCGGCAAGAACCTGTTGAAGGCTGTGGAGGAGGGGGCCGTCGGCGTCGAGACGATCGACACGGCCTGCCGGCGCATCCTGAGGACGCAATATCGCTTCGCCT
>JBIIUJ010000157.1:0-5459 GCA_044340025.1 Caulobacterales bacterium
TCAGAAATCTCTCGATTTCTCGGAATGAAATCATGATCAAATTCCCCCTTCGCTATCTGGTAGGCAATAGCCAACTTCGCCAGCTTAACAAACTTATCATCAGACATGTGTGCAAATATAAAGCTATCAATACTATCGTTTGTTTGCAATGCCTTGCAAAAGGCATTGCAGACCTCCACCCATTCCATTTCATTTGCCGATGAAGCCCAAGGTCCGTGACTCACCAAGTTCTCGTACAATCGTGTAAATTTTGCATCAGAGACGACGAATCTATTGTCTTTTTTTGAAAACATTGCAGCAATATTCGCCTTTAACTCACCCCCTAGAGGCATCCCATATTCATGGGATGCCCCCGCCCCGAGGACGATAGTCGTTTTATGCTTCAGCAATCCTTCGCCCCCGCGCCAGACCTCTAAGCCGCCGCCTCATCCTCCGCCGCCTCGGCCTTCTTGCCGGGCTTGGGCACCTGCGGCTCGAAGAAGAAGGCGAGCTTTTCGCCGTCTTCCGAATCCACGTCGATGCGCACGAGGCCGCCCTTTCTGAGCTTGCCGAACAGAAGCTCGTCGGCGAGCGGCTTTTTCACATGCTCCTGGATCACGCGGCCGAGCGGGCGGGCGCCCATGGCGGAATCATAGCCGCGGTCGGCCAGCCAGACGCGCGCGGCATCGGTGAGCTCGAACTCCACCTGCCGGTCGGCGAGCTGGGCTTCGAGCTGGAGGATGAACTTGTCCACGACCTGGCCGATGATTTCCGGGGTGAGGCCCTGGAAATGCACGGTCGCATCGAGCCGGTTGCGGAATTCCGGGGTGAAGAGCCGCTTGATCGCCTCGCCCTCCTCGTCGGTCTTCTTGCCGCGGCCAAAGCCGATGCCGTCGCGCGCGGCGTCCGAGGCGCCCGCATTGGTGGTCATGATGACCACGACATTGCGGAAATCGACCTTCTTGCCGTTGGCGTCGGTGAGGGAGCCATGGTCCATCACCTGCAACAGGATGTTGAACAGGTCCGGATGGGCCTTCTCGATCTCGTCGAGCAGCAGCACGCAGTGGGGATGCTGGTCGATCCCGTCGGTGAGCAGGCCGCCCTGGTCATAGCCGACATAGCCCGGCGGGGCGCCGATCAGCCGGCTGACGGTATGGCGCTCCATGTATTCGCTCATGTCGAAGCGCAGCAGCTCCACGCCCATGATGTTGGCAAGCTGCTTGGCCACTTCGGTCTTGCCCACGCCGGTGGGCCCCGCAAACAGATAGGAGCCGATCGGCTTGTTGGGATCGCGCAGGCCCGCGCGCGCCATCTTGATGGCCGCCGCCAGCGCCTTGATCGCGGGATCCTGGCCGAACACCACGCGCTGGAGATCCTCCTCCAGCGTGCGCAATTGCTCGGTATCGGATTTGGAGACCGACTTGGACGGGATGCGCGCCATCTTGGAGATGACAGCCTCCACTTCCTTCACGCCGATGGTCTTTTTCCGCTTGGCTTCGGGCAGGAGCATCTGGCTCGCGCCCGTCTCGTCGATCACGTCGATCGCCTTGTCGGGCAGCTTGCGGTCGCCGATGTATTTCGACGACAGCTCGACGGCCGCCCTCACCGCCTCGTTGGTGTAGCGGACCTTGTGGAACTCCTCGTAATAGGACTTCAGCCCCTGGAGGATCTTGATCGCGTCGGGCACGGAGGGCTCGTTCACGTCGATCTTCTGGAACCGGCGCACCAGCGCGCGATCCTTCTCGAAGTGCTGGCGATATTCCTTGTAGGTGGTCGAGCCCATGCAGCGCAGCGTGCCGGCCTGAAGCGCAGGCTTGAGCAGGTTGGACGCGTCCATCGCGCCGCCCGACGTGGCGCCCGCGCCGATCACGGTGTGGATCTCGTCGATGAACAGGATGGCGTGGGGATGGGCCTCCAGCTCCTTCACAACCGCCTTCAGGCGCTCCTCGAAATCGCCGCGGTAGCGCGTGCCGGCCAGCAGGGCGCCCATGTCGAGCGAGAAGATCGTGGCGCCGGCGAGCACCTCGGGCACTTCGCTTTCGATGATCTTGCGCGCCAGGCCTTCCGCGATCGCGGTCTTGCCCACGCCGGGTTCGCCCACCAGCAGCGGATTGTTCTTCTGCCGGCGGCAGAGGATCTGGATGGCGCGTTCCACCTCCGGCTCGCGCCCGATCAGCGGATCGACCCGGCCCTTTTTCGCCTTCTCGTTGAGATTGACGCAATAGGCGCTCAGGGCCTCGCCCTGCTGCTGCTTGTCCTTTTTCTCCGGCTTTTCCTCGCCCTCGTCGGCGCCGCGCCCGCCCTTGCGCTCGCTCATGCCGGGGCGCTTGGCCACGCCATGGGAGATGAAATTGACCGCGTCATAGCGGGTCATGTCCTGTTCCTGCAGGAAATAGGCGGCGTGGCTCTCGCGCTCGGAGAAGAGCGCGACCAGCACGTTGGCGCCGGTCACTTCGTTGCGGCCGGAGCTTTCCACATGGATCACCGCGCGCTGGATCACGCGCTGGAAGCCGGCCGTGGGGCGCGCCTCGCCGCCGCCTTCCACGGTGAGATTCTTCAGCTCGCTGTCGATGTAGCGCACGAGATCGGCGCGCAGCTTGTCGAGATCGACATTGCACGCCTTCATCACATGAGCCGCGTCTTCGTCCTCGATCAGGGCGTTGAGGAGATGCTCGAGCGTGGCGTATTCGTGCTTGCGCTCGTTGGCCATGGCCAGCGCGCGATGGAGGCTCTGTTCGAGGCTTCTGGAGAATGAGGGCACCGGCCTATTCCTTTTCCATCGTGCATTGGAGGGGGTGTTCATTGCGCCGCGCAAGGTCGAGCACCTGGGCGACCTTGGTCTCGGCGACCTCGTAGGTGAAGACGCCGCACACGCCCACGCCGTGCTGATGCACGTGCAGCATGATGCGGGTGGCTTCCTCGCGGCTCTTGTTGAAGAAGCGCTCCAGCACATAGACGACGAATTCCATCGGCGTGTAATCGTCGTTGAGCAGCAGCACCCGATACATCGAGGGCTTCTTGGTCTGCGGCTTGGCGCGCGTCACCACGCCGACTTCGCGGCTGGTTCCGTTCTGATCTCTCTGGTCGTCGCTCATCCGTGAGGCTCACAACGGCCGCAAGCCGCGCGGTCTGCGCGCCTGCCTCTTTCCGTTTCGGATTAGATATGGAGTCTCAGCGCTCAGGGAAGTGCGCATCTGCGTGCGCGGCGCAGCGGCGCGCACGCCGCCCCTTCTGCGGTCACGCGGCTTGGCCCGCCGCCTGCAAAAGCATCAGGCCGCGTCGGGGTCGCTCGCCACGCCCACCCGCGCGGCGAGCGCGGCGGCCATGAAGCGGTCCAGGTCGCCGTCGAGCACGCCCTGGCTGTCGGACGTCTCCACATTGGTGCGCAGGTCTTTCACCATCTGATACGGCTGGAGCACGTAGGAGCGGATCTGGTGGCCCCAGCCGATGTCGGTCTTGGTGGCTTCCAAAGCGGCGTTTGCGGCCTCGCGCTTTTGCAGTTCCGCCTCATACATGCGCGCGCGCAGCATGTTCCATGCGATCTCGCGGTTGCGGTGCTGGGACCGTTCGGACTGGCAGGAGACCACGATATTGGTGGGGATGTGGGTCAGCCGGACGGCGGAGTCGGTCTTGTTCACGTGCTGACCGCCCGCCCCGCTGGCGCGATAGGTGTCCACGCGGACATCAGACGGGTTGATGTCGATCTCGATGCTGTCATCCACCACGGGATAGACCCAGACGCTGGCGAAGCTCGTGTGCCGGCGGGCCTGACTGTCGAACGGCGAGATGCGCACCAGCCGGTGCACGCCTGATTCGGTCTTGAGCCAGCCATAGGCGTTCACGCCCTTGAACACGAGGGTGGAGGATTTGATGCCGGCTTCCTCGCCCTGGCTCTCCTCGATCTCTTCCACCGTCATGTCGTGGGCCTGGCCCCAGCGCACATACATGCGGCGCAGGATATTGGCCCAGTCCTGGCTTTCGGTGCCGCCGGCGCCGGCGTTGATCTCGACATAGCAATCGTTGCCGTCGGCCTCGCCCGAGAGCAGCGCTTCCAGCTCGGCCCGGTCGGCGTGGGCCTTGGCGGCCCGCAGCGCCGCGATCGCCTCCTCGATCAGGCCCTCGTCGCCCTCGGCTTCGGCCATTGCGGCGAGTTCAAGATTGTCGGCGCGCTCGCGCTCGAGCTTTTGCACCGCTTCGATCGCGGTCGCGAGCTTGGTGCGCTCGCGCATCAGGGCCTGGGCCTTCTGGGGATCGTCCCAGAGCGACGGGTTTTCAGACAGGGCGTCCAGCTCGTCGCGCCGCTGCAGCGCAGGCTCCCAGTCGAGCCGGCGCTTCAGAAGCTGGACGGACTTGGCGATGTCGGCGCTCAGCGCCTCTACGTCGGCGCGCATGGCGCTGTGCTCCCTCTCGGAGAAAATCAGGGCGCGGAGTTAAGCGCGCGGCCGCTTCAGGGCAAGGGCGCGTCTTCCCCGCCCGGCCCGTCGGCTGGCGCAGCCGCAGCCGCCCCGCCCGCCGGCGGGGGCTCGCTGGCCGACACAGCCTCCGGCCCCGGCTCCGGCCGGAACAGGTCCATCGCGGCCTGGGCCACCTGATCGGCGAGCGCGGTCTCGCCACGTTCGGCCGCCTCGATCGCGCGGGCGCGCCCCTCGATCAGCGCTTCGCGGCGACGCATCTCGGCCCTGCGCTCTTCAAGCCGCCGCATCTCGGGGCCCGGCGAGAACGGCTCGGCCGGGCGATCCTCCAGCGCGACCTGGAAGAAATCGCGCATGATCGGCGCCGCCAGCACGCCGCCGCTGTTGCCCGCCCCAAGCGAGCGCGGCGTGTCGTAGCCGACATAGACGCCGGCCGCGATGTGGGGCGAGAAGCCGACAAACCAGGCGTCGCGGAAATCGTTGGTGGTGCCGGTTTTGCCCGCGATGGGCTTGCCCACGCTGCTGATAACGCGCCCTGTGCCGCTGGTGACCACCGCTTCCATGATCTGGACCATGTCCCAGGCGGTGGTGGGATCAAGCACCTGCCGGCCGGAGCGGCGCAGCGGCGGCGGCGGCCCGCGCTGGAAGTCCTGCTCGCACTCCAGACACCAGCGAACATCCGGGCGATAGACCGTCTCGCCCTGCTGGCCCTGAACGCGATCAACGAGGCTCGGCGGATTGTAGCGCCCGCCATTGGCCATGGCCGCATAGGCCGCCGTGAGCCGCAGCACGGTCGTTTCGTTTGCGCCAAGGGTCAGCGCGAGCGAGGGCTCCACCTGATCATAGACGCCGAGCCGGCGCGCATAGTCCACGATGCGGCGAATGCCGATCCGCTGGGCGATGCGCACCGTCACCGTATTGCGCGACAGGATCAGCCCCTGGCGCAGCGTCATGTTGCCGTAGAAGCGGCTGTCGTAATTGTCCGGCGACCAGGAACCGACGCGCACGCGCTGGTCGGAAAACACGCTGTCGGGCGAGAGCCCGCGCTCCAGCGCGGCGGCGTAGACG
>JBIIUJ010000158.1:0-5412 GCA_044340025.1 Caulobacterales bacterium
CTTCGGCGACGCCCTCCTCCTGGAAATAGACCTGGTAGAAGAAGCGCCCGCGGGCGGTGAACAATTGGCTGACAAGATCGATGAAGGGCAAGGGGCCGCGCCCCAGATAGGGCACCGAAAGGGCGGCGACCGCGCCCACGCGCTGGGGGTGGGCGAGCGCCGTGTTCCAGACGATGGAGGCGCCCCAGTCGTGTCCGATCAGGATGGCGGGGCGATCGGGCTGAAGCGCGCCGGCCACGCCGGCCACGTCCCCCGCGAGCGCCTCCATCGCATAATCTTCCACATTCAGGGGCTTGTCCGAGCCGCCATAGCCGCGCACGTCGATGGCGCAGACCCGATAGCCGGCGGCGGCCAGCGGCCCGATCTGATGACGCCAGGAATACCAGCTCTCGGGAAAGCCATGCACCAGCACGACGAGCGGGCCCTCGCCCTCCACGACGGCGCGCAGGCGCACGCCGTTGGTCTCGATCCAGCAATAGTCTGGCGTCATGGGGCGCTCGCGCCCTCCGCCACAAGGATGGGCGCCGTGCGCAAGGCGCCGGCGGCGTAGTCGAGCACGAAGCGGCCGCCTTCCAGAGCATCCATGCCTAGGATGAGGCCCGGCGCTTCGTCCCAGCCGAGATCGGCAAACAGTGGCGCGGGCGCCGCTGTGAGCGCCACCTGCGCCACATGGCCGGCGATTGCGAGTTCCGCCGGCAGGCAGGCGCGCGCAGCGATACGGCCGCCTTCGCTCCCGGCAAGGCTGGACGATGGCGCCCCGCACGAGAGGCGCGCGGCCAGCGCGGGATTGGCCACCGACCGGGCCGCGCCAGTGTCCAGCAGCGCCCGGACCGGCGCGCCATTGACCGTGAGCGTCAGCCGCACAAGGCCGTTGGCCATCACCTCCACGGGCGCGGCCGCCCAGCCCACGCTCGCAGCGGGCGCGGCGGCATGCAACACCACCATGTCCCGGCGGAAATCGAACTCCGGCGCGCCTGTGCGCAACACGTCTGCGCCGATGACGCCATCGGCTTCCGCAACCGACAGGCCCGGCGCGTCGCGCGCCGCGACCTGGCGGCCGCCCAATGCGAGGCGCGGCACCCGAAACACGGGGGCGGCGAGCGTGCCTGACACCCCGCGCAGAAGCGCCACCCGATCGCGCGAAGCCGCCACCGCCAGCCGTTCGGCCCCGCCGATGGACAGAGCCGTGCGCGTCGCGCCGGTATCCAGGATCATGCGCAGAGCCCCTGCTTCCGCGCGGGCGTCGGCAATCATGCGCCCGTCTGCAAGCCGGGAAAGGGCGATCGCTTCCGCCGCTACAGACGGGGTCGCCCAAAGCGCGAGCGCGCCTGCCAGAAAAAGGCCTGAACCCGGCCAGGTCGCCCGCATGGGGCCTCCTCATCCCTACGTCCGGGCGGTCTGTCGCCGCCTCGATTGCCGTAGCGTCACTGCGAAAGGGCCCAAGCGCAAGCGGAAATGCGCTGCAGCGTCGCCCTTGCCAGGATCACGGGCTCGTGATCGCCTGCCATCTGCGGGCCGAACAACACCCCGGAGCAGGCATGAACATCGTCTTTGTCGCGGGCGCGCTGATCACGCTGGTCACGATGGCCATTGTGGCGGTGCAGCTACGCAGCCACCCGAGGGGGCTGATCATCCTGTTCTTCGCCGAGATGTGGGAGCGGTTTTCCTACTACGGCATGCGCGGCCTGCTGGTGTTCTTCATGACCCAGCACTTCCTGTTTTCGGATGGGGAGGCGGCGCGCCAGTACGGCGCCTATACGAGCCTTGTGTATCTCCTGCCGCTCATCGGCGGATTGCTTGCCGACCGCTTTCTCGGCACGCGCAAGGCGATCGCGTTCGGCGCGCTGCTCCTGGTGGCCGGCCACGCGACCATGGCGATCGAAGGCCGGCCCGCGACACAGGTCCTGACCTATCAGGGCGCGTCTTATGAGTTCGTCGTCGAAGGCAGGGCGGATGGGCGCACCGTCCAGCTGCAGGTGGGCGAGTCGCGCTACGACTACGGCCCAAGCCCGCAAGGCGGGCTGGAGATCAAGGGCCTCCCTTCGGATGCGCCTCTGCCCTCGATCCTCCCGCCGGACAGTTTCGAACTCTCGGTCAAGGACCGCCAGCCCTTCTATGAGGGCGTTTTCTATCTCGCTTTGTCGCTCATCATTCTGGGGGTCGGGTATCTCAAGCCCAACATCTCCTCCATCGTCGGCCAGCTTTATCCCGAGGGCGATCCGCGCCGCGATCCGGGCTTCACGCTCTATTACTACGGGATCAATCTCGGGGCGTTCTGGGCGGCGATCCTGTGCGGCTGGCTGGGCCAGAACATCGGCTGGTGGGCGGGGTTTGGCGCAGCCGGGGTGGGCATGGCGCTGGGCTTTGTGGTCTTCGTGCTGGGCAAGCCGCTTCTGGAGGGCAAGGGCGAGCCGCCGGCGCCGGCGGCGCTGAAGGAGCCGTTGTTCGGCCCCATCAGCAAGGAGTGGGCGCTCTATCTCGCCACCATCCCGGCGATCTTCATCATCTATCTGCTCGTGCAGCGCAACGAGCTGGTGGGCCTGATGCTGATCGCCGCTTCGCTCGCCGTGATCGCGTTTTTCGCGCTGGAAATGGTGCGCAAATGCACGGCCGTGGAGCGCGCCCGTCTGATCCTCGCATTCATCCTGATTGCGGCCTCGGTTGTGTTCTGGACCCTGTTCGAGCAGGCCGGCACAAGCCTCAACCTCTTCGCAGAGCGCAACACCGACCTCTCCCTGCCGGGCGGGCAGGCCATGACGGCGGCCCAGACCCAGAGCTTCAATTCGGGCTTCATCCTGCTGCTCGTGCCGGTGTTTTCCGCCCTCTGGGCGTGGCTGGGCGCGCGCAACATGGACCCCAACCCGGTTTTGAAGTTCTCCCTCGCGCTGGTGCAGGTGGGCCTGTCGTTCCTGATCCTTGTCTGGGGAGCCAGCGTTGCAGACGCGCAGTTTCGCATCCCGCTGATGTTTCTGGCCGCAGCCTATCTGGTCCAGACCACGGGCGAGCTCTGCCTCAGCCCGGTGGGGCTCTCCTGGATGACCAAGCTGTCCACACCGACGCTGCTGTCCACGCTCATGGCGACGTGGTTCTTGTCCTCGTCCTGGGCGCAATATCTCGGCGGCTTCGTGGCCGAGGCCGCCGCCGTCGACACGATCGGCGGTCAGGTGCTCGATCCCGGGGCTGCGCTGCAAACCTATGTGACGATCTTCGGCCAGCTCGGCTGGTGGACGATCGGCATCGGCATCGCGCTGGGGCTGGCGAGCCCGTTCCTGAAGAGGCTGGCGCACGGGGTGAAGTAGGGGCTCGGGCGGCCCGTCATCCCGGAAACCGCAAAGCGGTTATCCGGGACCTGCCGAAGAATGTCCTGCCTAAGGTCCCGGCTCTCGCTTTGCTCGGCCGGGATGACGGGAGATCACACGCCCAGCTTCGCCTTCAGGATGTCGTTGACCACGCCCGGATTGGCCTTGCCGGCCATGGCCTTCATCACCTGACCGACCCACCAGCCGAAGGCTTTGGGCTTTTCCTTCACTTCGGCGACCTTGTCAGGGTTGTCTGCGATCAGCGCATCGATGGCGGCTTCGATCGCGCCGGTGTCGGAGACCTGACGCAGGCCCTCGCGCTCCACGATCGCGGCCGGCGCATCGCCCGTCTCGACCATGATCGAAAAGACCTTCTTGGCGATGGCGCCGGAGATCGTGCCATCAGTGATGAGGCCCACGAGCGCGCCAAGATCGGCTGCCGAAACAGGGCTTTGGCCCAGATCCTTGCCCGCCTTGTTCAGCCAGCCGAACAGCTCCACCGTCATCCAGTTGGCGACGAGCTTGGGCTCGCGACCGCGAGCGGCCTCCTCGTAGAAGGCCGCTGCGTCGGCATCGGCCGTCAGCACGCCCGCGTCATAGGGCGAGAGGCCGAAATCGCGCATGAAGCGGCGCTTTTTCGCATCCGGCAGTTCGGGCAGGCTGGCGCGGATCTCCTCGATCCAGGCCTCGTCCAGCTCCAGGGGCAGCAGGTCCGGGTCAGGGAAATAGCGGTAATCCTGCGCGTCCTCCTTGGAGCGCATGGCGCGCGTCTCTCCGGTCTTGGGATCGAACAGGCGGGTTTCCTGCTGGATCACGCCGCCGTCTTCGAGAATCTCGATCTGGCGGCGGGCTTCGGCCTCCACCGCCATGGCGACGAATTTGGTGGAATTGACGTTCTTGATCTCGCAGCGCGTGCCATAGGGGGCGCCCGGCTTGCGCACCGAGACGTTCACGTCGGCGCGCATGGAGCCTTCGTCCATGTTGCCGTCGCAGGTGCCAAGAGCGCGCACCAGCGCCCGCAGCTTCTTGAAATAGGCGGCAGCCTCGTCCGGGGTGCGAATGTCGGGCTTGGAGACGATCTCCATCAGCGCGCAGCCGGCGCGGTTGAGGTCCACGAAGGTGGCCTTCGGGTCCAGATCATGGATCGACTTGCCGGCGTCCTGTTCCAGATGCAGCCGCTCGATTCCGATTTCGATTGTGGCGCCGTCGTCGAGATCGACCTCCAGCACGCCTTCTCCCACGATCGGCTGCTGATACTGGCTGATCTGATAGCCCTGCGGCAGATCCGGATAGAAATAGTTCTTCCGGTCAAAACGCGAGACACGATTGATCTGCGCATTCAGGCCGAGCCCGGTCTTGATGGCCTGGGCGACGCAATGCCGGTTGATGACGGGCAGCATGCCGGGCATGGCCGCATCCACGAGGCTGACATGGGCGTTGGGCTCGCCGCCATAAGCTGCGCTGGCGCCGGAAAACAGCTTGGCGTTGGCCAGCACCTGGGCGTGCACCTCCAGGCCGACCACGACCTCCCACTCGCCGGTGAGGCCTTTGAGGCGATAGGGCTTGCGGGTGGTGGCGGTGGTCGCGGTGCTCATGGCTGCGGTCTAGCAAGCGGCGCTGTGAAACTGAAGCGCCCGGCGCGGTTGCGAGGGGCCACGCCTTGGGCGATAGACCCGCCCATGACCGACACGCCCCCCGACCGCCTCTCCGTCAATCCCCGCAGCCCCCATTATGACGAAGCCGCGCTCTCGCGCGATGTCGGCGTGCGCTTCAAGGGGGAGGAGCGCTCCAATGTGGAGGAATACTGCGTCTCGGAAGGCTGGGTCCGCGTCGCGCTTGGCCTGAAGGTGGATCGCAAGGGCAATCCATTGACGGTGAAGTATACGGGCCCGGTGGAGGTCTGGTTCAAGAACCCGCCCTCGGAGGCTGACGAAGCCTGAGCTGACTGGTCCGTCTGACCGGTCATGTGATAGGCTGCCCCCATGCTGATCACAATGACCGCCACCGAATTCAAGGCGAAGTGCCTGGAGCTGATCGACAAGGTCGGCTCCGGCGAGATCGAGGGCGTGATCGTCACCAAGCGCGGCAAGGTCACGGCGCGGCTGGGGGCGGC
>JBIIUJ010000159.1:0-5379 GCA_044340025.1 Caulobacterales bacterium
TATGCTGTGGATCCGCGTTTTGCCGGCGCCATGATCGCCACCGCCGCCGCCGAGCCCACCGGCGCGCTGGCGAGCTTTTCCAACAGGGCGGGGCTTGCAGCGCAAGGCGTGCTGACGGCGCCGGGGGGCGACATCATCACCGCATGCGACGGCGTCACATGCTGGCGCGTGAGCGGAACCTCGTTCGCTGCGCCGCATGTTGCGGGCGCGGCCGCTCTGCTGCTGCAGGCCTTTCCCAATCTGACCGGCCGCCAGACGGTGGATATCCTGCTGCGTTCGGCCCGGGACGCCGGCGAGCCTGGCGCCGATGCGGTGTTCGGGCGCGGCTATCTCGATCTGGCGCGGGCGTTCTCCCCGATCGGCGGCCTGACCGCCCAGACGGCGGCGGCCCCCATCACCGTATCGATGGGCGCAGGCATTGCGGGCGCAGCCTTTGGCGACGCCTTCTCCGCCGATGTCTGGCGAATGACGGCGCTTGATGCTTACGAGCGCCCGTTTGACGTGGATGGCCGCGGGGTGATCCTGCCGGCGGCGCGCGCGGGTCTTTCAGACACGCTGACCGGGCGGCGCGACGCGCCGGCTCCGATCCGTGCGGAGGCTCAGATCGCGCCGGGATTGTCTCTCGGGTTTCGCCAGGGCGTGAGCCTTCCCGCGATGGAAGCAGCCGGTCCCGCGCGCCCGCCCGGCGACCTTCTAAGCCTTGTGGAAGGCGGCCGCGCCGTCACAGCCGGGCTGGACTTCGGAGCCGTGCAGATCAGCGCCTTTTCGACGGCCCGAACCCAGCGCGGCGCGCGCAGCCAGGCCGATGCCGTAGCGCTTTCAGCAGGCGCGCAGCACTGGCGGGGAAGCCTTGGCTTCGCACGGCTGGAAGAGGAAGCCGGCTTGCTCGGCGGCCGCTGGGATATCCGCTTTGCTCAGCCGCCAGCCTCCGAAAGCCGGGCGCTCACGCTTGCGCTGGCCGCCCGCCCGCGCCCGGACCTGGAGCTGACGCTGACCGCCCAGCAAGCCCGGCTGACCCAGACCAATCTCGGCGGCGCTCTTTCAGTGGCCGAGCCCACCACTGCGTCGGCCTTCGCGATCGGCGGTTTGTGGCGCACAGACGCCGGGGATTGGCAGCTCACCCTCGAACAGCCCCTCAGGGTGGAGAGCGGCGCGTTCGCCCTTTCTCTGCCGGAACCCGGCGGCGGCTATGGCGCCATCCTCACCCTGCGTCGCTTCTCGGCGGCTCCAACCGGACGCGAAATCGGCTTGCGCGCCGCATGGAGCGCGGGCGTCGCCCCGAACGCAGAAGTCCGGCTCGAAGGCCGGGCGATCGCCGAGCCGGACCACCAGCGTAAAGCGGATCTGGCGGGCGAGCTTGTGCTGCGCGGGGCGGCCCGGTTCTAGCGGCTGGCGTGCTGGCTCAGCCCGGCCGGACAGCCCGCAACAGCTTGCGCTCGAGCACATCCAGCACCTGGCGCAATTCGTGGCCGCGCTTGAGCGTCTGGCCGCCCATGCCGATCAGCGCCCATGCGCCTTGCCGGCGGGCCAGCGCAGGCCGTTTCTCGATCCGGTAGAGGGGCTGTTCGCTGGTGCGGCGATACATGGAGAAGGCGGCCGCATCCGCTCCGTCATCAAGGGCGTAGTCGCGCAGCTCGCCGGCCGCGACGAGGCGCCCGTAAACGCCGAGGATCACATCGAGTTCGCGCCGATCGAACCGCACCTTGGCTTGCGGTCGGGGCGCGGAGCCTATCCAGGCGATGTCTGCCGTCATCCAACGAAGGGTGGAGCCAAGTCGCGCTCGCTGTCCAGCCCCCATCGCGCGGGACTTGTCATCGGGGCGGCGCACGCGCCACCATGCGCGAAACGAGGAAAACCCATCATGGTTCGCTCCGCAGTGTTTGCGCTGACCCTTGCCCTTTCCCCTGTCGCCGCTTCGGCGAGCGATCTCGCCAGCGCCACGCGCGACGCCGCCGATCTGGCCCAGTGGCTCGACGGGCGCTGGAGCTCTGCGGCTCAGGCTGCGCGCGACAGCGTCTATCAGGACATCCAGACCAGCAACGTCCGGCTCTGGGCTCAGGATAAGGCCCAGATTCACCACTGGCTTTATGGCGAAAGCGCACGCCTGCCCGATGCGTCCAAGCCCTATCGGCAAAATGTGTTCCAGCTGGTTCCGCAGGAGAGCGGCGTGGTGCATTCCTATCAATACCGGCTGCGCGATCCGGCCAAGGCGGCCGGCTTTGCGGCGCGCGGTGAAGAGCCGCCGATCACGATGGAGGATCTGATCCCGCTGCCGAATTGCACGCTCATCCTGCGCCGGGTCGCTCCGGATCGGTTTGAAGGCGCCATGCGCCAGCAGGATTGCCGCAACACGTTCCGGGGCGCGGACTATCTGGACGCATCCACCCGCATCACGGCGACAACGCTCTACACCTGGGATCGCGGCATGACCTTCGGCGGCAAGCAGGTCTGGGGACCGCCCCAGGGCGGCTATGAGTTCGAGAAGGCGCCTGTCCAATGAGGTGCAGCGCACGCCGGCCCAACGCCGTTCATGCGAAGCAGCGCGGGCGCAACGGGCCCTGCAGGCGGAACCCGGCTCGCAATGGGGGGATGGCATGAGGCGGGGAGGTCTTGACAGGCGGTCGGCGCTTGGCTTCGGGGCAGGAGCCTGGGCCAGTGCAGGACCGGCTATCGCCGCCTCGACGACGACACGCGCGACGGGCCTGACCTTCCTGCAGTCGCTCGATCCAAACCCGGATGACCTTTGCGCCTTCCTCGCCGCCAACTGGCTCGCGATGGATGAGATCGCCAGGCTCCAGGGTCTCCTGACAAACTATAGTCTGCATGTCGTCGCGCAGAGCGGGGCTGACTGGAATGTCCTTGTGCAGGTTGGCTATCCTGATCCCGCTGGGTATGCAGCCATCGCCGACCGGTTCGAGGTCATTCGGCGGGCTCATGTGGTCCAGCCCATTGGCGGCAGGATGCTGCGCGATCTCGGTCGGATCGTGAGAAGCGTGCAGACGCGCCCGGTTGCGCAAAGCCCAGCCTGAGGACGCGACTACGCGGGCTTTGGCGTCACTCTTCGCTCACATGGCGCCCTTCCAGCATGCACCTTATTCGCCAATCAGGATCTCGCGCTTGCCGGCATGGTTCGGCGGGCTGATGAGGCCGTCGTTTTCCATCCGCTCCACGAGGCTGGCGGCGCGGTTGTAGCCGACCTGCAACCGCCGCTGAAGGTAGGAGGTGGAGACCTTCTTGTCGCGCTTCACGATCTGGATGGCGCGGGCATTGTGATCATCGCCCTCGTCTTCGAGGCCAAGGTCGCCCATCTCGTCGTCGTCGCCATCCGGATCGACCGTGATCTCGTCCAGATAGGCCGGCGCGCCCTGGCCCTTCAGGAAGTCGACGACGCGCTCCACCTCCTGATCGCTCACAAAGGGGCCGTGGAGGCGCCGGATGCGCCCGCCGCCCGCCATGAACAGAAGGTCGCCCTGGCCGAGGAGCTGCTCGGCGCCCTGCTCGCCCAGGATGGTTCGGCTGTCGATCTTGGAGGTCACCTGATAGCTGATCCGGGTCGGGAAGTTCGCCTTGATCGTGCCGGTGATGACGTCGACCGAGGGGCGCTGCGTGGCCATCATCAGATGGATGCCCGCCGCGCGAGCCATCTGGGCGAGGCGTTGGACCGCGCCTTCGATGTCCTTGCCCGCCACCAGCATCAGGTCGGCCATCTCGTCGATCACCACCACGATGAAGGGCATGGGCTCGGGCGTCAGGATTTCGGTCTCGTAGATCGGCTTCGAGGTCTCGTGGTCCCAGCCGGTCTGGACCGTGCGCTGGATCCGCTCGCCTGTGCGGGCGGCCTCGCGCACGCGCTCGTTGAAGCCGGCGATGTTGCGCACGCCCAGCTTGCTCATCAGCTGATAGCGGCTCTCCATTTCCCGGACAGTCCATTTCAGGGCCGCGACCGCCTTTTTCGGATCGGTCACCACCGGCGCCAGAAGATGCGGGATGCCCTGATAGACCGAAAGCTCCAGCATTTTCGGGTCGATCATGATGAAGCGGCAGGTCTCCGGCGGCAGGCGATAGAGCAGGGAGAGGATCATCGCATTGATCCCCACCGACTTGCCCGAGCCCGTGGTGCCGGCGATCAGGAGGTGCGGCATCTTGGAGAGATCGGCCACATAGGCCTCTCCCCCGATCGTCTCGCCCAGCGCGAGCGGCAGATCGGTGCGGGACGCCTCGAACTCGTGGCTGGCCAGCAGATCGCGGAAATAGACCGTCTCGCGCTTGGCGTTCGGCAACTCGATGCCGATGGCGTTGCGTCCCGGCACCACCGCCACACGGCAGGCCACCGCGCTCATGGAGCGGGCGATATCGTCGGCCAGGCCGATCACGCGCGCGGTCTTCACGCCCGGCGCCGGCTCCAGCTCATAGAGCGTCACGACAGGGCCGGGCCGGATCTGGATGATCTCGCCCTTCACGCCGAAGTCGTTGAGCACCGAAACGAGCAGTCGCGCATTCTGCTTCAGGGCGGCTTCGTCGTGATGGCTGATGCGCGCCTTGGGCTTGGCGAGGAGATCAAGGCGCGGCAGCTCGAAGGCGCTCGCGTCCGCCAGCGGCAGGCCCTGCTGCGCCTCGCGGGCTGCGCGCGCGCTTTCCTTGCGCGGCTTGGGGGGAGCCACGGCCACAGGGAAGTCTTCCTCCCGGTCGGCGGGCGCAAACCGCACGACGGGCTCGCTCGCCTCGGCGTCGGCCGCCTGCATCAGCGGGCGAAGGTTATAGCGATCCGCGGCCGGGTCTGCCCGGCGCACCACGGTCGGCCCGCCGGTTCCGCGCAGAGCGTCGTAGCGGACCCGCAGCCCGGCCCACAGGCCGCCGGCGGCGTCCAGCGCAACAGTGATGTCGCGTGGGCGCAGATTGAACGCCACAGCAAAGAAGACAACGCACAACGCGCCCCAGATCACGCCGGCGATCACGCTTGGCGCCGGCAGGCCGACAGCGGCGATCGGTGCGCGCAGCAGCCATAGAACGGCGTCGCCAAGCAGGCCGCCAAGGCCGGTCGCCATGGGCCAGCGCTCCGGCATCGGCAAAGCGGCGGCCATGGCCGCCAGGGCCAGAACGCCAAACCCGCCCGCCCAGAGCCGCAGGCGCATATGCCCCTGCGGGCTTGGCCCCTTCAGCAGCAGGCTGGCCGACAGGGCGCACAGACCCACCGCGATCGGGGCTGCCGCCCAGCCGATCAGCTGCAACAAGAGATCGGCCAGCGCCGCGCCGGGCGCGCCCAGCCAGTTGCGGACATCCCCGCCCGCCGCCACGTTCAGGCTGGGATCGGTGGGGGCATAGGAAAGCAGGGCGAGCGTCATCGCGGCGCCCAGAGCGCCCAGCGCCATGAGCGCTGCA
>JBIIUJ010000160.1:0-5323 GCA_044340025.1 Caulobacterales bacterium
TGCCGTGATAGCCGCGCTGGCGCCCGATCAGGCGGGTGCGCCGGGGCTCGCCATTGGCCTGATGATAGGCGAGGGCGATCTTCAGCGCGGTATCGACGCTCTCGGAGCCGGAATTGGTGAAGAAGATCCGGTCGAGTCCCGCGGGCATCTCGTCGGCCAGCGCTTCGGCCAGCCGGAACGCAAGCGGATGGCCCATCTGGAACGTCGGCGCAAAGTCCAGCGTGGCGGCGGCCTTCTGGATCGCTTGGGTGATCTCCGCCCGGCAGTGGCCAAGGTTGACGCACCACAGGCCCGCAATGGCGTCCAGCACCTGGCGACCGTCCTGGGTGTAGTAGTGCATCCCCTCCGCGCGCGCGAGCAGGCGCGGATTGGCCTTGAACCGCCGGTTGGCGGTGAAGGGCATGAAGAAGGCTTCCAGAGCGTTGGTCGGGGCGTCGGGGCGCAAATCGTCTGCCATGGGCACATGGTGGCGCGCCGCGCGCGGCGAGGGAAGGGGGCTTTACGCCTACACCCGCCAGGCCTGTTCCACGCCGATCGCCTCGCGCAGCATCGTTTCGGTCTCCAGCCGGCGCAGTTCGGCATAGACGCGGCCGAAGCGGCCAAACAGCGCCTGCATCCTCGCGCTGGCGGTAAAGCGGTCGATGGCGTCCCAGAGGTGGCGCGGGAAGTCCGGGTCCACCACGGCCGAGACATCGCCCACGCTCTCCGGGCCGGGGTCGATCCGGTCGCGCAAGCCCAGCGCCAGCCCGTCGAGGATGGCGGCGAGCACCAGATAGGGGTTGGCGTCCGCGCCCGCGACGCGATGCTCGATCCGCCGCGCCTTGCCGCCCTGGGCTGGCACCCGGAACGCGACCGAGCGATTGTCCACGCCCCAGCTCTTGCCCGTGGGCGAAAACACGGAAGCTGAATACCGGCGATAGGCGTTCAGCGTGGGGGCGAAGACCAGCATAGCGTCGATCAGGCTGGCGCTGAGGCCGCCGATGGCGTGGGCCAGCCGCTCGCGCCCGCCGGGGCGCGTCTCGTCGAAGACATTGGCGCCCGTCTCATCAACGAGGCTCACATGGACGTGCAGGCCGTTGCCTGCGTCTTCCTGGAAGGGCTTGGCCATGAAGCAGGCGTCCAGCCCCTGGGCGCGGGCCACGCCACGCGCGGCGCGCCGCTGCAGCAGCGCCCAGTCGGCCGCGCGCACCGCATCGTCGCAATGGCCGAGGTTCACCTCGAACTGGGTGGGGGAATACTCAGCCGTCACCGCGCCGGAGGGGAGGCCCTGCGCCTGGCTCGCCGCCACGAACGCATCGAGAAAGCCGCGATACTCGTCCAGCTTGTCGAGCAGCAGCGTGCCGCCCGCGAGCGGGGCTGCGCCCGTGCGCGGCGAGGGCGCGCGCTGAAGCTCAGGCGTGTTCGCGACGAGGTGGAACTCGTATTCGCACGCCACAACCGGGGTCAGGCCAGTTTCCGCCTTGAACCGGGCTAGCGTCTCCTGAAGGATCAGGCGGGGATTGTACCAGAGGGCCTTGCCGGCCGCGTCATGCGGCATGGCCAGCACCTGGGCGGCCTGCGGCCCCAGCCAGGGCGTGGGCGCCAGCGTCTCCAGAACCGGAACCAGCGTCGCGTCCGGGTCGCCGTCGGCGACGCCGATGCCTTCGATGCCGTGGTCGTTGCCGCGCGCGTCATAAAGCAGGCTGGCGGGGCTGAGGCGCACGCCCTCGCCGATCTTGGCGAAATCCTCCGCCGGGATGCGCTTGCCGAAGGGCTGGCCCGCGCAATCGAACACGAAGACGTCGATGAAGGCGAGCTGCGGGTGGCGCGCCTGAAAGGCGGCCAGCGCCTCGCCCCACGAGGATGGCGCGCGCATCAGGCCTGGCTCGCGGCGAAATCGTCGAGCGCGGCGCGGATCGTGCCGACCAGCTCTTCGATCTCCGCATCCGAGACGATCAGCGGCGGCGCCATCACGATCGTGTCGCGGATCGCGCGCACCATCAGGCCGCGGGCGATGCAGAAATCGCGCACCCTTGGCCCGGCGGTTCCCTCCTTGCCGCCGAAGCGGGCGCGGGTCGCCTTGTCGGCCACGATCTCCACCGCGCCGATCAGGCCGAGCGAGCGGGTCTCGCCCACCAGCGGATGATCGTTCAGGCTGGCGAGCGCGCGGGCGAGGGCGGGGCCGGCTTCATTCCGGACGCGCTCGACCAGATGCTCGCGCTCGAGAATGTCGAGATTGGCGAGCGCCACGGCGGCCGCCACCGGATGGCCGGAATAGGTGAAGCCATGCACGAACTCGCCGGCGCCCTTCAGCGTCTCCACGATCTCGCGGCTGACGGCGGTGGCCGAGATCGGCAGATAGCCCGACGATAGCCCCTTCGCCATCGAGACGAGATCGGGCGCAAGGTCGTAATGCTGGAACCCGAACCAGGAGCCCAGCCGCCCGAAACCGCAGATAACCTCATCGGACACAAACAGGATGCGGTGGCGGGCCAGCACCTCCTTCACCCGTGGCCAGTAGCTCTCCGGCGGAATGATCACCCCGCCCGCGCCCTGCACCGGCTCGGCGATGAAGGCGGCGACCTTCTCCGGGCCCACGGCTTGAATCTCGGCTTCCAGCGCATCGGCGCAGGCGATCCCAAAGGCCTCGGGCGAGAGGTCGCCACCCTCGCCAAACCAGTAGGGCTGGGCGATGTGACGGATGCCGGGGATGGGCAGATCGCCCTGTGCGTGCATCAGCTTCATGCCGCCCAATGAGGCGCCCGCGACTGTGGAGCCGTGATAGGCGTTGCGCCGCGCGATGAAGACGGTGCGCTCCGGCTCGCCCTTGGCCTTCCAATAGTGCCGCACGAGGCGAAAAACGGTGTCGTTGGCCTCGGAGCCTGAGTTGTTGAAAAAGACGTGCTGCAACTCCCCTCCGAGCAGGCCCGCCAGCCGGGCGGCGAGCCGGATCGGCGGGGGCGACGCGGTCTTGAAGAAGGTGTTGTAGAAGGGCAGCTCCAGCATCTGGCCATAGGCGGCCTCCGCCAGCTCCTTCCGGCCATAGCCGGCGGCCACGCACCAGAGGCCAGCCATGCCGTCGAGGTAGGATTTGCCGTCGATGTCCCAGAAACGGCAGCCGTCTGCGCGCACGATCACGCGCGAGCCGCCCAGCGCCTCGATTTCGGCATAGTCTGCCTGGGCAGGCAGATGGTGGGCGATGTCGAGCCGGCGGAGCTCTTCGGCGTCGTAATTGCGCAGCGGCTGCGGCGCGGGAAACGTGGTGGCGGTCATGGCCTGTTTAGAGCATCGCCCAGCCGACGCGGGAAGGGGGGCGGTGGTAGGCATACGCCCCCTGGCGCCGGCTTCCCTTTCTCCCCCCGCCGGATCGCGCTATCTCGCCGCCCCATGACCGCTCGCGACCGCATCCGCAATTTCTCCATCGTGGCCCACATCGACCACGGCAAATCCACGCTCTCCGACCGCCTGATCCAGGAGACGGGCGCGCTGACCAGCCGCGAGATGAAGGAGCAGGTGCTCGACAACATGGAGATCGAGCGCGAGCGCGGCATCACGATCAAGGCCCAGACCGTGCGGCTGGATTATCGCGCCGCCGACGGCCAGACCTATGTGCTCAACCTGATCGACACGCCGGGTCACGTCGATTTCGCCTATGAGGTGAGCCGTTCGCTCGCCGCCTGCGAGGGCGCGCTGCTGGTGGTGGACGCGAGCCAGGGCGTGGAGGCCCAGACGCTCGCCAACGTCTATCAGGCGATCGACGCCAATCTCGAAATCGTGCCGGTGCTCAACAAGATCGACCTGCCGGCCGCCGAGCCAGACCGGATCAAGGCCCAGATCGAGGATGTGATCGGGATCGACGCCTCGCAGGCGCTGCTGATCTCGGCCAAGACCGGCATCGGCATCCCGGAGGTGCTGGAGGCGATCGTCACCCGCCTGCCGCCGCCCAGCACGGGCGACGCCTCAGCCCCTCTGAAGGCGCTGCTGATGGACGCCTGGTATGACGCCTATCTCGGCGTGGTCGTGCTGGTGCGCATCATCGACGGGCAGCTGAAAAAGGGCATGCGGGTCAAGATGATGCAGGCCGGCGCGGTCTATGGCGTCGACAAGGTGGGCGTGTTCCGGCCCCGCATGACCGACGTGGAGACGCTTGGCCCCGGCGAAATCGGGTTTCTCACGGGATCGATCAAGGAGGTGGCGGACGCCGCCGTCGGCGACACGATCACGGAAGAAAAGCGCCCCACGGCGGAGGCGCTCTCCGGCTTCAAGCCCGCTCAGCCGGTGGTGTTCTGCGGCCTCTTCCCCGTCGATGCGGCCGACTTCGAGGATCTGCGCGCCGCCATGGGCAAGCTGCGCCTCAATGATGCGAGCTTCACCTTCGAGATGGAGACGAGCGCCGCGCTCGGCTTCGGCTTCCGCTGCGGCTTCCTGGGCTTGCTGCATCTGGAGATCATCCAGGAGCGGCTGACGCGGGAATTCAATCTCGACCTGATCGCGACCGCGCCCAGCGTGGTCTACGATATCAGGATGAAGGATGGCTCCGCCCTTCACCTCCACAACCCGGCCGACATGCCGGACGTGATGAAGATCGAGGAAATCCACGAGCCCTGGATCAAGGCCACGATCCTGACGCCGGACGAGTATCTGGGCGGGGTGATCAAGCTCTGCCAGGACCGGCGCGGCGTGCAGCGCGATCTCTCCTATGTCGGCGCGCGCGCGATGCTGGTCTATGACCTCCCGCTCAACGAGGTGGTGTTCGACTTCTATGACCGGCTGAAATCGATCTCCAAGGGCTATGCGAGCTTCGATTACCAGATCGAGGAATATCGCCCCGGCGACCTCGTCAAGATGCAGGTTCTGGTGAACGAAGAGCCGGTGGATGCGCTCTCCATGCTGGTCCACCGGGGGCGCGCCGAAATGCGCGGCCGGGCGATGTGCGAGAAGCTGAAGGATCTGATCCCTCAGCACCTGTTCAAGATCCCGATCCAGGCCGCGATCGGCGGCCGCGTGATCGCGCGCGAAACCATCTCGGCCCTGCGCAAGGACGTGACCGCCAAATGCTACGGCGGGGATATCAGCCGCAAGCGCAAGCTCCTCGACAAGCAGAAAGAGGGCAAGAAGAAGATGCGCCAGTTCGGCCGCGTGGAAATCCCTCAGGAGGCGTTCATCGCCGCGCTGAAGATGGATGCGGATTAGCGGCCGCAGCCATGCTCGACCGGTCGGTCGCGCGGCCCCGCCTCGGAAGCGTGCCGCTTACGCCGGCGGGCCGCTCCAGGGCTTGACCGCCAGCATCTGGACCTTGATCTCGCGGATCACATTGGCCTGGCTCTGCGACAGCGCCCGAAGC
>JBIIUJ010000163.1:0-5196 GCA_044340025.1 Caulobacterales bacterium
TCGGCGCTCATGGCGATGGCGGCGAGGAGAGCCTTGGCGTCGTTCTCGACGGCCGCGACCGCGCCGGTTTCCTGGCACAGATCAAACAGGGCCGCCGCATAGCGCTCTGCGGCAGGCGTGACAGAAATGGCGGATCTCGCGCCCAAGGGCCGGTCTCGACAGGTTTGGTCCGGCGCGGGACGGCGCTCGCCGAACGAGGGAAAGAAAAACCCTGAAAAATCAGAGACGGCGAAGGGCGAAGCGCGCCACCCTCACAACCGCGCGGGTCCCTAGCACGCACCTCGCCGCATCGCAACATCATGGGGCGCCCGGCGGGGGTGGGGGGTGGATGTGCGCCCATGCTCGCAAGTCGTATAGAGAATTCTAGTATCGTCGGAAAATGTCCCACCTAGCTTACCTAGCCCGGCAAGAATCCAAGCTCGAAGACCTGCGGGCGAAGCTTTGCGGATAGGTCTGCATATGCAGCCTTGAAAGGGTCGAAGTCGGTGAATTCCGTATCGCTAAAGGCCTCGAGCGCGCGGCGCACCTGATACCAACCTGCATCCGCGCGGCCCAGTTTGTATTCCTGTCTGATCTTGTTGGGGAAACTGATCGCATGGAAGCGCTGGAACAGCTTACGGCCTTCGTTGAGTACGGCCAGAGCTTGGGGCGAGAATGTCATGTCTGCCATGTACCGCACCATGAAATCGCTCTCGAACCGCGCCTTCGCGCCGATCTCACCTTCGGTGAAGGGGATGAAGTGATTGGTCAGCGACCAGTCCCGATCATTCCAACGCAGCCCGTCCGCCCCGGCTGTGAGGTTCTTTCCAGCAAACAGCATCCAGACAAGACAATCGGACTTAAACTCGTCCGAGAGAGTCTGCGAGGGTTGCAGGAACTGGTCGTTGTGAATCATCCAGTGGTGGTCAATCAACATACGAACAGAGAACAGAACTGCGGCTTTCGAGAGATTCTGCTTGGTGACAAAAAATGCACCAGCACTGCAATAACCTGACGACAACAGGGCCGTTTGTTGTCCGGAATTCTGAAAGTCGTTGCCCTTGGCAATCATGCTGCCCAAAGCACCGTCAGCCCACCATTGGCCTCTCACGTCAATTGTGCTGGTTGTAGGGGTGATTGCATTTTTCAGCGGCAGGGCCGGCGTCTTGTTTGATCTCGGACGCAATATCCATTCGGCAAGCGGGGGACGAGGCAGTTCGCGGAAAAAGCTGCGTTGCCCGACCATGTCACCTGTTTTGTCGAGTGCGATCACGCCGATCGATTGGGCTGGCTGTTTCACTGCCAAACTCCAAATCAGAAAACCGATTGGAAAATCGCCTTTCAGCCGGTCAAACGCCTTGCTGTGAACGATAAATCCGTCGAGATACTGTGCAGTCCATTGTTCACGAAAATGCTCGAAATTGGGCGCGTTGACATATTTGAGAGTGCTGAACATCGCTAAGGTCGATTGCGGCAATTCCTGCATGATCCTGTGAAGGAATTGCACAAACAGCTCACGCGCGGCATAACCCAAATGCCCCATGCTGTGGCTGATCCGCGTCCTAGCCACCCTAGACTTCATCGCGGAATTAGCGCCGCCGTCCTTCATGTTATCGGCATTCATTGCCTCCGCATAAGGCGGGTTGATCAGCACCAGGATCGGCTTCGCGCCCTCCCTACCCTCTTTCGCATCGGCAATCGCCTGCCGCAGCGCCTGCGGCACCTTGCCCGAAAGCGAATAGTCGATCTGCCCAAAATCGGTCACATCGTCGTTCAGATAATCATACTGAAAAATCTCGGCCCCGGCGAAGGCGGGGTTGCTGCGCATGATCGTCACGTCCGCCTGATCCAGCGTGGACATGAAGACATTGCGCAAGTTGTTGTGCTTCGCCTCCAGATGGCCGACCCCCGCACACATGTCCCAGACGATGTATTTCTGCTGCCAATCTGCCCCCAGGGTCGCAGCCAGCTGTCCATAGGCTTTGTCCACGATGTGCAGCGGAGTATAGAACGCCCCTTTGAACTTCTGCTCGTCCAGCGGCAGCAGGCTGTCGCGCCGTTCCAGCAGATAATGCCGATGTTTCTTTTCGGGCGGTCGGTGATAGATGTTCCAGAAATTGCGATAGCCGCGCACGCTGGCAAGTTCGTATTGCTCGGCCCCAAGGATGAAAACTGGCTTGTCGCCGCTGAACAAAAGGCGAGCGGGCAGGTCCCGCATCGCTTCGTTGCGCCCGTCATGCATGATGTCGGCAAAGAACAGCACGGCGTAATCCGCCTCGCGCCTTACGCCGAGTTCGACGCCAACCATCGCCACCCATTTGTCGAAGACCTGCCGCAGATTCTCGGGCGTGATCGGGGTGCGGATGATCCGGCCCTCGCGTACCGCATCCTTCGCGGCCTTGATGAACTCTGCCTCGTAGCCTTCGATCTGGTAGAGGATGAAATGGGTTTCGATGGTCGGTGCGATCTGGGCAGCAAGCGCCTTGTCCGCCGCCGAACCGGATTTGGGCCAGACGATGGTCTTGTCATCAAGCAGCGGCATGGCGTGCTCGGTTGCCATCAGGGCCGCCTTTTCGCGGTCGATCACGCATAGGAAACCGGGGATCGCCTCGCCCCGCTTGCGCGCGGCGCGAACGTAAACCAGCAGTTGGGCGAACATCAGCAGCGGCGGGGTGGGGGTCTCCTTGGCCTCGAACCAGATTTCCGGGGTCTGGATATCGACCAAGCCCTTGTTCACACTTTTGAGACCAAGCACCTTGATATAGGCGTCTTTGACGTCTTCCTCGGTTCTGGCGCGGGTCAGTGCTGCGTGCAGGCTCATGCAAAGAGGTCTCCCAAAAAGGCGGCCTTCCTGACTACCTGGACGCTGCCACAACAGATCATAGCGGCCTAGTAGACCGATACAGCCAAGCGGCGACTTTCCGAGCGGGGAGCGCTTGCCGGGGACTTTCTCCTCCAGGCCACCCAGCCATCCGGAAACGCTCGCTTGTCCTCCCCCGGCGGCCACCGCCGAGGCGATCACTCTGCCGTGGCCCATGGGTCGAGGATCCGCACGCCCATCCCCCTGAAATCCTTCCCATTGCGGGTGACGAGCGTGAGCCCGTGGACGAGGGCGGTCGCTGCGATCCAGCCGTCGCGCTCGCTGGCCGGGTCCGGGGCGTTCAGGCGGGCGCAGACGGTCGCGGTTGCCGCGTCCATCGCCAGCACCCGCCCCTGAAAGGCCGGCGCCACCACGCCGACGAGCCAGCGCCGCAGCCGTGCGCCCTGGTCAGGATCGCGCCGCTCCATCCGGACTACGCCCAATTCCAGCTCGAACATCGTCATCGCGGAGAGAAAGGTGACGCCGGGATCGGTCGCGGCCAGCCATGCGACGACTGCCGGGGAGGCCCGACCGGCTGCGACCTTGCGGCTTTCGGACACGACATTCGTGTCGAGCAGGAACATCAGTCGAAATCCGCCGCCCGGGCCGCCCCCTGCGCCTTGGGCGGCTCGAACGCGAAGTCCTGGTCGTCGCCGGGGGCGAGGACGTCCAGCAACGTCCTGCCCTGGCCCGCGAGCGCCCGGTAATGGTCGATCGCCATGACGACGAGCGCCGGGCGGTCGCGATCGGTTATGAAGACAGGGCCCTGCGCCGCCGCGCGTTTGACGCCGGCTGGATCGCGGTTGAACTCGCGGCTGGTGAAGGTGATCTGCATGCCTGCGCGCCCTGCTGTGCGGATGTCTGTATATACAGACAATGGGGGTTGGGCGGCGCAGGGTCAAGCGGCGCTTGCTCGCTCCCGTTCTGTCCGCCCCCATCCCCCGCGCACCCCTCGCTCTTGCGATCCCCACCGCGCCCGCCTAGAGGCAGGGGGCGGCGCAGAGGCGGCCGCGCCGGCGAGACTGATGGCTGACGCCAAGCGCACCTATCTCGAGTTCGAGAAGCCCATCGCGGAACTCGAAGCCAAGATCGACGAGCTCTCCGCCGCCGCCGATGCGAGCGGGGCCGTGGCTGCGCGCGAGGAGGTGGGCCGTCTGCGCCAGAAGTCGGCGCGCGCGCTCGATGATCTCTACGCCCGGCTCGATCCCTGGCAGAAGACGCTCGTGGCGCGCCATCCCGATCGGCCCCGGTTTCAGGATTATGTCGCGGGCCTCGTCAGCGATTTCGTGGAACTCGCCGGCGACCGGAAGTTTGGCGAGGATTCCGCCATTCTGGGCGGGCTCGGCCGGCTGAAGGGCCGGCGCGTGGTGGTGCTGGGCCACGAGAAGGGCCGCACCACCCAGGATCGGCTGAAGCACAATTTCGGCATGGCGCGGCCGGAGGGCTATCGCAAGGCCGTGCGGCTGATGGATCTGGCCGAGCGGTTCGGCCTGCCGGTGGTGAGCTTTGTGGATACCGCCGGCGCCTATCCGGGGCTTGACGCCGAAGCGCGCGGTCAGGCCGAAGCCATCGCGCGCGCCACCGAGCGCTGCCTCACGCTGGGCGTGCCCATGGTGACGCTGATCGCGGGGGAAGGCGGATCGGGCGGGGCGGTGGCCATCGCCTCGGCCAACAGCGTGCTGATGCTGGAGCATGCGATCTATTCGGTGATCTCGCCGGAGGGCGCGGCCTCCATCCTCTGGCGCGACAGCGCGCGCGCCAGAGACGCCGCCACGGCCATGAAGATCACCGCTCAGGACCTGCTCGGCCTCAAGGTCATCGACGGCATTATCCCGGAGCCTTCGGGCGGAGCGCACCGGCATGTGGCGGCCACGATCAAGGCGGTGGGCGACACGGTCGACAAGGAGCTGACGCGCCTTGCGCGGCTCACGCCCGAAGCGCTGCGCGCCCAGCGCCGCGACCGCTTCCTCGCCATCGGCCGCGTCCTGGCCTGAGACGCCGCTTCAGATCAGCCCGCGCGCGAGAAACAGCGCCTCGGCGGCGGCCTTGATCGCGGCGGGGGAGGCGCCCTCGGCGCGCAGTCGCTCGCGTTCGGCTGCGGCGGCTTCCAGCGCCTCGCCCCAGGCTTCGGGAAACGCCTGCGCCAACTGCGCCCGCGCAAGGCCCGCCGCCGCCGGGCTGGCGCCGCCCGTGCCCACCGCCAGCGTCATTCGCCCGCGGCGCACCACGGCGGGGGTGTGAAAATCGCACTGGTCGAGCACGTCTTCCAGATTGACCAGAACCCGGTGCGCTCGTGCAGCCTGCGTCAGCGGGCGGGCGGCGTCCGGCGCCAGATCCGCGATCCACAGCACGTGCAG
>JBIIUJ010000164.1:0-5162 GCA_044340025.1 Caulobacterales bacterium
ATCGCGACAGGCTTGTTCACGCCCAGACTGTCGAGCAGCGCCAGCACGTCGCCAGCATAGGTGGTGGGCGCATAGCGGGCGGGCGCAGGATCGTAGGATGATCGCCCGCGCCCCCGCACCGTGGGGGCGATCACACGGCGACCAAGCGCGGAAAGGTGCGGGATCAATTCCTCGAAATCGGCGTGGTTGCGCGTCAGGCCATGCATGCAAACCACCGCGGGCCCGGTCTCGACCCCCTGCGCCGCCACGTCGCGATAGGCCATCACGAGACCGTCCACGATGGGAAAGAAGGACTGCACGGACATGGGCGGCTCCTCGAACGGCCCCATCTTGGCGAGACGCCACGGCGGGACTGGCTGGTTCTTTCGCGCCCAGTTGGCTTAGAAGTCACGCAAGATGTCTGCAACTCCCTCTTCCCCCCCCGAGACCACGTCGTTCGGCTTCGAAACCGTGGCTGCCGCCGAAAAGGCCGGCCGAGTGCGCGCCGTGTTCGATGCGGTCGCCGAGCGCTATGATCTGATGAATGATCTGATGAGCGGCGGTCTGCACCGGGCGTGGAAGGACGCCGCGATCGCCGCGCTGAACCCGCAACCCGGCCAGCTTCTGCTGGATGTGGCCGGCGGCACGGGCGACCTGTCGCGCCGCTTTGCAGCGCTGGCGGAGGCTGCGCGCGCCCGGCGCGGCGGGGAGCCTGCGCGCACCCTCATCATCGACATCAATCACGCGATGCTGAAAGCCGGCGCAACCCGCGACGGGGACCGCTTTCAGCGCGTCTGCGCCGATGCGGAGAAGCTGCCGCTGCCCGACGCCTGCGCCGACGCCTATGTCATCGCTTTCGGCATCCGCAACGTGACGCACATCGACCGGGCGCTGGAGGAGGCGCGGCGCGTGCTGAAACCCGGCGGGCGGTTTGCCTGCCTGGAGTTCTCCAAGCCGACCAACGGGGCGCTGGAGGCGGTCTATGACGCCTTTTCCTTCAAGGTAATCCCGCCCATGGGCCGGCTCGTGGCCGGCGACGCCCAGCCGTATCAGTATCTGGTGGAAAGCATCCGGCGCTTCCCGGATCAGACGCGGTTCAAGGCGATGGTGGAGGCGGCCGGCTTTTCACGCGTGCGGGTGGAGAATTTCGCAGGCGGGGTCTGCGCGCTGCATCTCGGCTGGGCGATCTAGGCGATGCTGGGATGGATTGGTCATGGCGCGCGGCTCGCGCGCGTCGGGCTTGTGCTCGCGCGCTACGATGCGCTTCTGCCGCCGGACATTCAGGAGCGGCTGCCAGCCTTTGCGCGGCGTCTTTCCGGTGCGCTTCGCTTTGGAGGGGCCGCGATGGCGGGGCGACCCGCCGGGGAGCGCCTTGCTGCGGCGCTTGAGAGCCTGGGGCCGGCCTGGATCAAGTTTGGTCAGTTTCTGGCGACAAGACCCGACATCGTCGGCGCGGCTGCAGCCGAGGGGTTATCGCGGCTCAAGGACAAGCTCCCCCCCTTTTCCCTGGCCGAAGCGAACGCCGCCTTGAGCGCCGGTTTCGAGGATCCCACCGTCCTGTTTGGCCCGCTGGGCCCGCCGGTCGCGGCAGCCTCGGTTGCGCAGGTCCATCGCACGCAGACGTCTGAGGGCCTGTCTCTTGCGGTGAAGATCCTGCGGCCCGGCGTGGAGGAAGCGATTGCCCGTGAGGGGGCCGCCCTCGCGTTCGGGGCGTCCCTGCTGGAGGGGCTGGCGCCGGGGGCAAAGCGGCTGCGGCCGCGCGCTTTCGTGGCCACGGTTCGCGAAGCACTCTCGCGCGAGCTGGATTTGCGCCAGGAAGCGGCCGCTTGCGACGCCTTCGGCGAGGCCGCGCGCGCCGACGGCTATGTCGATGCGCCACGGGTGGACTGGGCGCGCTCCAGCCGGCGGGTGCTGACGACAAGCTGGGTGGATGGAACCCCGCTGACGCAGCCAGGCGCTCTGGACGGGGCAGACCGCGCGAAACTGGCCGCAGACGTGACCCGCAGCTTCCTGTCGGCAGCGCTCAACCACGGCTTCTTCCATGCCGACGTCCATGAAGGAAACATCATCCTTAGCCCGGACAAGGACCGGCTGTGCTTTGTGGATTTCGGCATCATGGGCCAGATCGGGCCCGACGAGCGGCGCTATCTCGCCGAGATCCTGCATGGGTTTCTGGAGCGCGACTATCGGCGCTGTGCACAGGTGCATTTCGAGGCGGGCTATGTCCCGGCGAGCCAGTCTGTGGACGCGTTCGCCCTGGCGTTGCGCGGGGTGGGCGAGCCGATCTGGGGCAAGACGGCGGCCGAGGTCTCGATGGGCCGGGTGCTGATGCATCTGTTCGATGTGACCGAGCAGTTCGGCATGGCCCTGCGGCCGGAACTTGTCCTGCTGCAGAAAACGATGGTCCAGGTCGAGGGCGTGGCCCGCGCGATCGACCCCGCCCACGACCTCTGGGAGGCGGCGCGCCCGGTCGTGAGCGCCTGGATGCAGGCCGAGCTTGGCCCTCAGGGACAGATGAAGCGGGTTGCAGCGCGGTTGCACGCGGCTGCGGAGGGCTTTGCCGCCCTGCCAGCCCAATTGCGCCGCCTCGAGGAGCGGTTCGAGGCCGCTTCCGCGCCGCGTGGGTTTCCTGGCCTGCCGCTGCTCATGGCGGCTCTGGGAGCGGGCTTAACTTTGCTGCTTGTCGTCTTCTTAATGCGCTAGAGCTATGGTCTCCAGGCGGCGTCTCGCCCAACCATGCCATAGCGCGGGCGAGGCGACGCAGGTATCAGATATCGCTAACGACGAGAATTGGGGCGCAGAATGGACCTTCAGGTCCTCATCGTGGACGACAACCAGCACATGCGCACCATTCTGCGCGAGTTGCTGCGCGCTGTCGGCATCCGCGAGGCGCGCGAAGCGCGCGACGCCGTCGAGGCGCTCGACATCATGAAGACCACGACCACCGATCTGGTGCTCGTCGATCTGTCCATGCCCGTGATCGACGGCGTGGAATTCACCCACATGGTGCGCACAAGCTCGGACAGTCCAAACCCTTATGTGCCGATCATCATGATCACGGGCCATTCGGCGCGGTCGAAGGTGATTGCGGCGCGCGACGCCGGCGTGAACGAGTTCGTCGCCAAGCCTGTGACGGCCAAATCGCTGATGCAACGGCTGACCGCGATCGTGGAGCGGCCACGCCCGTTTGTGCGGACCGGCACCTATTTCGGCCCCGATCGTCGCCGCAAGGCCGATCCGGATTATCGGGGACCGTTCAGGCGCGCCTCGGACCAGGAAAAGGAAAGCGAAGAAGTCTAGCCTGTGCGCGCGAGGCCGAGGAGGAGGGTCCGAACCGCCTGCTCCGCCTTGACGAAAGCTGCGGGCGGCTCGGCGCTGGCTGCGATCCACAGCGCTGCATCGATGATTGCGCCATTGATGGCGACAGCGAGCGCGTCTGCATCGGCCTCATGAATAAAGCCGCCCCTCATCAGCTCGGCCAGCGCATCACGCGTTGGTGCGATGGCCGAGGCCCTGTCGATGTCGCGAAACCGTTCGCCAAGCACGACCGCCGCGTCCCTGAACAGAATGCGCTGCACTTCGGTATCGAGCGCCATCTCCAGGTAAAGGGTGCAGCAGCGTACGAAGCCCAGCCAAGGGTCGGATTGGGCCTCATACGCTGAATCCAGTCGATGGCTGATCTCCGCGTCGATCTGGCGCGCCACGGCTTCGAGCAGCCCCTCCTTGCCGCCGAAATGGTGATACAGGGCGCCGCGCGTCAACCCGGCCTCGGCGCAAATCGAGTCCATCGACGTCGCGGCATAGCCCTGAGCCGCAAACGTCTTGCGGGCGGCGGCCATCAACTGGGCGCGGGTGTGGGCGATACGGTCAGCCTGCCGGCGGCGCGCTGCTTCAGCCATGGTTCCTCATTGACATACACGCCGTATGCTTGTAGCGAAAACATACATACGTAATGCATATAAATTGCCGCGAGGGTCGGATGTCAAGCCATCAGTTTGGGCGCGTGCTTCTCGTGGGGGGCAGCCGTGGAATCGGCGCAGCCGCCGCCCAGGCGCTGTCCACGCAGTGCGAGGAGCTTCTCTCCGTAAGCCGGACGCCCGCTGTCGCCGGGCGCTGGATCAAGGCTGACCTTGCGGAAGATGAAGGCCTGGATCGCGTGGTTGCGGCGGTTGGCGATGATCGTCTGGATGCGCTCCTGTATCTAGGCGGGATCTGGGAGGACGGGGCGTTCACCAGCGCCTACGACTTCGCTGCGAGCCCGCGGGCGGAGACGCGTCGCGTCATCGCGGTCAATCTTGTTGCTCCGATCCTGCTTGCCCAAGCGCTGATCCCGGCGTTCCGTCGCGCGACAGCCCCACGGCTGGTGCTGATGGGCGCGCTAAGCGCCCTGCCCAATGCAGCGACCCGCGAGGTGGCCAATACGGCGTCCAAGGCCGGGCTCGCCGGCGCGGCGGAGGCGTTATCGCTGGCGCTTGGGCCGGAAGGGATCGCCGTCACCCTTCTCCACCCAGGGAATGTGGCCACGCCGGAAGTGGAAGACGACATCGCCTCCGGCCGCTTCGACCCGCAAACGCCAATTCCGCTGGCTGATCTGACAGAGACCGTCCTGTATGCTCTGCGCCTCAGCAGCGCCGCGCGCGCCGGCGTCCTGACGCTGCACCAGACCGGGCCCTTCCGCCAATGAGGGCGCTTGCCACCGCAGGCGCCGAGGTGGGCAACCTTGTGCGACTGGCGATCCCGCTGGTCATCGGGCTCGCCGCCGCCAATGTGATCGGGTTGACCGATACGCTGATGGTCGCGCCCTTGGGCGCCGCGCCGCTGGGCGCTGTCGGCCTGACGTCCAGCGTCATCATCATCGCCTACGCCGCCATTTACGGGGCGCTCTCCACCATCGGGATCGGGGTGGCCCAGGCGCATGGCGCGCGCGCCACGGGGCGCATCGCCGGGCTGGTGCGCAATGGGCTGGCGCTCGGCCTAGTGGTGGGGGTGGTCGGCGCGGTTCTGGTGCTGCTGGCGGGCCTCGCATTGCCCGTCCTCGGCCAGCCCAGGGAAGTGATCGCGGTGATCGCGCCCTACTGGATCGCGATGGCGCTGCTGCTGATCCCGTTCGCGCTGCTGATCGTGATGAAGCAGCTGTTTGATTCCATTGATCGGCCATGGCTGGGCGTCGGGTTCGCCTTTCT
>JBIIUJ010000036.1:0-19148 GCA_044340025.1 Caulobacterales bacterium
GAAATTCATCGCCACCGTCTGCTCCCTGAGCGCCTCATTCGACGCTTCGTCGATATATACTGCCGCGTTGAATTGTCGCGTGACGTCCGCGCACACAAAATGTCGCACCGGACCATCGCGGAATCCGCTAGGCTTTTGGGGGATTAGCAGTCTGTCGCCATGGTTCCAAGGGGTTGAGCATGTCTGTTGCGCATTTGAGCGGCCTCACGCTTGCGTTCATGTTTGTCGGCGTCGCCCCCGCCGGGGCGGCCATCAGCGTCATCGGCGGCGGGCTGGCGCGGGCCTGTTACAGCGCGGCGCTGATCGAAACCGCGCCCAGAACGCAGGATTTTCAGGCTTGCGACGCTGCAATCGAGCGCGAGCCGCTGCGCCCGCGGGATCGGGCGGCCACGTTCGTCAATCGCGCGGTGCTGCATTTGCGGGTGCGCGCGGGCGAGGCGGCGCTGCGCGACCTCGATCGCGCCAGCGGTCTCGCGCCCGACATCGCTGACATCGCCGTGAATCGCTCAGCCGCCCTGCTGATTCTGCGCCGGCCCGAAGAGGCCGCGCGCGCAGCGGATGCGGCCCTCGCCGCAGCGCCCAGCGAGCCGTGGTCGGCCCATTACAATCGCGCCGTCGCGCGCGAGATGCTGGGCGATGCACCCGGCGCCTATGCCGATTACACCCAGGCCCTCGCCCTCAAGCCCGGCTGGCAGGACGCAATCGATCAGCTGGCCCGGTTCCAGGTGCTCACTGCCGAGGCGCAGTAACCACCTTGGTCCTGTCACACAGGCGTGTTTGGGTCGTTTGGTGTCAAAAGGAGCCTCTCTCATGGATCTCAAAGCCCTCGTTTCCCAGGTCGGCTCAGGCGACGCCCTGAAGGATCTCGCCGCCCGGGCCGGCATCGCGCAGGAAAAGGCCGCCGAAGTGGCGCACGCCTTGGCCGAGCAGGCCCAGACCAGCGCGGCTGGCGCTGCAGACATGGTGAGCGCGATCGCCGCCAAGACCGGGCTTGATCCCGCCCAGGTCGAGAGCCTGATTCCCGGCGTGATGGGCGCGATCAAGACGCAGGCGGCCACAGCGGGCGCGGCGGCGGAAGGCCTGTTCGACAAGCTGGCCGCCACGCCGCTAAGCAACTTCGTCAAGGGCTTCGACAAGGACGGAGACGGCCAGATCATGGACGACGTGGCCGATATGGCCAAGGGCGCGCTGAGCGGCGTGACGGACAAGATTGGCGGCCTGTTCGGCAAGAAATAGTCGCCTGCGCAAACCAGTCTTGCAGAAGTTTCACTCGCTTCGACGCAGCGAGGCTGGCAGGCCGCGCGTGGACGGAGCTTTCCATGCGCACTCTCACCCTCGGCCTTGCTGCGGCCGCCCTGGCCTGCGCGCCGCTTGCCCTGGCGTCTGACCAGCCCCTGAGCCCACAGAACGCCGCAGGCGTTCAGGTATTCGAGCCTGGCTTTTTCGCCGCCTTCGCGCCGGTGACGGCCGCCGACATGGTGCGCCGCGTCCCCGGCTTCTCGATCGATAATGGCGATACGAGCGTGCGGGGTTTCGGCGGCGCGGCTGGCAACGTGCTGATCGATGGGGCGCGCCCCTCCACAAAGGACACGAGATTGTCGGATCTGCTGGCGCGGATCCCCGCCTCCGCTGTGGCGCGGATCGAGCTGCGCGACGGTGCGGCGGCAGGCGGGGCGGATGCGGGTGGACAGGCCCTTGTGGTCAATGTGGTGCGCCGGGCCGGCGCGGCTGCGAGCGGCTCATACAGGCTGGAAGTCACGCGCCACGCCAACGGCTTTCTGGAGCCGTTTGGGGAATTGTCCTGGGTGCAGGAGCTTGGCGGCGTGGCGCTCACGCTCGGCGCACGCGGCGGATTTGAGGAGTATTCCAAACTTGCGGGCCGCGAAGACGTGCGCGACGGCGCTGGCCGCCTGATCGAGGCCGGGCCGAACTGGGATCGCCGCAACCGCTGGCTCGGCCGGGTCAGCCTCGGCGCCGAGGCCCAGATGGGCAAGACCACCGCGCGGGCCAATGCGAGCTACACCGTCTCGGAGCGCAATCGCGTCTTCGGACACGCAGCCTTCGCCGGCCCGCGCTTCATCCGGCTCGACGACGGCGAGGACGGCTTCGAGAAGACGAGCCTCGAGATCGGGGTCGATCTCGAGCGGCCCATCGGCCCGTTCACCGGCAAGCTGGTGTTGCTGGCGAGCGACAAGACCGACGACGACCGGTTTCTCGCCGGATTCAACCCGCCAGGCGCGGTGAAGACCTACGACCTGTTCACCGCAGATCGCGACATCACCGAGCGGATCGGTCGGATGAGCGTGTCTGGCGCGCAAGGCCGCCACACCTACGAGATCGGCGTCGAGGGCGCTCTCAACACGCTGGACGCCCGCAACAGGCTGGCGGAGGGGCCGCTCGACGCTCTGGTTCCTGTGGCGCTGGGCATCGGCACGACCGTGGTGGAGGAAGAACGGCTGGAGGCCTTTGTGTCGGATTCCTGGGCGATGAATGACGCCCTGACGCTGGAGGCGGGCCTGAAGGCGGAATGGTCCACGATCGGTCAGTCCGGCGACGGGGCCAATGAGCGCTCTTTCTTCTATCCAAAGCCGCTTCTGGCCCTCACCTGGCGGCCGGCCGCCGGCTGGACCCTGCGCGCCAAGGCCGAACGCATCGTGGGCCAGCTCGACTTCTTCGACTTCGTCTCGTCGGCTGAAGTGGGCGACGGCAACAACCGCGAGGGCAATCCAGAGCTGGAGCCCTTCAAGACCTGGGCGCTGGAAGCCGGCGCGGAACGCCGCTTCGGCGCGCGCGGCGTCGTGGGGCTGACCCTTGTTCGCAACGAGGTCTCGGACGTGGTCGCCATCGTGCCGCTTGGCGCTGGCGAGGGCGTGGGCAACATCGACAGCGGAACCGAGTGGGGCTTCGACACCGACTGGACCATCCCTCTGGACGGCCTGAACGTGCCAGGCGGGGAGTTCACGCTGGAATGGCGCTGGCGCGACAGCGAACTGACCGATCCCCTGACGGGCGCCGCGCGCCGCTTCAGCGGCGGGGATGGACGCAGCCTGGAGCTGGGCTTCCGCCAGGATGTGCCAGGCACGCAACTGGCCTGGGGCGCCTGGAGCTGGAGGGGCGACACGCGGATCGATTTCCGCCGCGCCCAGCGCATCGACAACGGCCAGTCGCGCAATTGGGGCGCCTGGGTGGAGACGCGGGCCATCCCCGGCCTGACCGTGGAAGCCGGGGTGGAAAGCCCGCAAGATCAGGTGTTTCGTCGCACACGAACCGTCTTTGACGGCGACCGCCGCAGCGGCCGCATCGCAACCCAGCAGTATCGCGAGCGCGAACTGGATGGGCGTGTCTATCTTGAGGTGCGCGGCAGCCTCTGAGCGCGCATCCGCCTCACGCCAGTGCTGTGAACAGGTTCAGCGCGATCAGGGTGAGGAGCAGATAGCCCAGCAACCACCAGGTCTGGCGGTCGATCACGCCGGGCACGGTGCTCCAGCCTTCCTGCGCGACGGGCAGTCCCTCTTTGGCGAAGCGCGCGCGCTGGCCGGGCACCGACCAGGGCGACCAGTCGGCCTGCTTGCCGTCGAGCAGGCGGCTGGCGCCCCAGCCGATCACGATGTTCACCACGCCCCCGATCAGGCAATACCAGGGCCAGGCGATCTCGGTCTGGGTGGCGACATACCAGATGACGGCGAAGCTGGCCGCCACCCCGATGAGCAGACCGCGTTCGGTGGTGTGTTTGGAGAAGAAGCCGAGCGCATACATGCCAAGCTTCGCCCCCACGAAATAGCTGCCGATCTTGCTGAGCACTTCCAGGATCGAGCCGGTCGTCTGGGCATACATCAGCGCGGGGCCGATGATGATCACGCCCCACACCCCCGTGGCGATCCGTGTGGCGGCAAGATAATGCGCGTCGCTCTCCGTGCGGCGCAGATAGCGCTGGTAGAAATCGCTGACCGTGGCGGTGGCGAGGCTGTTGAAGGCCGATGAGAGCGTAGACATGGAAGCGGCGAGCACTGCGGCGGCCAGAATGCCCAGAAGACCTGGAATCCCGCTCTCCTGCGCAAAGCGCAGCATGATCTCGTTGGGGTTCTCGAACGGCTGACCCTTGTAATAGCCATAGGCCAGCACGCCGACGAAGAAGAACAGGAAATAGATCGGAAACGCCGCATATCCCATCAGGATATAGGATTTCTTGGCCTCCCCGATCGTCTTTGCGCCCAGCGTGCGCTGCACCATCATCTGGTTGCCGCCATAGACGGTGACGTGAAACAGCGTCATCGCAAACAGCCCCGACCAGATCGTTGTAGCCACTGTCGGGTCCGGGGTCGGGTCGATCGCGTTGAGCCGGCCGAGGTCCTTCAGCGTCGACAGCGTGTCGCCCACCGAGCCGGGCATGGCCAGAAACAACGCGATAAGGATCACGATCGCCCCGCCAAACAGCACCACCGCCTGGAACACGTCGGTCCAGATCACCGCGAGCATGCCGCCCATCGTGGTGTAGATCAGCGCGAGGATCGTGATCGCCACGATCGCGAGCGGGATCGGCACCCCGGTGGCGAATTGGAGCACCAAAGCGGTGGCGTAGAGGATCGCGCCGGTGGACAGGGCCTGCGTGACGAGGAAAATCAGCGACATCGTGGCGCGCGACGCTGGGCCAAACCGCCGCTCCTGATACTCATAGATCGAGGGCACGCCCGAATTATAGAAAAATGGCAGAAAAAACGTCGTCACCAGAAGAATAACGATGGGGTAGTTGAGGTGGATCGCCAGCGCCGCCAGCCCGTCCTTATAGGCCCAGGCAGGCGCGCCAAGAAATGATAGCGCCGAAATATAGGTGGCGATGACCGATAGCCCGATCGCCCACCATGGCGTCTTGCCCGAGCCCACATGGAACTCTCGCGCCGAGGTCACCTTGCGCCCGAGCGCCCAGCCGAGCACCAGATTGGCCGCAAGAAACACCAGCACGATCGTCCAGTCGATCGCGCTGAACGTCATGGCGCCGCCCGCGCCGCTCAGCATTCCACCACGCTCACGGCCAATCCCCCCAGGCTGGTTTCCTTGTATTTCGTCGACATGTCGAGGCCGGTCTGGCGCATGGTCTCGATCACCTGATCGAGGCTGACTTTCATCGGACCGACCGCATGGAGCGCGAGGCGGGCGGCATTGGCCGCTTTCACCGCGCCGATGGCGTTGCGCTCGATGCAGGGGATCTGCACCAGCCCGGCCACCGGATCGCAGGTGAGGCCGAGATTGTGCTCCATGCCGATCTCTGCGGCGATCGTCACCTGCTCGGGAGTGGCGCCCCAGAGCGCGGCGAGGCCGGCGGCCGCCATGGAGCAGGCCACCCCCACCTCCCCCTGACACCCCATCTCCGCGCCCGAAATCGAGGCGCGCTGCTTGTAGAGCATGCCGATCCCGGCGGCAGTGAGCAGGAAGCGATGCAGCGCCGCCTGCCCCAGGCCCTCGTCCACGCCATAATAGCGCACCGTCGCGGGCAGGAGGCCCGCGGCCCCGTTGGTGGGCGCGGTCACCACCTTGCCGCCGGCTGCGTTTTCCTCGTTCACGGCCATTGCATAGGCGTTGAGAGCGTCAAACAGGCGCTCACGCTCGTTGGCGTGGGGCGCAGCCGCCAGCTTGCGCCACAGCCCGGCGGCGCGGCGCGGCACCGCCAGCCGGCCCGGCAGAACCCCCTCGGTCACCAGGCCACGATCGATGCAGGCCATCATGGCGGCAAGGATGGCGTCGAGCCGCGCAAGCGTCTGGGCGCGCGGGCGCAGACGATCCTCGTGGCTCATCACCACGTCGGCGATGGCGCAGTCGCGCTGCGCGCACAGGGCCAGAAGCTCCGCCCCAGACCCAAAGGCATAGGCTTGCCCGCCGGCGATCCGGTCGTGTGGGGCAGGCGCTTCCAGCTGACGTCGCGTTGCGATGAAGCCGCCGCCGGTGGAATAGAAGGTCTCGGCCGCGACCTCGGCCGCGGACGCGTCGAACGCGGCCAGCCGCATCGCATTCGGGTGAAGGTCGGCGGGCGTGTCGTAATCGAAGACGATGTCGCGCGCGGGCTCGAACCCGATGGCGCGACGCCCCAGAAGCGCCAGCCTGCCGCTGGCGCGCACCGCCTGCGCGGCCGCATCGGCCTGCGCAGGATCGATCGTCTCGGGCTCAAAGCCCATCAGCCCGAGCAGGACCGCATGGTCGGTCGCATGCCCCTGACCGGTGAAGGCCAGCGATCCGCGCAGCCAGACGCGCACGCCCGCCAAGCTCGCTCAGAAATCGGCGCGCGATCCGCATCGGCCCCACGGTGTGGGAACTCGAAGGCCCGATGCCGATGCGAAACAGATCGAGCGCGGATAGCAAACAAGGACTCCAGAAGGCATGCTCACCCTGACGAATGTGCATCCGAATGCAAGGAGAATCGCATGACCGTGTCCCACTTCAACGCCCCGCTGGAGGGCAAGCGCGCGCTGGTGACCGGCGCCAGCCGCGGACTGGGCCGGGCGATCTGTCTTGCGCTGGCCGATGCCGGCGCTGCGGTGACCGCTGTTGCGCGCGGCGGCGAAGATCTGGCGGGCCTTGCGGCCGAACATCCCCGGATCAGCACGCATGCAGCAGACGTGACCGAGGCAGACTTCTTCACCTGGCTCGCCGGCATGCCGGTGGACATTCTGGTCAACAACGCCGGCGGCAACCGGCCCCAACCGATGGCCGATGTGACCGCCGAGACGCTGGACTGGATGCTGGGCCTGAACGTCCGATCCGCCTATCTGGCAAGCCAGGCGGTGGTTCGATCCATGCTGGCACGCGGGCTTGGCGGCTCGATCATCCACATCACCAGCCAGATGGGTCATGTCGGCAGCCCTAATCGCACCGTCTATTGCATGACCAAGCACGCGCTGGAGGGGCTGGCGAAAGCAATGGCGGTGGAGCTGGCCCCCCACGACATCCGCGTGAATACGGTGGCGCCCACCTTCATCGAGACGCCGATGACCGCGCCCATGCTCGCCGACCCCGCGTTTCGCGATTTCGTGCTCGCCAAAATCCCGCTCGCGCGGCTCGGAAAGCCGGAAGATGTCGCCGCCGCGGTGGTTTATCTCGCCTCTCCGGCCGCCGGCATGGTGACGGGAACCAGTCTGCGGGTGGATGGCGGCTGGACGGCGCAATAGCCGCTTCCGGACGATGACTTCGAAATCACTTGCATGCGATTGCAACGCGTGATCCAAATTATGGATCAAGCGGTCGCACCGTGCGGGGAGAGTTCCAGATGGCGACGAGAAGAGAGCGGCTCCTGGCCGCATGTGGCGTTGGCGCTATGGCGCTGAGCTCCGGGCTGAGCGCGCCAGCGATGGCCCAATCGGCGGATGCGACAACCGCCCGCGTGGCCGACGTGGTCGTGGTGACGGCGCAGCGCCGCGATCAGGATCTTCAGTCGGTTCCGGTGTCCGTGACGGCCGTCTCGGCCGAGGCGCTTGCCCAGCGCAACATCGTGGATATCGGCAAGCTCTCGGTGATCACGCCGGGCTTCACCTATGGCCGCTCCGGCATCGACAGCCGTCCTGCCATGCGCGGCGTGCGCACCGAGAACGTGGGCGTGAACGGCGACACCACGATCGGCTACTTCATCGATGGCATCTATCAGTCGCGCGCTGCGCAGGCTTCGGCCGCGTTCGTGGACGTGGCGCGCGTGGAAGTGCAGCGCGGGCCCCAGGGCACGCTGTATGGCCGCAACACCTTCGGCGGCAACATCTCGGTCATCACCAACCAGCCAGACCTCAACGGGCTGGACTATGCGCTGAACGCGGAACTCGGCTCGTTCGAGACCCGCAAGACCGACGGCTTTGTGAACTTTGCTCTCGGCGAGCGCACGGCGCTGCGGATTGCAGGGGCGGCGGCGACTGGCGACGGCTACGTGGAAAACGCCTTCAACGCCGATGCCGACCTGTTCGACACCGACATGACCTATCTGCGCGCGGCGCTGCTGTTCGAGCCGATTGATGGTCTGGAGATCACCCTGCGCGCCGACACGCTGCGCCAGGGCGGCAATGGCGGTTCCGCGTTCGGCTACAAGCTGATCGGCTCGTATTACGACTTCGCGGCTGGCGCGCCGGTGTTCAATTCCACGCCGCTCTTCCTCAACACGCGCCCCAACAATCGCGACGGGATCGACGACAACCCCGTGCTGCCCGGCGTGCAGGACCTGGGCGTGCCGCTGTTTGCGCCCAACGATCCCTACAGCGTCGATCAGGACCTGCGCACCCGTCTAGACCTGACGCGTCAGGGCTATGGCGCGGATATCGCATGGGATCTTGGCCCCGTGACGCTGCGCTCCATCACCGGCGTGGTGGACTTCGAGACCGAGCGCACGAGCGACACCGATTTCTCGCGCAACACGCTGGGCATCGACTATCAGCTCACAGCATCTGAATCGGTGAGCCAGGAGTTCCAGCTGCTCTCGCGCGGCGAGGGGCCGCTGCAATACGTGCTGGGCGTCTATTACTTCAAGGACGACCTGCGTGGCGTCTTCATCAACCAGCAATTGCCGCCCGTGCTTGGCGGGGTGTCGGCCAATAGCGGCGTGCCGTTCGGCGGATCCTTCTATGACGATCAGATCGCGGAGACCGAATCTCTCGCCTATTACGGTCAGGTCGATTTCTCCGTCACCGACAAGCTGACCCTGACCGCAGGCGTGCGCCAGACCGAGGACGACAAGTCCTTCCGCGTGAACCGCCCCGCGGCGCAGTCTGCGGCCAATGCGGTGGGCGTGATCCTGACCAACCCCGTGCCGTTCGACTTCGACCCCGGCCCCGGCGTGCAGCTTCAGCTGAACCGGACCTTCGACAAGACGACCTGGCGGGTGGGCGCCCAATACGATCTGACCGACAGCAACTTCCTGTATGCCTCGGTCGCGACCGGCTTCCGGTCAGGCGGCTTCAACACCCAGACAGCCGCCGGCGCCCAATTCTTCGCGCCGGAAGAAGTGCTCGCCTACGAGATCGGCTCGAAGAACCAGTTCTTCGATCGGGCGCTCACGCTGAACATCGCAGCCTTCTTCAACACGTATGAAGATCTGCAGGAACAGCGCCAGGTGCCGGTGGGCGCCACGACCGCCTCGATCATCTTCAACGCCGCCGAGGCGGAATCCTATGGGGTTGAAGTCGAAGCGATCTGGGCGCCGACGGACAAGTGGGCGATCGGCGGCACGCTCTCGCTGCTGAGCGCTGAATACACCAGCTTCGCCGGCGCGCCGATCCCTGGCGGCTTCTCCAACCCGATCACCGGGCCCGGCGTGTTCAACGCGGCGCTGGCGCCGCGCGGCCTGCGCTGCGGGGTGGTGCCGGGTTCTGTCACGGCCGGCACGCCCAATGGCGCGCTGGGCTGCGACCTCTCGGGCAACAAGATCCCCTACAGCCCCGAGTATTCGGGCACGGTCTATGGCTCCTACAGCTTCGATTTCGGCACGGCCGGCACGGTGACGCCGTTTGTCTCCGTCAGCTTCGCCGGCGAGAGCTATGGCCAGGCGTTCAACACCGAACTGGAACGCACCGACGCCTATGCCCGTGTCGACGCTTCGGTGGAATGGGCGCCGAACGATCGCATCTCGGTGCGGGCGTTCGTGGACAATGCGACCGATGAAGCCATCCTGAACCGGACCGTCTATGGCGGCGGCGGGGTTGTGCAGGGCAGCTGGCAGCCGCCACGCACCTGGGGCGCGCGCATCACTGTGCGCAAGTAACGATACAGCTTTAGCGTTTGGGCGAAGCAGCCGGCTCCGATGGGGCCGGCTGTTTTGTTTTTGGCTGCGTCGCTGGCCCCCTTCCTCTCGCTCCGCTCGGGACTTCCCCCGCAGGCGGGGGAAGATACCCGCGCCTTGTCTTCCCCCGCTTGCGGGGGAAGTGTCAGGCGCAGCCTGACGAAGGGGGCCTTCATGCGCGACGCCGCACGCCTAACGAGGCAGAAGGCCCGCGCTCTGCGCAAGGCCATGACCAGGGCTTTCGGTTCCGCCGCCCCCTTCCCCCGCTTGCGGGGGAAGATACCCGCGCCTTGTTTTCCCACGCTTGCGGGGGAAGTGTCAGGCGCAGCCTGACGAAGGGGGCTTCGCCCTCATCGCCGCGCGATCATCTCGCCCATCCGGGCGAAGACATCGAGACCCATCTGACCCAGAAGGTCGATCAGGTCGATGAACACCCAGTTCTCGCTCAGAAACGCGCCCTCGCGGCGCCAGAAATCCATCACGCGCATCGTCACCGGCCGTCCGGTCGGCGGCAGGCCCATGAAGCCGCCGCCGGTATGGGTTGCGCGGATGCTGGGCCAGCCGGTGGAGCCGACATAGGCGCCATCGCCGATCCGGCACTTGTGGTCGCCGCCCTTGCGGTCGGGGAAGGCGGTGAGGAACGGCTGCTGATGCCCGCGCTCGTAATCGGCATGCCCACGCATCGTGCCGATCCCCGCCGGCCCATACCAGCCGAAATGCGGGGTCCAGAACCGGCGCATGCCCATGCTTGAAAGCGAGACGCGATCATATTGCATCAGGCCGGCGATCATCCGTTCCACAAGGGCGAGGCTCTCGGCGCTCTCTCCCGGCGCGCCCAGCGCGGCGGCGAGGCCGTCCTGAGCGGCGGGCGCGGGCGAAACCCCCGGCAGGCCAAGCCCTGGGGCGAGCGGCCAGACGCCTGCCTGCATCATCAGGCCCGGCAGATCGATGATCCAGTAGGCCTGCGTTACCCCGTCCGGGCCATGACGCTCGAACGCGCCATAGCGCAGCCAGACGGGCCGGCGGGTGGCGGGAACGCCAAACAGATCCTGCTCGAACACGCCCAGGAAGTGGCCCATATGCGCCGTCCAGAGCCCCTCGGCCCAGGCGCCGGCGAGCAGCAGATCGGGGCGGCGCTCCAGATCCGGAAACGCCCGCAGCAGTGGGGCCCAGAAGCCCTCGCGCACCGCCTCCCGCCCGACAAGGGTGTTGATCGGCGCGCAGGCCGACCACACGACGCCGGGATCGAGGCCAGCCACAACCGCATCGATCGCGCCGGGCGCACAGAGCCGGGCGGTCTGATCGAGGCCGGCGCGAAAGGCGCGCTTCAGGTCTGCGAGAGCGGCGTTTGTCTGGGTCATGTTCTCCCCCGGACCGACATTTGACTTCGAATGCACGCGCTGTAAAGCTCCGCTGCGTACCGCGGCGCGACGCGTACTGGAGCGTTCCATGGCCATCCTCGACACCCCCGCGACAACGGCCGAGCGGCGGTGGTCGAGCGCGCAGATGCGCGCCCGTCTCGTGCGCTACGCCGAGTTGAAGCCCTGCATGAACGCCTTCATCGACACCCGCTCGCCGGGGTCGGAAGCCAAGGAAAACTTCACGATCATCGGGCCGGGCGTGTCGGAAAATCCCGAACAGCACATCCATATCGCCGAGCCGCACGGCTTCAACATCGGCGGCGCACGCCAGCCGCCCCATTGCGTCAACAGCCAGCACAGTCACGAGACCGCGGAGGTCTTTGTGGTGCATTCGGGTGACTGGACGTTCAACATCGGCGAGCGCGGGCAGGATGTTCAGGTGCGCGTGGGGCCGGGAACGGTGGCCTCCATCCCGACGGGCATGTTTCGCGGCTTCACCAATGTGGGCGAGGAGACCGGCTTTCTCTGGGTGGTGCTGGGCGGCGATGACCCCGGCCGCGTGAAGTGGGCGCCCTATGTCTTCGACATGGCGCGCGATTATGGGCTCGTGCTTCTGGAAGACGGCAGCCTGATCGACACCGCCGCCGGCCAGTCTGTGCCGCCGGGCGCGCGCGCGATGCCGCGCACGACGCCGGAAGAGGTTGCGCGCATGCGGGTGCCAAGCCGGCAGGAGGTCGAGCGCGTGATCGTGCGGCCCGAGGCGTTTGCGGCGCTGCCGCAGAGCCCGCTGTCTGGGGCGGGCGTGGACGAACGCGCGGTGATCGGCCCGGAAAGCATCCATGAGGGCGTGGCCGCAGGGCCGCTGGCCTGGCCCCACGGCTTTCACCTGCGCCGTCTGAGCTTTGCGCCGGGCGCCGCCACCGTCCGTCATATCCGCGACGAGGCCGAGGTGATCTTCGTCCAGTCCGGCGCGGTGACGATGGACTGGGACGATGGCAGCCTGACGCTTGGGCCTGGCGACACGCTGACGGCGCCGGCGGGTCTTGCCCGCGCCTTCCGCTCCAGCGAGGGGGCGGTGGCCTTTGTCGTTCGCGGCGGGGACGCGCCCGGCCCCATTCGCCTGGCCTGAGGCGGGCATGGGCGTTCAGGTTCCAGGCCTCGACATCGAGGCGTTGCTGGCGCCGGGTGGGGGCCGCACCATGCCGCTGGCAGGCTTTGACGAAACCTATGTCGATCTGACCGACTATATCCTGCGCTGCACCCACCGGATCTGGGAGCAGAAGGACGTCGGCCTGATCCAGACGCACTATGCGCCCGATTGCCCGATCCATACCGCCACCGGCACGGGCGGCGGGGTTTCGAGCGTCATCGCGGGCACGATGGCCACGCTCGCCGGTTTTCCCGACCGCACTCTCTATGGCGAGGCGGTGATCTGGTCCGGCGATGAGCGCGCGGGCTATCTTTCGTCCCACCGGATCATCAGCCACGCGACGCATCGCGGCGCCTCGCCGGAGTTCGGCCCCGCCACCGGGCGCGCCGTGGCCTTCACCACCATCGCCGACTGTTTGTGCCGCGAGAACCGGATCGTGGAGGAGTGGCTGGTGCGCGACAACAGCGCCATCGCGCTGGGGCTGGGGCTTTCTCCCCATGCGATCGCGCAGGCGCAGGCGTCCGCCGATCGCGCCGCCGGCGGCGGCCGTGCGGACTGGCGGCGCAGCCAGATCGAGAGCGTGCGCAGCGCGCCCGAAACCCCCTTCCCGACCGAGGCCGCGCCGGACGAGCCTTTCGCCTTCGCCCGCTGGATCGTTGATGCGCTCTGGAATCACCGCCGCCTGATGCTGGCGCGCGCCGCCTATGCGCCCAATGCCCGCGCGCACATGCCCGGCGGGCGGCGGCTGTTTGGCCATGGCGAGATCATCGGCTGGCTGACGGGCCTGTTTGCGAGCTTTTCCGATGCGCGCATCGTGATCGACCATATCGCCTGCATCGAGACAGCACGGGGCGCGGAGGTGGCGGTGCGCTGGCGGCTTGCGGGCCGGCATGCAGGGCCCGCGCTCTATGGCCCGCCCACGGGCGAGGATGTGCTGATCCTGGCGGTCACCCACTGGACGCTGCGGGCCGGCCTGATCCGGGAGGAATGGACGGTGTTTGACGAGATCGCCGTCCTGCGACAGATCGAGGGCGGACTGTGACCCTTCTGGCGGGCGAGCGCGCGATCTATCAGGATCTCGCCCTGGGCGTGATCGCCGAGGCCTATCTGCACCGCGCAACGCGCGAGACAGACCAGGGCCTTGTGCACAGCCGCGACGCGCTGATGGCCGAGGCGGCCCGCGCGCTCGCCGCGTCCGGCGCTCAGACGATCCTGCGCCACGCAGAGCTGCCGGGCCTGCTGGCCGTCGAGGTTCAGGACGCTGGCGGCCGGCGCTGGCGACGCCATCGCTGGTGTGTCTTCGAGGGCGATCGCATCGCCCATGAGATCGTGGTCGAAGACGACCCGCCCGCCCGTGCGCCCGCTGCGCCACGCCATCCGCCCCTGGGCGAGCTTGCTTCCGGCCGCGGCCAGCGCGCGAGCGCAGACGCGCCGGCCTTCGCCGATCCGATCGGCCCGCGCGCCGCGCTGGCGGCCGGCCTGATCCATCGCGCAGTCAACGGTCGCCGGCCCGATCTGCTGGCCGCAGCCTTTACGCCAGGGGCCAGCTGGCGCGGCCCGCACGGCGCCGGGGGCGACGGGCCGGCCGCCGCCATGGCGCTTGTGCGCACGCTGGCGGCTGCGCCAGACCTCGTCGCGGTTCTCGATCGCTGGAGCGAGGCAGACGATCAGATCGGCCTTCTGTGGCGGATCGCCGCCCACCCGGCGGCGGAGGCCATCGCGGGCCAGACGATGCCGCCCGGCGCACGCCTGACCGGCTTTGTCTCCTGTCTGCTGACACTGGAGGCGGAACAGCTCGCTGGCCTCGACGTCGTGTTCGACCTGTCGGGCATGGCTGCAGCTACAGCCGCGCCGCTGGTGAGCCTCTAGTGCGCGTCATCGACGGGCATCATCACCTCTGGGACCTGCGCGCGGTGGCCTATCCCTGGCTGATGGCGCGTGGGGTGCGCCGCTTCTTCGGCGACCCGACGCCAATCCAGCAGGACTATCTCCCCGCCGATTTCCGCCGCGATCACGATGGGATCGACGTCGCCGGCAGCGTGCATGTTCAGGTGGGGGCTGCGCCGGAAGCGAGCGTGGCCGAGACCGCCTGGCTGAACGCGCAAGCCGACGAGACGGGCCTGCCCACGGCCATCGTCGCCTTCGCCGATCTGACCGGCCCCGGCCTCCTGGCCACGCTGGACGCGCATGCTGCAGCTGCGCCCCGCCGGCTGCGCGGGATCCGCCAGATCGTTTCGCGCCACCCGTCGGAAGACCAGGGGCCGGACCTTCTGTCCTCGCCTGCCTTCGTGGCCGGACTTCAGACGCTGGCTGCGCGCGGCCTGTCGTTTGATCTTCAGCTCTCGGCCCCGATGCTGGAGCGGGCGGCCGACACGCTGGCCGCCGCGCCCGACCTGACAGTCGCGCTGTGCCATGCGGGCTCGCCCTGGGACCAGTCCGCCAGCGGGCTTGCAGCCTGGCGGCGCGGGCTCGTCGCGATGGCAAGGCGGCCGGGCGTGGTGTGCAAACTCTCCGGCCTGGGCATGTTCAACCCGGCCTCGACGCCCGCCGCGCTCGCACCCATCGTGGAGGGCGTGCTGGAGGCCTTCGGGCCCGAGCGCGTTCTGTGGGGCTCGAACTTCCCGGTGGACCGGCTCTACCGATCCTATCGCGCCGTGTTCGAGGCGGTGTGGACCCTGACGCCGGAAGCCTGCCGCCCGGCGGTGTTTGCCGGAACGGCGGAGCGCTTCTACAGGCTGGGCCCCAGCACGGCGTCGGCCAGCGCCTGAGCGCCGGAATGCAGGAAGGCTTGGTCGGAGGCGAGCGCGAAAAAGCTCGCGCCTTGCGCCCGCCAGAGGGGCGCGTCGCCGGGCCGGGCGAAGAACATGCCGATACAGCGATTGGCCGCGCGGCCTGCCGCACAGATGCGCTCCACCGCCGCCACCACATCCGGATGGTCGGGATTGTCGCAGCCCAGCGCGACCGTCAGGTCGGCCCGGCCGATGAAGAAGGCGTCGATTCCCTCGACGGCCAGGATTTCCTCGATCGCGTCGAGCGCCTCCAGATCCTCGATCTGGGCGATGATCACGGCCTCCGCGTTGGAGGCGGCGATGTGCTCCGCCATCGGCCGCCGGCCATAGCGCGCCGGCCGGGTGGACCCGGCATAGCCCCGCCCGCCGGGGCCATAGCGGCAGGCCGCCACCAAGGCGCGCGCCGCCGCCGCGCTCTTCACATGCGGGGCGATCACGCCGGTCGCGCCCAGATCCAGCGCCTGGAGCAGATGTTCGGGCGCGGCGCTTTCGGGCCTGATCAGCACGTCCTTGCCGCCCGCGCGGGCGGCAAGAACGCACAGGTCGAGCTGCGTGCGATCAAACGGGGCGTGCTCGGCGTCGAGGATCAAGGCGTCGAGCGGGCTCATGGCCAGCACCTCCACCACCGCAGGATGGGGCGTCTTGATGAAGGTGGCGAGCGTGGGCTGGCGCGCCGCCAGACGCGCCTTCAGCGTCATGCTTTGCCCCAGAGCTTCTCGGACGCCATGGCGGCGCCTTCCGCCAGCGCGCCAAACTTCGCCCAGGTGATGTTAGGATCCACAAGGCCGAAGCCCGCAAAGGTGGAAAAGCCGCAATCCGTGCCGGCGATCACGCGCTCGCGCCCCACGATGTCGGCGAACTTCAGGAGCCGCTGGGCGATGCCGCGCGGATGCTCGATGAAATTGGAGGTGCTGTCGAGCATGCCGGGGATCAGCACGAGGTCTTCAGGCAGGTCCGCGCCTTCGAACAATTCCCACTCGTGCGCGTGGCGCGGGTTGCAGCTTTCAAAGCTCCACGCCCCGACATTCAGCCGGCTGATCACGGGAAACAGCATGTCCACGGGAATATCGTGATGGTGCGGGCCTTCGTAATTGCCCCAGCAGGTGTGAACGCGAACTTTTTCTCTGGGAATGTTGCGAAGAGCATCGTTCATCACGTCGACGTGGAGATTGGCCATCTCCAGAAATTCTTCGTCTGACTTGTCCTTGTACATCATGTTGCGGCCAAGCGCGAGGTCGGGGCAGTCGAGCTGAAGCGTGAAGCCCGCCGCGACGATCGCCTCGTATTCGGGCCGCATGGCGGCGGCGAGCGCCTCCAGATAGGCGGCCTGGCTGGCGTAATGCTGGTTTGGCTGGAATTGCGCGATCACGCCGGGCGAGGCCGCCGTCATGAAAGCGCCAGCGGCAGGGCGATGCGCCTCCACCGCGGCGCGAAAGCTTGCCAGATCAGCATGGAGCGGCGCGTCATCCTTCACCGCCACGGGGCCCACGCACATCGGCCGGCGATAGGTGGGCGTGCCGCCGCCCTTGGCCTGGCGGGCCATGAAAGAGGGAAAGTCTTCCAGATCGCGTGGCGGGGTGCGCGGCGCATCGCCGTCGAAGCCCGTGAGGCGGTCCTTGATGTAGGTGGCGTAGGAGATCTTGCTCATCTCCCCGTCGGAGACGATGTCGATGCCGGCCGCGATCTGGCGGGCGACGATGGCGTCCACCGCCGACGCTGCGGCGGCTTCGAAGGCCGCCGTATCGACGGGCTCGCCGCGCTCGCGTGCGAACAAGAGCGCCGTCATCTCGTCATTGCGGGGCAGCGAGCCGACATGCGTGGTGGGAATGCGATCGAGCGCCATGGGTGATCCTTGTGTGTTCAGGTCAGCTTCAGGACGGCGGACCGCCCCGCGAGCACTTCGCCGACAAACAGCCGGCGTTCCGGCGGCAGGGCCGGGTTTTCGATCCGCTCCGCCACCATGGCGACGGCCGCCTCGGCCATGCGCTTGACCGGCTGGGCGATAGTGGTGAGCTGGTAGGCGCGCCATGTGGCCGGTCCCACGCCATCGAACCCCACAATCGCGAGCGTCTCTTCCTCCAGCCCGCGGGCGCGGGCGGCGTCGATGGCGCCGATGGCCATCAGATCATTGGCGCACACCAGCGCATCGAGGGCGCCGCCGGTCTCGGCCAGCAGAACGCCAAGGCCCTCCGCGCCAGACAGATAATCAAACCCGCCGCGCGTGAGCGCTGCGGCCAGGCCGTGCTCGGCCAGCCGAACCTGCGCCTCGCGCACGCGCTCCTCGCCGACATAGGAATCCACCGGCCCCGCGATGATGCCGAAACGCCTGCGCCCCGCTGTGACCAGGCCATCGATCAGCATGCGCTCGCCGGCGGCGTTGTCGCACACCACGCTGCAAGCCGGCGTTGTCTGGCCGATCCGGTTGTAGAGCACGACCGGCACGCCATTGCGGGCGAACGTGTCGATCTGGGCGTCCGACAACCGGACTGCGGCGATCGCGCCATCGACCCGATAACGCCAGACATGATCGAGGATCTCATCGACCTCGCTTTCCTGACGCACCGCAAACAGCAGCACGCGGATCCCGCGCGCGGAAAGCCGGGCGGTGAGCTCGGTCAGGACCTCGGGGTAATAGAGGTTGGTCAGGCTCGAAATCAGGATCGCGACAAGGTTTGAGCGGCGCGTGATCAGACCCTGCGCAATCGCGTTGGGCTGATAATTCAAAGTCTTGGCGGCTGCGAGCACCCGCTCGCGCGTGTCAGGCGCGATCGAGGCCCCGGGCTTGAAGCAGCGCGACACCGCAGACTGCGAAACGCCGGCGAGCTTGGCTACGTCATAGGAAGTGGGCCGGCGTCGCGCGGGCTGTTCGCCAGTCTGGCTGGAACGCGCTGAACGGGCCACGCCGCAGACGCCTCAGACCGGCTCTGAAACGCGCGCGCCCAGCCGGCGCACGCGGATGTCGGCCTGCTCCTTGTGGCCGGCGAAGCCCTCGATCGCGCACAGGCGCGAGCAATACTCCCCGATCATCACGCTGGCCTCGTCGGTGAGAATGCGCTGGTAGGTGCAGGTCTTCATGAACTTGCCCACCCAGAGCCCCCCGGTGTAGCGCGCAGCCTTGCGGGTCGGCAGAGTGTGATTGGTGCCGATGACCTTGTCGCCATAGCTGACGTTGGTGCGGTGGCCAAGGAAGAGCGCGCCGTAATTCGTCATGTTGGCGAGGAAATAGTCCGGGTCGCGCGTCATCACCTGCACGTGCTCCGAGGCGATCTCGTCGGCGATCTTCACCATTTCGGCGTCGTCTTCGGCCACGATCACCTGCCCATAATCGTCCCATGCCTTGCGGGCGATGGGGGCGGTGGGCAGCCATTCCAGCTGGCGCTCGATGGCGGCCATCGTGTCGCGGGCGAGCTTTTCGGAGGTGGTGAGCAAAACGGCGGGCGAGTTCGTCCCATGCTCGGCCTGCCCCAGCAGGTCGGCGGCGCACAGTTCGCCATCCACGCTGTCATCGGCGATCACCAGCGTTTCGGTCGGCCCAGCGAGAAGGTCGATCCCGATGCGGCCGAACAGCTGACGCTTGGCCTCCGCCACATAGGCGTTGCCGGGGCCGACCACCATGTCCACCGGCGCGATCGTCTCGGTGCCGATGGCCAGAGCCGCGACGGCCTGAACCCCGCCGAGGCAATAGATTTCATCGGCCCCCGCCATATGCTGGGCCACCACGATGGCAGGGTTGGGCCTGCCTTCGAACGGCGGGGCGACGGTGGCGATGCGGCTGACGCCAGCCACCTTGGCGGTCACGACGCTCATGTGCGCGCTCGCCACAAGCGGATACTTGCCGCCCGGCACATAGCAGCCGACCGCGTTCATCGGCAGGTTCTTGTGGCCCAGCACCACGCCCGGCAGCGTTTCGACTTCCACGTCGCGCAGGGCGTCCTTCTGGATCTGGGCGAAGTTGCGCACCTGGGCCTGGGCGAAGGCGATATCATCGATGGTGCGCGCATCCAGGGCGGCGTACGCGGCGTCGATCTCGGCCTGGCCCAGCCGGAACGTTTGCGGCGACCATTTGTCGAAGCGCTCGGAATAGTCGCGCACCGCCGCGTCGCCAC